>NZ_JBMMUF010000004.1:0-358258 GCF_049257235.1 Pseudoalteromonas maris
CTACAACGTTGATAGGCAGGATGTGGAAGCGCTGTGAGGCGTTAAGCTAACCTGTACTAATTACCCGTGAGGCTTAACCATACAACGCCAAAATGGTGTGAGACTGTTAAGTTAGAAGTTAGAGATAAAGACTGAAGTAGACATTTCCTTATAAAGCTTTCCGAATTTACAATTTTTTCCTGACGACCATAGCGTTTTGGAACCACCTGACCCCATGCCGAACTCAGAAGTGAAACGAAACAGCGTCGATGATAGTGTGGCATTTGCCATGTGAAAGTAGAACATCGTCAGGGCCTTATTCAAAGAAACCCGTTGCAGCAATGCAGCGGGTTTTTTGCGTTCAGGACCCACCAGACTGGAAGGCCAGCCCCGCCCATGCCGAACTCAGAAGTGAAACGGAACTGCCGGAAGGCCGGCCCCGACTAGGCGTCCCCAACCGATGATAGTGTGGCATTTGCCATGTGAAAGTAGGTCATCACCAGGCTTCAAATTAAAGAAACCCGCTCTATGAGCGGGTTTTTTGCGTTTGGAGGGAAATAAATTGTTTTTCTATGGCTAGGGTTTATTGTACGTTCTAAGCTGTTGTTTTTATTATTTCCTTCAGGCGATATATGTTTGACCTTTTTCATTGGTTCGACCTACTTGGTGTGGCTGTATTTGCTATTTCTGGCACCTTATTAGCTCATGAAAAAAGCATGGATGGCTTCGGTGTTATTGTCCTTGCTGCGGTAACAGCTATTGGCGGTGGTACACTCAGAGATGTAATTTTAGATCTTCCTGTTTTTTGGGTGCATGATACGAGCTACTTCATTACGATTTTACTCACGGTATTTGTCACTATTATTTGGCTTAACTATAAACCCAATTTCCCCCACTACTTGCTCCAACTGGCGGATGCCCTGGGTATTGCCTTCTTCGCTATTATGGGAGCACAAAAAGCTTTAGAGTCAGGCGTGCCAGCCATGACGGCGATTATAATGGGCGTACTCACAGGTTGCTTTGGCGGCATGATCCGCGATGTATTGGCGCGCGAAGTGCCTATGTTATTAAAGGGCCCACTTTATGCCGTCGCTTGTTTGTTTGGGGCCTCTGTCTATATCGGTTTAATGAGTTTGGGCGTAGCCAATCAGCATGCGATGTGGATAGGTGGGCTGACAACACTCGTCGTCCGTTTGATAGCTTTGAAGTGGAATATTAGCGTACACGTTTTCAGATATCCCAGCTAGACTTAAAGTTCCTTATTAGGAACAAGGACAGGGAAATGTCTTTAGCAACTGTTTATGCGCGAGAGCAAATTGGGATCACTGCAATAGAGGTGTGCGTCGAAGTATACCTCGGATCCGGACTACCAAGTTTTAATATTGTTGGTTTACCCGAAACATCGGTGAAAGAGGCCAAAGATCGTGTTCGTAGCGCCATAGAAAATAGTCATTTCATTTTCCCAAGTCAGCGTATAGTTGTGAACTTGGCCCCAGCTGATTTACCAAAAGAGGGTGGGCGCTATGACTTAGCGATAGCCGTGGGAATTCTCATAGCCTCTGGGCAATTGCAATTCACAGAACTTGGCAAAATAGAACTGTTGGCGGAGCTTGGTCTTGATGGTCAACTTCGACCAATAAGAGGAGTTATTCCCAGTGTGCTTGCTGCGAAATCAGAGGGTCGTTTCGTTTATTTGAGTGAGGAAAATAGTCATGAGGCCAAGCTCATTGAGACTGATTGTGTTAAGTGCGCCCGCTCTTTGGTTGAAGTGTGGCACGACTTATCAGGGCAACAGAGTCTGCAATTTTTAGAGCCAGAGCCAACGAGTGCGAATAACATTGAGAATCAATGTGGCGACTTTGATGAAGTAAAAGGTCAGGCTCTGGCAAAACGGGTTTTAGAGATCGCAGCAGCTGGCAAGCATAACGTGCTTTTTAGTGGCCCCCCTGGCACGGGTAAATCAATGCTTGCCCAGCGTTTTGCGTCTATATTACCGCCGATGTCGATTACAGAAGCGCTTGAGACTGCATCCGTGTATTCTGTAAGTGGTCGCGCTGTGAACGTCGCTCAATGGCGTGTACGACCATTTAGAAACCCTCATCATACATGCTCTGCTGTTGCCTTAGTTGGGGGCTCTTCAAAACCCAAACCCGGCGAAATTTCATTGGCACATAATGGCGTATTGTTTCTGGATGAGTTGCCAGAATTCGAGCGCAAGGTGATCGATAGCCTTCGAGAACCAATGGAAACGGGTCATGTGACAATCTCGCGTGCAGCCCACCAAGTGGAATTTCCGGCGCGATTTCAACTTATCGCTGCACTTAACCCCAGCCCTACAGGGCATCATACAGATAAACGGGCCACGCCAGATCAAGTTATGCGCTATCTCTCCCGTATATCGGGCCCGTTTATAGACCGCATTGACTTACAAATAGAATTGCTGCGCGTGCCCAGTGAGCAATTGTTATCCTCTGCAAGTGAGGAATCAAGCGCTGTGATACGAGAGCGAGTTATTCGCGCCTATCAGATTCAGTTACACCGCCAAGGTAAGGTCAATGCGTTACTGTCAACGAAGGAAGTAGCGTCATTTTGCGCATTGGATGAGGCCTGCAGTGATTACCTTTGTGGCGCATCTAATAAGCTAAATCTATCACCGCGCTCTCATCAGCGCGTAATCAAAGTGGCACGCACTATTGCTGACCTTGCTGGGCTGGGCGAGATCACCCAAGAATGCATAAAAGAAGCATTGAGTTATCGGGCCTTTGAGCGCATGGTTGCGCGGCTGGGGTAATTGCCATTGCACGTCCATTTACCAACTGTTAACATTGATTGGTTCGGTAACTAGGAGTGCTCAATGAAAAATTGGATTTTTGCCATAGCGCTAATACCTCAGGTTTGTCTCGGTAATGCGAGCGACGCCATGAGTTATTACCTTGATCAAGATTATGAAAAAGCGTTTTCTCTATTTGAGCAAACGGCTGAGCTTGGCGATGGACGAAGCCAATTCAATCTTGCTGTACAATATTTGCGTGGGCAAGGTGTGGCAGCCGATCCTATTAAGGCTTATGCCTACTTTACGCTTGCGATAGATAATGATTTTAAGATGGCCGAACAAGCGCGTAAGTCTGTTATCCGCCGGTTAAATAAAAACGAGCTTAAGCAGGCCAAAGCTCTGGCGCAACAATTGATCGTCAGATTTGGTAAATCTGGCACGCAGACCCTTTTCCATGAGCTTAGCCGAACACTGACTTATAACCCGTTACGCGAGCGTACGGTAAACCCTCCTACAGAGTATCCTAGTGATTTACAAAGCCAAGGTATACCGGGCATCGCTAGCTATGTCTTCGATATAGATGAGATGGGTATGCCCAGAGACATGGTGTTGGTAAGTTCATATCCAGCACCGGAGTTCGGCCAAAGTATTGCAGAAAAGCTCGAAGATACACGTTTTAACTCTGATGACGCTGTTTTTAGCAATGGTATCGTCAGAGGCGTGTTTGCGGGGGCTGATGAAAATGAATTCACGGCAAAGCTCCGTGCTCGAGCTGACACCTTATTAGCGCAAGCAAAACGTGATGATGTTAATGCCCAAGCTGAACTGGCATTGCTCCTGCGTTTGCTAGATGCTCAGGCCGAACGCTATGCTGTTGATGAAAGTGAGTTATTACTTACAAGCACTGCACCACAATTACGATTTTCGTCTATCACTCAGCCAGAATTTGAGCGAGATAGCACCATTGAAACTAATTTCTTTAACTTTGGTTACTTGGTAAATATTACTGCTGAAGGTAAGGCGCAACAATGGCAGAGCGTAGGGCATCATGGCATACCGAAGAAGTTAACAGAGCAAGCCGAAAATCTGATGGAAAGCTGGGTAGTCAGCGCCTTGCAAAATAAGTTGAGCGATGACAACTGGTATTACGCGAGATTTTTCTACAACAATAAAAACCAAGACCCTAGTTACTTGAATTATTCGGTGAATGCGTATGTAGATTTAACGCCTGTCGTGAACCGAGCACAAGAGCGCCAATGGCAATATTGGCAGTATAAAGCTGCGGTAGGTGGGCACAGTGATACTCTTTTTGAGTTGGGCCTTAACTGTAACTTACGTTTATTAACAGCAGCTGCGATACAAGAACATGTAAAGGCACAAGCGCAGTTGGGTAAGTGTTTAATGGCTCAGGCGGATGAATCAACAGTCTATAAAGAGCAAGCTAAATATTGGTTGCAAAAGGCCACTGATAACGGTGATGTCATTGCCATGCGAAAACTTGCGCGTTGGTATGTCTTGTACTCTGATAAGCCCGAGGAGCTTGAGTTGGCAATTAAATTTGCTGAGCAAGTAGCGGATAGCAACGATCATCCTATGGCGTACGCTTACTTGGCGGCAGCGCATGCTAAATTGGGTAACTTTGAGCAAGCGATAAGTTTTCAACAGCAAGCGGTTGATGAAGCGGATGATCAAGCTTTTGATACCAGTGAATTTCAGCAAGCGCTTGCTGCTTATGAGCAAAATAAACTGATATTTTAACCTGAAGAGAGCATGTAGCCTTTGCCGCGTACTGTGACAATGCGTTTTTGCTCTTTCTCGTCACCTAGTTTTTTACGCAGGCGGCCTATCAATACATCCACAGTTCTATCTGTAGGGCTCCAATCGGGTTGCCCTATTTCTTCAGATACTTTTTCACGAGATGTTGCTTTGCCTGCGTTAGCAATTAAGCAGATAAGTACTTTGTGTTCGGCTTCCGTTAGGCGGATTTCTTCTTGCGCACTAGTGATAAGTGTTCGGTTGTCAGGATGCAATTTAAAATCAGCATACTCAATGTATTCAGTTGAATCATCATCTTGCGACTGAGTCGCGCTGAGGCGTTTATAAACGGCGCGCATACGCAATTCGAGTTCAAGTAAATCAACAGGTTTACAAATATAGTCATCTGCTCCCTGAGCGAGACCGGCGATACGGTCAGACTGAGAATCTCGGCTCGACAGCATAATTACCCCGATTTCGGTGAGTGTCGTTAGCTCTTTCGCGAGCAGCAACCCGTCTTTTTCAGGCAAAACAATATCAACAATAGCGAGCTGAATAGCTTGTTCGGGCTGCGCAAGGGAAGTTTGAACCATTGACAGTGCACAACCGCCTGTACTGTCAACATGAATTAAAAATTCAGTATTGCTGAAATGGCTTTGAATGCGCTTAACTAATAAATCATCGTCTTCAACAAGTAACACATTTATGGGCATGCAAGGTATACCTAGAATATCTTTATCTAACTGCGCACTAAAAGTGCCTAGAACTGTTTAATGCAAACCTTTGCATCATCACAACTAACAACTTCGACATTTTACGATACTCCATAAGATATTTCATTATTAGGTACAACGAAAGCGATAGTTTATTTGTAGTCTTTTGTACCAAAAATATCAATATTCAGGGAGCGCTACATGTGCTTAGTCTTTGCGGATTGCTTGCGTTCTTTTAGCCACTGAACCATGTCGCTGCGTTTCATCGCCTTTGTGATAAGTGGCCCTTGTATGTATATTTTTGGAAATTTAGCCGTTAGGTAATCAAGTTCTTGCTGGCGAGCAACACCGCAGGCAACCATGTTTAGCTTTCTGTCAGTGGTAATATCATCTATCTCATGGACAATGGCTTGGCTAAAGTGATCTTTCTCAATCTCTGTTATCAATGGGTAGCTAATCTTAATCTCGTCTATGGGCAACTTGTACATCAGCTGGCTGTCAGTAAATCCACTACCGTACTCATCAAGTGAAAGTTCGAAACCGCGCAGTTTGAGGCGATTTATGGTTTCTAACACGTTGTCTTCACTCAATGGTTGATGCTCACTGATTTCAATAACCACGTCACTGGGATTGAGGTTATTCAGTGATAAGATTAAGGTGAATTTGTCAGGACAATTTAGGTCTGCGAGCTGTGAAGGATGCAAGTTGATAGCAAGCTTCAAGTCATCTGAATAGGTGTTGCGAAAGTGATCCAAATCCTTAGATGCCTTCTCAATGAGTTGAAACGTCAGTAAATTTAACAACTCGTTCGTTCGTGCAACGCCAATAAAACAGCTCGATTCAGACATTTCCCCGCCACCACGCGGTAAGATACACGACATAACTTCGAGCGACTGCACTTTGCCTGTAACCATATTCACTTTGGGCATGTACATAGGAAGAATGCGGTTATGGCTTATGGCATCTAGTAATGCGAGTTCAGAGATGTTCGCCAGAGGATCCTCATCGAACATCCGCAAACAATCTAGTTTGTGAAACAAGTGTTGGACTTTATCAATGTGCACAGGCTTTGCAATGTTACCCAGGAGGTGGACATTGTTTTGACGCGCTTGCTTACTTGCAAGGCTTATGACCTCTTGCGGCATATCCGAGATGATCACCACCGCGCCAGGGAAATCTATGTTACCCAGCTTGCGAATAAACTCGATGCCATCCATATTAGGCATATTAAGATCAGTTAGGACAAGGTCATAAAGGCTCGGCGCTTTTTCGATATCCTGAAAAGCTTTGTGGGCATCATCGTACGATGACACATCCTTAATACCCAATTCCTCGAACATCGCCTTTAATACAACGAGTATTGCACGAGAGTCGTCAACGACGGCTACTCGATATCTCGCTGTCACCTTCCCTTGGTTAAGTTTGCTCATTAAATCCTCCACTGCATATGGTTAAAATTTAGGCTCCCATATTCAGCTATGCAAACTTGTACCCCTAAAAACCTAATAATATTTCCATTTGGTAATTCTTTATTATTAGTTCAGTGCCTAATTAGGTGCCAACCAGAGAAAGAACAGTGACGATATACACACCACTGATAACGAGTTGTAACAAGCAAAACCCCATTATGTCCTTCGCTTTTAGACCGGCAATGGCAAGTACGGGAAGTGCCCAAAATGGTTGAATGAGGTTGGTCCATGCATCCCCCCATGCGACTGCCATTGCGACCACATGTGTTGGTACTTCAAGTGCTTGAGCAGCAGGCAGTAGAAGAGGAGCTTGTACTGCCCATTGCCCACCGCCAGAGGGCACAAATATGTTCACCAAACCTGCACTGAGAAAGCTCCATATGGGTAAACTTGTAGAGGTAGAAACACTAATAAATAACTCGGAAATAGCCTGTGCTAGACCGCTTTGGCTCATCAGCGCCATTAATCCAGCATAAAAAGGAAATTGAATAACGATACCACTGCCATTTTTGACTGCTTCAGCCAACTGATTGATAAATGCGTGGGCGTTGGGCTGAAGTAATAAAGCGCCAAATAAGAACAGGGCGATAATGGTATTGAGGTTCAATCCTTGGTTACCACCGTAAAACGAAAAGCCCAAGTAAGTTAATCCAAGTAATGCAATAGTGGCGGTGGGCCAGCGAGCTTGCTCTAAGGAGTTAATGTTCGCTTTGTGTGACTGTGCGTCACGCTCATCAAGACGGCTTTGCTCCACATATACTGCATCTTCAGCTTTGGGCAGTAGCCAGTAATTCACGATAGGCAAAAGCACCGCAAGGCCAATGACTAATGTGAGGTTTAACGTAGAAAAGAGTGTCTCACTGGTTGGAATAATACCTATTTGCTGCTGGGCGAAATGGCCTTGTGTGGCTATGGTCAGAGGAATGGAGCCCGACAGGCCGCCATGCCAAATGATAAAACCTGAGTAAGCACTGGCAATAAGTACGCGATAGTCAACGCGGCAATGACGCGCAACAGCTTTGGCAAACAGTGCTCCCACTACCAAGCCAAACCCCCAATTGATCCAACTTGCGAGCATAGCGACCACTGTGGTCACGACCACTGCTTTGCCAGGATTGTTAATGTGCCCCGCTATTAAATCAAGGAGTCTTTGCACTGATGGAGCGGTGGCGAGTAAAAAACCACATACCAGCACCAATAGCATTTGCATTGCAAAGGTGAAAAGGTTACTCAGTCCGCTACCCCACATCATGATGAGCGCATCAATGGAGTGCTCTGTGCCCACTAGGGCGAAGGCAAAGCTCAGCAAAGTGAGAATAATTACTATGACCAGCGGGTCAGGCATGTATTTGTCGGTTAGTTGGGCGATGGGTTTGGAAATTTTAGCGAGCATAATAAGCAACTATTTTTTATTATCTATTATGTTCTTAACATAGATAAGGTAATGTTAAAAACACTAAACATTAGTATGTTAGGCTAAATTTGGAGCTATTACAAAAAAGGTTGATATATAAAGTCTTGATATATAAGAATTAAAAGTTGGCCTGGTTATTGTAATAACTAAATAAGAAACAAGAAATAAATGACAGAAGAGGGTTTTATGTCAGGACAAGGCTCGGGCGGTAACGTAATCGCCGCACTATGTAATGTATTTTTTCCAGGTTTAGGCCAACTCGTTCAAGGGCGTATTCTTGCGGCACTAATCTTTGCAATTGTATTTTTTGGTGGCGTCGCTCTGTGGTGGCTTATTATTCCAGGGATCATCGCGGGTATTGCTTATATTTGGGCAATCATTGATGCGGCAAAGTTTCGCTCGGATGGATAGCCATCAAATCTATAAAAAAGCGTGCTCATAAGCACGCTTTTTTATACCTATTTGGTATTACACCCAATTCAACCAGAAAACATAGCTCACCACGCTCAACAAGGTACTCAACACCACAGTGCTGGCAAGTGTGTCATTTTCAGTACGGAGCTGTTTTGCAACAAGGTAGGCATTGACACCTAATGGTGCGCCACTGAGTAGCACCAACAACAGCACCTGTTCACGGGGTAGTGAGAAAATTTCACAAGCAAATAGCCATACGCCAGCAGGGAGCACAAATAGTTTTAGCACGCTGAGCAATAATGCAAGGTGCAGCCCGCGCCTTAGTTGATAATGGTGCAAATTAGCACCAAGCACAAAGAGCGCTCCGGCGATCGCTGGCTCTGCGAGCAAAGTCACACTAGCATGCAATGCGCCTGTGAGTTTAATACCCATGAGGTTGCCCACAACCCCCAAAGCAATGGGTAACACCACAGGGTTGATGACTAATTGCTTCGCCGTTAAACGCCAATTTAAAGCATGAGACTTGCCAAAGAAGAGATAGGTCAAAAGAAACAGCGTGGCACTGTGAAAGGTGATTAACGCAAATACCGTCGCGGCGACTTCTGTGCTCAACGCTGCAATGGCAATAGGCAGTCCAATAAGTACTGTATTTGAATAGCTACCACCGAGTGCGAGCACCGCACTTTTACTCACTTGCTTGAAGCGCAGATTAAATATCACGAGTGCAACTAAATAAACCCCAATCACTGGTCCATAAAAACTGGTAAAAAGAGCAAGACTCACCACTTGTGTGAGTGGCGCCTGAAGCATGTTTATAAAAAGCATTGCTGGAATCGATACGTAAAACACAAAGCGGCTGACTCCAGCTAAGTGTTCTGCCTTTAAAAAGCCATAGCGAGCACAACCGAAACCGACTCCAGCGGTAAAAATGAGCGGGAAAATAAGGGTAAAGGTGTCTAACATATCTACCAGCAAGTCAATTTAACTGATGTCATTTTATCATGTTCTATAGCGCATTCGCCCAGCACATTTTTGATGAACACTTATACAGGCATTTTTGCTAAGTTGTTGGTATCATGCGCGCCTTATTATCAGGTGTAGTACTTATGGAATATCAACTCTTTTCAGATCCATTATGGGGTAAACGTATCAAAGTGACTGATGAGCATAAGCTCATTGCGCGTTGGTTTAATGACGAGTTGTATGAAAATGAATCATTACAACAGCGTTTTATCGCTGCATTAATGTCTGCAGATAAAGAGGTGATTATCGCAGGGAATGAGATGCGAGTAATTCTAGCCCATGGAGAGGCCATTTTCGAAAGTCATGGTTTGTATCATGATGGTGATGACTTAGAGACATACCTAGAAGATGATTTAACCTTGGATGAGTCTGAGCTTGCAGCTGCTTGTGGAGTGGAAGACTTAGTCGCCTTAGTTGATGCGTGGCGTACATTTCGTTAGCACGTCATTACACCGATGAGAAAAAAGGGCGCGATGCCCTTTTTTAATTTAACACGTCCTAGTCTACTTCTAGGACAATACGATATCGCGCCTTACCGGACTCTAGGTGCGCAAAAGCTTCATTTATTTGCGACATCTTATAATGCTCGGTCACTGGCTTAATATTATGACGCGCAGCAAATTCCATCATGGTTGCCAAAGTGGCGGGAGAACCTACTGGAGATCCCGACACCGTAATTTGTTGTGCAATAAGTGAGAAAGCAGTTAACTCAATAGGGGCCGCTACCGCGCCAACAAAATGAATACGACCTTTTGCCTTTAAGGTAGCGATCACCGCCCCCCAATCCATCGCAACATTTACCGTGACGATAACGAGATCAAATTGCCCCGCAAGCGCGGAAAAAGCGTCTGGATCGCGCGAATTTACACTGTGGTGAGCACCCAGTGATTTAGCCTCTTCCATCTTTGATGCACTGGTGAAAGCGGTGACTTCGCAGCCCCATGCTTTAGCAAATTGCAAAGCGAGGTGTCCCAATCCACCAATGCCAATGACAGCAACGCGACTCGTTGGCTTTATATCGAATTGAACCAGAGGGTTGAATACGGTGATGCCGCCACATAAAAGTGGGCCTGCAACATGAATATCTAGGGCGTCGGGAATTTTAATAACGGCGGTTTCTTGGGCTCTTACCTTATTTGCAAAGCCACCGTGATTGCCGACGATAGTTGGTTTTTGTGAGGCACATAAATTATGGTCGCCACCCAAACACTCACCGCATGTATTACAGTAACCTTTGTGCCAACCTAAGCCGACTTTGTCACCGACCTGTATATTGGTTACATGACTACCAACCGCGCTGACAATACCCGACACTTCATGACCGCCTACAAAGGGATATTGACTCATTCCCCATTCGTTTTTCCACATAGACAAGTCGCTGTGGCACACACCACAGCTTGTTATATCTATTTCCACATCATGGGCGTCGAGTTCACCAGGGTCATACTCAAATGGAACAAGCTCACCGCCCGGGCTATGTGCTGCGTATGCTTTAAACATATATCAGATCCTTGAAATTCATGAGAAAAATGATTCGTCGTGCGAATGTGAATACATATACAGTGGCATTAGGTGAAAGAGATCACCTTCACCAAGAGACAGTTAATATACTGTCAACGAGCCACTGTATACTGTAGTCAAAAATAGCCGATAGACCAGTGTTAAGAAGGGCTGATATTTCGCTCTTTGAGCTTGCGAGTCAGTGTGTTGCGACCCCAACCGATACGTTGTGCCGCCTCCTGTTTGTGACCACCACAGCTTGCAAGCGCTGATTTTATTAGGCGTGTTTCAAGCTGAGCTTGAATGTCTGGCCACACATTGTCTTTACCTTGCTTGAACTCGTTATTGAGCCATTGCTGGAAAAGATCGAGCCAATCAGCATCTACGTCTTGTGGATGGGCGGCAATGATTTCCGCTGGTAAGTCTTCAGCAGCAATGTATTCACCCGGTGCCATGACCGTGAGCCAGCGACAGGTGTTTTCTAACTGGCGTACGTTACCCGGCCAATTGAATAACTTCATTTGATCGCACGCTTGCGGGCTTAAAATCTTTGTACTGATTTTCAGTTCTTGTGCGCTTTTATTGAGAAAATACTCAGCCAGTTGCTCAATATCTTCTGTGCGCTCGCGTAGTGGGGGCAGCTTTAAGCGGACCACGTTTAAGCGGTGAAATAAGTCTTCACGGAACTTCCCTTGTTGCGCAAGGCGCTCCAGATCTTGGTGCGTTGCGGCAATGATGCGCACATCCACCTTGATACTTTGATGACCACCAACGCGATAAAACTCGCCATCGGCCAATACCCTTAATAAACGCGTTTGCACATCCAATGGCATATCACCAATTTCGTCTAGGAAAAGTGTACCACCATTAGCCTGCTCAAAGCGCCCTTTACGAACACTATCTGCGCCAGTAAATGCTCCTTTTTCATGGCCGAATAACTCAGATTCAACCAAGTCTTTTGGGATTGCAGCCATGTTCAGCGCGATAAATGGGGCATCTTTACGCGGACTGTGCTGATGCAGGGCACTGGCTACAAGCTCTTTACCTGTGCCAGATTCACCATTAATCAACACACTCATACTCGAAGCGCTGAGTTTACCAATGGCTCGAAACACTTCCTGCATTGCTGGTGCTTCACCGATAATGACTGAACGTTTTTGCTCTGCTGATGCTTTTTTTGTTTTCTTTTGAGAATGTGCGCGAACAGCTCTATCGACTACACTCACCGCTTCTTCCAAATCAAAAGGCTTGGCAAGATATTCAAATGCGCCTTTTTGAAATGCTTGTACGGCAGAGTCCAGATCGGAGTGGGCCGTCATTATGATAACGGGCAGAGAGGGGTTTTCTTCGCTGATCTGCTCAAGTAACTCCATGCCGTCGATTCCTGGCATGCGTACATCAGACAACAATACTGCGGGTTGAGAATAGGCGAGTGCGCTGAGAACGTCTTGAGCGTTATCAAAACTTTCTACATTATAGCCGCCGCGCGTAAGTGCTTTTTGCAGCACAAAACGAATGGATGCATCGTCATCTACCAACCAAACAGATTTCATCGTATACCTCTTAGCCCTTTATAGTGGCAAGTATATTGTAAATTCAGTATGACCCGGCCAGCTGTCGCACTCGATAAACCCTTGGTGTTGATCAATCAAGGTTTGCGCAATTGATAACCCCAACCCTGAACCACCTTCTTTATTGGTAACCATTGGGTAAAACAGGGTTTCGCGCACTTCGGGTGCGATGCCCGGACCATTATCACAAATTTTGATCTGCAGGGCTTTTTTGAGCGTGGTGTCATAGCGGCGCACATGATAGCGAACGCGAGTAGTCACCTTTATTTCCCCCTTCCCATCAAGCGCTTGCATGGCGTTGCGCACAATGTTCAAGAGTACTTGCTGAATTTTATCGCTATCGACAACCACATCGGGGATGCTGGGGTCGTAGTCTTTTATAAGCTCGATGGCTTTGTTGTTATCCAGCACGCACAGCTTCAGCACATTCTCGAGAGTCTGATGAATGTTGGTCGCTTGTTTTTGTAACCGCTGGTTTGGGCCAAGTAGTCTATCTACAAGCTGACGTAACCTATCCGCTTCGTGAATAATAAGCTGAGCACATTCGTCTCTTTCCTGCTGATCAACCTCATACTGCAATAATTGCGCCGCTCCGCGAATTCCACCTAAAGGATTTTTTATTTCATGTGCTAAGTTTCTTATTAAGGTACGAGCCGCTTGATGTTGGTGCATTTGATTAGAGGCTTGATCCAAACGAATTTCTTCGTCTGTTTGACGCATTTCAAAGAGAATATAAGGCTCCCCTTGATAGTTAATGCGGCGGCTATTTATTGCCAGGTTGGCATGACGGGTGTCTACGAACACCACGTCAGCTCTATGCTGGTGGCAATCAACACCTTGTTTCAAGGTGTATTCCCAGATGCGATCTAATTCGATTGAATGGTAATTAAAGAGCGTATCGAACGGTTGGCCAACAATGCGCTTTAAGCCTTGTCCAAGCAACTCTGTACAACTGGTATTGGCAAAAACAAGATTAAAATCTTTATCCAAAATTAAAATAGCAGTATGTAGGTTTTCCCACATCTGTTGAAAAAAATCGAAGTCGAGTTTCATGATGGTATCGTCATCTGCACCATGTTGGTGCAGATAGTTTATCAGGTTTTAAAGGTGTGTACTTATAAGGTCGTCGCTAAGTGCTATGGACCCGTAATCACAGAACGGCGATGCAAGAAGAAAGTAACGGGTTTGGACGTTGCCAATACTTTGCCTTGTGAATCTACGAGTTTAAGGGTGACATTGTGCTCACCGCGGTCAACATCTCGCATCACAAATAGTGTGGATGTTTGCGCTTGCCCATGAGCTTGGCCATCTAAAAATAGCTGCACTTTATGGCCTTGCAAAAAGCGCGGTTTAATCATTCCAGATACATGCACTGAGCCTGTGTTATCACGAATGGTTTCTTCTTGAGTTGGGGAAGTAACTGAAATTGTGAATTTGGTTGCCTCTAACTCATCATCAGCTTCGTTGAGGATGCTAGTATCCGTGCTTGGCATGTCCATTACTGGAGAGTTCAGCGTGACTTTCTCTGCGCCTTTGCGCGGAGTGTCTGAGAACACTAAATTGCCTTTCTCATCCTTGTATACATAGATGTTCTTATTGGTATTTGCCGATACCGTTGATAGTACAGATACCATCATCGATAGCACCAGCAACACACTAGAAATCGTCAGCTTTATATTCACATGTATTCCTAATTTTGCATATTATTCTTATAGTTAGCTATTAATAGCGTACTAATTCCCCAGCTTTAACTGTAGTGCATTCATTTAATTTTTACCATAAAAAAAGCCTGCAGAGCAGGCTTTGAGAACACACATGATATAACTAAAAAGTAGTTATCAGGTTATACGCTGTAGTACATTTCGAACTCAACTGGGTGAGTTGTCATGTTAAGTTTTTCAACTTCTTTTGACTTCAGCGAGATATACGCGTCTATTAAGTCGTCTGTAAATACGCCGCCTTGAGTTAAAAACTCACGGTCTGCATCTAGAGAAGCTAGGGCTTCGTCTAGTGACGCTGCAACTGTTGGGATTTCAGCCGCTTCTTCTGCAGGAAGGTCGTACAAGTCTTTATCCATTGCATCGCCAGGGTGGATCTTGTTCTTAATACCGTCAAGGCCAGCCATAAGCATTGCAGAGAATGCTAGGTATGGGTTAGCTGTTGGGTCAGGGAAACGCACTTCGATACGACGCGCTTTCTCTGAAGGAACCACTGGAATACGGATTGATGCTGAACGGTTACGTGCTGAGTAAGCAAGCATTACCGGCGCTTCGAAGCCAGGTACTAGACGCTTGTATGAGTTAGTAGACGCGTTAGCGAATGCGTTGATTGCTTTAGCGTGTTTGATGATACCACCGATGTAGTAAAGCGCTTCTTCAGAAAGGCCGCCGTACTTGTCACCAGCAAAAAGGTTTTTGCCATCTTTAGCTAGTGATTGGTGACAGTGCATACCAGAACCGTTGTCGCCTACGATTGGCTTAGGCATGAACGTTGCTGTTTTGCCATAAGCGTGAGCCATGTTGTGAACAACATACTTAAGCTCTTGGATTTCGTCCGCCTTCAATACCATAGTGTTGAAGCGAGTCGCGATTTCGTTCTGACCAGCAGTTGCTACTTCGTGGTGGTGAGCTTCAACAACTTGACCCATTTCTTCTAGAACTAGGCAAGTCGCGCTACGCCAATCTTGTGATGAATCAACAGGAGCAACTGGGAAGTAACCACCTTTAACACCTGGACGGTGACCTGTGTTACCACCTTCGTAATCTTTGTCAGAGTTCCAACATGCTTCTTCAGCATCGATTTTGTACATTGAACCAGACATGTCTGATTTGTATTTAACATCGTCAAATAGGAAGAACTCTGGCTCTGGACCGAAAAGAATAGTATCAGCGATACCTGTAGAGCGCATATACTCTTCAGCACGCTTAGCAACAGAGCGAGGGTCACGCTCATAACCTTGTAGAGTTGAAGGCTCAACGACGTCACAACGAACGATAAGCGTTGTTTCTTCTGCGAATGGGTCAAGTTTTGCACTTTCTGGATCAGGCATTAGCACCATGTCTGATTCGTTGATGCCTTTCCAACCTGCGATTGAAGAACCATCGAACATTTTGCCGTCTTCGAAGAAGTCTTCGTCAGCTTGGTGATGAGGAATAGAAACGTGCTGTTCTTTACCTTTAGTGTCGGTAAAACGAAGATCTACGAACTTAACGTCATTTTCTTTAATAAAAGTTAAAACCGATTGTGACATGTGTCCTCCAACATAGGGATTTTTGTGTGCTGCATATTACTGCATTTGTGCACTAGTAAGCGCAAATCGTGCCAACTTTGTAAGTGACTATTGTGTATATGGTTTTTTGCACATACCGAATTTCAAATAAGGTTTTTGCACTTATTTGGTGCGCAATTGCTTCATTGTAGTGCAGATATTTTAAATTGCGATGACAGCTAAGGAATATAAATTTACCTAATTTAAAAAGAGCTTAAAAAAATAGTTTGTGTCTATTTTTTAATCAGTTAGGTGTAGCCAACTCAGATAAGTGCAATATAGTAGTAAAAATAATGTTGGATAAACTTTCATCTAGTGGCGTTATAAGGGATAATACGCGCCCTTTTAAACCCAACGCTGGTAGCAGTTTGCTGGGCGTGGATCATCTAGGAACAATGAGGCTTGCCTCCAAAGTAGATATATGAGCATCGAAAAGTTAAGAAATATCGCGATCATCGCGCACGTTGACCATGGTAAAACGACTCTGGTTGATAAATTGCTTGAGCAATCGGGCACACTGCAAACTCGCGGTGGTAACGAAGAGCGAGTGATGGATTCTAACGACATTGAAAAAGAGCGTGGAATTACCATCTTAGCTAAAAACACGGCAATCAACTGGAAAGATTACCACATCAACATCGTAGATACTCCGGGACACGCTGACTTCGGTGGTGAAGTAGAACGTGTTCTTTCGATGGCTGACTCAGTACTTCTGCTTGTAGATGCTCAAGAAGGCCCAATGCCACAAACTCGTTTCGTAACGCAAAAAGCGTTCGCGCAGGGTTTGAAGCCAATCGTTGTTATCAACAAAATTGACAAGCCAGGTGCACGTCCTGACTGGGTAATGGACCAAGTGTTCGACCTATTCGACAACCTAGGTGCAACAGACGAACAGTTAGATTTTAAAGTGATCTACGCGTCAGCTATCAATGGTTGGGCGACATTAGATTTAGATGAGCCTTCAGACACAATGGAACCAATGTTTGAAGCGATCATCAACGAAGTCGAAGCGCCAGACGCGGACCCTGAAGGTCCATTGCAAATGCAAGTTTCTCAGCTTGATTACAACTCATACGTAGGTGTTATCGGTGTTGGTCGTATCAAGCGTGGTACGGTTAAAGTGAACCAACAGGTAACCGTTATCGGTGCCGATGGTAAAACGCGCAACGGTAAAGTTGGCCAAGTTCTGACTTACCTAGGTCTTGATCGTCACGAAGCACAAGAAGCAACTGCGGGTGACATTATTGCCATTACCGGTCTTGGTGAGCTGAAAATCTCTGACACTATCTGTGATGTAAATACTGTTGAAGCACTTCCGCCGTTAAGCGTTGATGAGCCAACTGTTACCATGACTTTCTCAGTAAACACGTCACCGTTTGCTGGCCAAGAAGGTAAATACGTAACATCACGTAATATCCGTGAGCGTCTTGATGCTGAGCTGGTACACAACGTAGCACTTCGCGTAGAAGACACTGACAACCCTGATAGCTTCCGTGTATCAGGTCGTGGTGAATTGCACTTAGGCGTATTAATTGAAAACATGCGTCGTGAAGGCTATGAGCTTGCAGTATCACGCCCAGAAGTAATTCTTCGCGAAGTTGACGGTGAACTACAAGAACCGTACGAAACAGTAACGATTGACTGTGAAGACGAGCACCAAGGCTCAATCATGGAACAGCTTGGTTTGCGTAAAGCAGAAATGACTGACATGTCTCCAGATGGCAAAGGTCGTATCCGCATGGACTTCATGGTTCCTAGCCGTGGTCTTATCGGTTTCCAAACTGAGTTCATGACACTGACTTCAGGTTCTGGTTTGATGTACCACACGTTTGATCACTACGGTCCTCACAAAGGCGGTAAGATTGGTCAGCGTAAGAACGGTGTATTGATTGCGAACGCGCAAGGTAAAGCACTGACTAACGCACTATTCAACCTACAAGACCGTGGTAAGTTATTTATCGGTCACGGTGTTGAAGTGTACGAAGGTATGGTTATCGGTATTCACAGCCGTGATAACGACCTTACTGTTAATGCGCTTAAAGGTAAGCAGTTAACAAACGTACGTGCATCAGGTACTGACGAAGCACAAACACTTGTTCCACCTATTAAGATGACGCTTGAGCAAGCGCTTGAGTTTATCGACGATGACGAACTAGTAGAAGTAACACCTGAAAGCATCCGTATTCGCAAGAAGCTATTGACTGAAAGTGATCGTAAGCGCGCATCACGTGAAAGCAAAAAGAGCTAATTACAGCGAATGACAAAAAGCCCGCTATCAAGCGGGCTTTTTTGTGCGTGACCTTAACCGTCTCTACCGTCAATTCTTGGGCGAAAGACAATACCCGCGTAGCGGACCACATAGCAGCCATACGCTATACTCCACAACAACGCAGAAGCCATAATGAATGTCTGATAATACGCGCTCAAAGCAGGAGCTAGCAGGCGTATAACAAGTGTCACAAGCATTATCGCGAATGCCACTGTCATCATCGGGCCGACTTTTATCATACGGCCAGTATGCCCAAGCGATACTCTTGAAATCATAGCCAGCACCATCATGCCAATACCGCCGACGGTTATCGCGTGATAGGCCATTGAAACTGAACTGAGCAGTGCCAGATAATATAAACCGAGTAACACCAAACCGATACAAATAGCCCAATAGCTCACGTGCAGCGGCCACACCAGTGCACAGCCAAAGGTGACCCAAATACGCCAACGAACAGCGCGAATAAAGTTAATGACTCCAGCAAAGATAAATACACAGCCTGTCACGTTATCGTTTAACGATTGGGGAGAAATCGTCAGCAAAATGCAGGCGAGCACACTGATAATTGCGGTTCTATCTAGCCATGAAATATTAGTAACGCGGGGTGTTTGTGTGCCGTTGGCCGTAAACATAGGGAACACACGCCCGCCCATAATCACCATCACTAACGTGATCATCATGACCATAATATGGCTGATGCTAATGAAATTCATATCGAGGTGGTTAAATCTGGCTGCATACATCAGAGCATTCAAGCAAGCCATCGCCAGCAAGATAGGGACGAAGAAGAGATTGCGCCACAAACGTGCCTTAATAATGGGTAAGCTTAAACACAGTGCTGCTAGCGGCAAATAAGCCAAGTCGAGGGTGACAATAATTGCGTTCGGTATTGTGCTTGGCAATGCAAGTAATAGTCGCGCACTGAGCCACAGCGCCACAAGCAACGCGAGCGGTTTACCTTTAACGCTGGGAACACCACTCCATGTTTGTACTGCCGTCAGCAAAAAGCCAGTAATGATGGCAACGGCGAACCCAAAGAGCATTTCATGTACATGCCAAAAGTAGCTTCCGCCAAGCGGGTTGAAGGGCAAATTTCCAGTAAAAGACAGCGCCCATATTGGCACGCTCAGCGCGCTAAATAATGCGCCTAGCCAAAATAATGGCCGAAAAGCCATGCGCATAATTGGCCAACCACGCGCTTGCTCACTGGGCTCTGCTATTTGCCCACTAGGGAGTAATATTGCCATACACACCTCTACCTATTTTATAATCTATTCAGACGCTTAGCTTTGCTGTATGTGCAAAAGCTGCATGAGCGCGGGCTGTTCTTGCTCATTGATTAAATCCGCCAGTGTAAAACCATCTAAATGAGCGAAAAAACATTCCATAGCCTGTGCGAGGATCCCTTTGAGCTGGCAAGCAGGAGTGATCACACAGTGATTATCTTCGCCAAAACATTCCACCAATGTTGAATGTTGCTCGTTCAGGCGAACAATTTCCCCAAGATTGATACTGTTTGCGGGCCGACTTAGGCGAATGCCACCGTTTTTACCGCGAATGGCATCTAGATAGCCTTTGGCACTGAGCTCTTGCACCACTTTCATTAAATGGTTTTTAGAAATGTCGTAGCGGTTGGCAATATCCTTGATGGTGACCAATTTGCCTTGATGCAGCGCAGCGTATATGAGGACTCGCAAAGCGTAATCGGTAAAGCGGGTAATATTCATAGCAACACATCATGAAATAAAGATGTATATAAAATACATCTTTATAGGGTGGGAGTAAATGCTGCAATAACTACAAACGCTTTAAGTTATTATCATATTGATTTAGAACAAATAAAAAGGGAGCCTTAGCTCCCTAGAATACGTGTGTCAGCAATTTAGCCTTGATTCATCTGCTCGATAAAGCGGTTGGAATCAGCGATTGACCTATTCATGTCATCAATCAGCACTTTAATATCGCGTTGCAGGTTAGCAAATTCACCCTTGATAGCAGCAATGGCTTGCGCGTTAAGGTTGTGCTTCAAATACAATACATTGTCTTGTAAAGACTCTAAAACAGGCTGCATTTTCGCTTCACTGGCGCGCATTGAGCGCAGTAGTTGATCAAACTGACGTTGTGTTGCACGCAGCTTTTTTGCACTTTCACGCTTTAAGGAAGCGCTTTGATACTCTTCTAACTCATCGGCCCATTCTTCAAATAGAGCTTCTGCCACATCTTCAACCTTGTTGATGTTAGAAGTGACATCCTCAGCTGCTGCGAGGCTTGACTCGTAATCGTCATTGAGTTGCTCATAGGCGTCTTGTAAGTCACCGCCATCAAAGTTAATCAAGGTGCTTAAGCGCTCAAGTGCAGATTGAAACTCTTCTTGAGATTCTTCTTGTGACTCTTTAGTCTCTTCCACGCGGTCGACCAAAATGTCGCGTTTATGTACGCCAACTGATTCCATCGCCGAGTAGTAAGCAGATTGGCACGCAGTGAGCGACATAAATACCGCAGCCAGAGTGAGCTTTTTAATCATCATGATTTCCTGTCTCGAAAGTTGATACTGTAAATTATGTGGCTGATTGCTATGATAAGCAAAAGATTTTTATTTTTGAGTTAGTAATGAAGTGGGATAGTGGCAAAATAAAAACCACCATGATGATTTGGCTTAAGTCGCAGCCGCGCTGGTGGCGCTACTTTGTGACTCGGTGTGCAGAAGATAATATCACGGTCAATGCAGGCTATCTTGCCTATGTGACCTTGCTGTCTTTGGTGCCTCTTATCGCTGTGGGTGTCGCCATATTTTCAGCGTTTCCGGGCTTTGAAGATACCCGTGTTGCCATTGAAGAGTTTTTGTTTACCAATCTGTTGCCTACGTCCTCTGATGTACTACAAGAGCATATCGGGGCATTCACTGGCAATGCTAATAAGATGACCGCTGTGGGGGTTAGCTTTCTAGCGGTCGTGGCGCTGTTTTTGATCCGTAATATCGACGCGACCCTCAATCGTATTTGGCGGATTAAGCAAAAACGCCCCGGCATAATCTCCTTTGCTATTTATTGGATGGTGTTGAGTTTAGGTCCTGTTTTATTGGGACTCAGTATTGGTGCCACCTCCTACATAGTCACCTTGGTGTCATTTGCCGACGAGGGCATACCAGGGTTTAGTGGCTTTGTGCTGAAGACGCTTCCCTATGTGATTTCCACAGTCGGCTTTTTGATGCTCTATACTTTAGTGCCTAATACACGAGTGCCGTTAAAAGCGGCGCTGCCTGGGGCTGTGTTTGCAGCTTTGCTATTTGAGTTAACTAAGAAGGCGTTTGCGGCATATATCAGCCATTTCCCTTCATATGAGGTGATTTACGGTGCTTTAGCAACAATTCCTATTCTATTTGTGTGGGTTTATTTGTCGTGGATTGTTGTGCTGTTAGGGGCCGAATTTACCGTATGTATCAGTGTCAGTAAGCCACCCATTGACGATATCGTCAAAGAGGAGGTCGCCAACAAGGAGTAACTATGTCTCTGAGTTATCCAATTTCACACCCCAATAAGGTGTACCATCTTGCGGTAGGGCAAGGTCATCAATTGGAAATCGAAGAGCATGGCAACCCTGACGGACTGCCAGTGATTATATGTCACGGTGGTCCAGGTGCTGGGCTTAGTCGCTTTGAATGTGGCCACTTCAATCCCCAGCACTATCGTATCTTACTCTACAGTCAGCGAGGATGTGGTAACTCCACACCACATAGTTGTAACAACAACACCTTGGATTTACTCATCCACGATTTAGAGGCGATCAGAGCACATCTGGGTATTGAGCGCTGGGTGCTGTGTGGCGAGTCTTTCGGAGCTACGTTAGTGCTATGTTACGCCTTGCGTTACCAACAACGGGTTGCTGCCTTAATGCTGTGGGCTACATTTTTGGCTAGCGCTCAAGACAGTTACTGGTATTTAGGTCGAAATGGTGCTGGTGCGCAGTTTTACCCCGAGCAATATCAGCAATTCAATCCGCAACTACTGAATGTTAGTGAGCTCATTGAGAGCTACCGTCAGCGCTTATTTTGTGGCAATGAACTGACCAATATTGACGCCGCAAAAACGTGGTGCGCATGGGAAGACATCCTGAGCCAAGAGCGGGCCACTGATTTTAAACTCAAGGCGACTGCCTCACGTGTGCAGCGCGCACAATTACAGGTTCATTATTTTTACCATCAGTTTTTCATCGAAGATAATTACCTGATGAGTCACGCTCACAAGCTGACACATATCCCTATTTGGATGGTACATGGTCGCCATGATTTAGTGAGCGCTTTTGCTCGAGCACAGGCGTTGGCGACTAAGCTCAACGCCCATTTAGATAGTGTTGACGGGCTTGGTCACTCGCTAGCTAATGAGGTATATTGCCAAGCCCAGTGTCGGGCTACCGACCATATGTTTCTGAAATTAAAGAGGCTCCAGTGCAAGGGTTAATACAGCGAGTAAGTAACGCTAAAGTAGAAGTTAATGGCGAGATTGTGGGAGAAATTGGCAAAGGCATTTTATTACTCTTGGGAGTGGAAAAAGCAGATAACGAACTGCTCGCAGAGAAGTTACTACATAAAGTCACTCACTATCGCATTTTCACCGACGAACAGGGAAAAATGAATCAAAGTTTGCGTGATATCGGAGCCGAGCTGCTGGTGGTGTCACAGTTTACTCTTGCTGCGGATACCAAAAAGGGCATGCGTCCGAGTTTCTCAAGCGCGGCTACTCCAGAGCAAGCCACTCATTTATATGAATACTTTGTAATGAAGGCCAAAGAGTCAGGGGTGAGCGTCGCAACAGGGCAGTTTGCAGCCGATATGCAAGTGAGTTTGGTGAATGATGGCCCAGTCACCTTTAACTTAAGTGTTTAAGGTGAAATAAACACTAGGCGATTGGCATAGCCTTTAACATCGACGATGTTCGGTGTTTTACCAAAGCAGGTGATAAGAATATGAGTGAGCTGTTGCAGTTGTGACTCATGCTCAGCCAAGAAGTTTATAAATATGTGGCCATCATGATTCAGTGCGTGACGAATTTTGTCGTAAAAGCTGTGTTTATATAAAAACATGGGGGCGTCGAGCTCACTGAATAAGTCCACAATGATCCAGTCGAATTTTCCGGACTCTATTAGGGCTTCTTCAGCGTCACCTTTGCGCAAGCTAGTATCGTGCTGACCGCCAAAGTAACGTTTGTAGCAATGAATAATATCGGCATTACGCTCTACCGTGATCAGTTCAGTATCAGGGTAAGTATGATGCAAATAATTGCGAATGGCTCCACCGCCCAAACCGAGTTCAAGCACCCGTTTAGGTGGTGTAAGTGTTTGCCAATACTGAGCAAATATTTGTAAATGCGGAAACAATAAGTGATTAGGCCGGCTACGTTCGATAATAGACTGAAGGGTCTGATTTATCAGTAGCCAGCGAAATTGTTTATGTTGGCGTACTTGAATACTGTTCCCGCCGAAGCGATGCCAATATAAAAGTTGTCCGATGTTCGCGCAGTCTGCAACGAAGTGTTCGGATACAGCGCCACTGTGCTCGATTACTGTTTCCATATCAACAGCATAGACACGGTGTGGAAAATTGCCTAATTGTGCACATATTTTTACGTAAAATTAGCTGTTGTGCTTTGGTGTTATTTGCGCACGCTGGGAAATCTTGTAAGGTGGGCAAAAAGAATAAAGGGAGTCAGTATGTTCCAAGTAACAACCCCGCAAAGCAGTGATGATTGGCAAGCTTATTATGCACTGCGTTGGCAAGTATTAAGAGCTCCTTGGGATCAGCCTCGAGGCAGTGAGCAAGATGATTTAGAGCAAGAGTCTGAACATCGATTTATCAAGAACAATGCAGGTGAAGTGTTGGCGGTTGCGCGTTTGCACTTCAATAACTCGCAGCAAGCACAAGTGCGTTATATGGCTGTGGGAGAGGCGCATAGAGGCCAGCATCTTGGTAGTCGTCTGTTGCACGAGCTTGAAAAAATCGCGTGGAATCAAAATGCGGATGAACTGGTGTTATTCGCCCGAGAGCGTGCACTGGAGTTTTATAAGCGCCATGGTTACGAGCTCAAAGAAAAAGCACACCTTGCTTTTGGTGATGTTCAACACTGGCGCATGGTAAAGCAGCGTCCGAGCGAGCCAGGTTGGTTCCGCCATCCAGATTGGACGCAAGTGCTACAAAATACATGGCGTGAGTCTATCCCGATTAGCGATCATATGGGCATTAAGGTGGAGTCGTATACTGACTGGGAGTTCAGTGTAGTGGCGGATCTTCAAGCTAACATCAACGTGCATAACACCATGTTTGCCGGCTCCGTCTACTCTATGGCTACGTTAGCAGGGTGGGGAGCAACTTATCTGGCAATGCGTGAAGCCGCTAAAGAGGGTGATATTGTACTGGCAAACGCTAATATTAAGTACATGAAGCCCATTAAGTCAGCGCCGAGAGCACACGTTACACAAACAGCATGTGAAGGGTGTTTTGATAAACTCGAAAGTGATGGCAAAGCAAGCTATACCGTGCCCGTAAGTATTTTCGATGGCGATGAGTTAGTCGGAGAGTTTGAAGGGCGCTTTGTGGTTGTGAGCAAATAATACTAATCAGTATAAATCTGAGCACATATTTATACATATTGATATAACCAAAGTGTGTACTTGTAGCAAAAAGCCAGCATAAAGCTGGCTTTTTCTGTGATATTAGCGCTTTTTACAGTAAATCGGTAAGTAGGATACCTACACCAAAACGTTCAATATCTTGGTTGTAATCAATCATACTTTCGCCATAACCATTGAAGTATTGGGCATAGCCACGTAGGCGACCCCATACAGGGAAAGACCAATCGAGCTGAATGGCACCACGGTTATCTGAATTTAAATTGTTACGTAGCATAAAGCTCACTTCGTGCTCACCAAAACGACGCACGCCCGTGAATTCAAAATAGCCCATATATTTATGAATATCAGGGTTATCGTCGCCTTTCGCCTCTAGTTCATCTTCTTTTTCATCTTCGGGAATGCGATACCAAGGTTTGAAACTGAATACATAGCCGTTCTGCTCCCAAATGAAATTGGCATAAATGCGATTCCACGAGCGCGAATAAGGTTGGCTGCGGCCATTAGACTGGTGCGACACACCCAATGCGACGGCAAGTTCATCGCCCCACCAGACATTCTCTTCGTCAAGATAATTTATCCAGAATATCTCAGGTTCATAGTTTGTTTCCCGAAATGGCGAAGAAATATCGTCGTTAAAGAACTGCCAATAGGACTGCAGCGTTACCGCGAAATATACCGCTTGATCAGGGTCGCTAAAGCCGTCGAATACCGGCACCTTGATAGAAAGCTGGTATTTAATTTCAAAGTTATCGAGGTTTTCACCATCACTGTCATCCGAAAGCGTATCAAGGTTGCCAAAAGGTTCTTCATTAGGATGCTTGATGTAGCTAACTGGCAGAATGTAATTGCGATTATGGGGGGTGATCACATTACGGTTTTGCTCTGTTACACGCTCACGCGCATTGCGCTTATCGATTGCCGTGATCTTTTTATTACTGTTTAGCTGAGTGCATTTTTCACGTAATTGCGCCACAGTTTGGGTGCTATCACCGGCAATAGCCTCATTTAAAATACACTGCTTAACAATATCAATTTCATCTTGCTCTACAGAGGGGTCAGCTCCTGTCTCGGTAGCCCACACGGGTGCACTCAGAGCAAACACAAGGGTAATACAACGCCAATTCATAGCATCTCAATGATTAAAAGAGGTTTGGGGTACAAACGATTATACTGATGATCACAACTTTTAGCAGCAGTTGAGTGAATTTAGGCTGAAAAAAGGGCGGCTAGGCCGCCCATAAACAGTGAGTACGACTCACTGACTCTCACGCAATCAGTTATAAATCAAAGGTGTTAGTGAAGAATTTATAGAGTTCTGTACCTTGATTCACACTTGCAGAGGCGAAGTGCAAAATAGCAATGGCATCTTGGTTGAATTTTACAGGGTGTAAGGGCTCTTCACTGAGATAGCGTTCCATGCGCAGAATGTGGGCGATGGTATCCCCTGCTTTGACATGCTCCCCTAACTTCGCTTTGTACTGCACCATGCCACCCATTGGTGCGTAGTAGGCGACATAGTCTTTTAAGTAGCAGGCGTGGCGCTGCATGACCTTTGGGGTGTAATGGGCATCTTTGAAAACGCCTTGATAATTAAGGTAGCTGAGGATGCTATTCGCATCTTCGAGAGCATCGTCTAAATCAATACGTTCCTGAGAGCCTAATTCCACGGTATATGCCTCTACTGGCACAGCAAAGTCACGACCTTGCTGCGCAAGTTGTTCTTGTAATTGCCACCATGGGCAAAATGCCGCTTCATCCATCGCACCATCAAACTCATTAGGAATGAGCAACACATGTTCGATATCAAAATATCGGGCGCTGTCACGGGCATATTCTGGTGCATACAAGTGTTTAGCGGAGATAGGGCCGGTATGTAAATCAAGCACGATATCTGCTTGATGGGCCAGCTTTTGCAGATTTAACGCAATGCGTTTACCTGTTGCAAGTTTGTGCGCGGGGCCATTTAAACGGGTATCAACCTCAGCCTCAAGAGCTGCCTTAAACTCGTGGCGCAGCTGCTCATCACTGAGGTTTGAGCTGCGTTCAGCGAACTCGCTTACTAACTCTGTATTGAAGTGATAGAGACGGTTCCAGTTTACCCCAGTGATAGGGTCAAAGCGTCCGAGTGTGAATTCACCTGACTTCTGGTTACAGCCTATTGGGTTGGCATAAGGCACGAGGGTAATATCACCACGTAAATCCAGCATTTTCAATTGCTCTAACAATTGATAGATCACCGCATTACCTTGCACTTCAGCCCCGTGCATGTTGGCTTGAATATAAACACTTTTACCGCTGCCATCGCCTTTAAGTCGATACACAGGGATGCTCAGAGGCAAGCCATTGGCAATTTCACCTACTTGAATATTTTGCTGCTCGATATGATTCATGTTGATTACCTCAAATAACTACTTGGTGAGGCGCTTTCACGTAGTAGGTGAAGTTGCTCATTGTCGATAACGTACTCTGCCGCTAGCGGATGACAAAGGAAAAACGGCATGCTTTCGGTAAACCCGTAAGCACCCGTTTGGGAGAAAACCAGCCAATCATCTTCATTAATATCGAGCGGTAAGTTATGTGTGCCCAAACTATCTAGAGCGGTGCATAATGGGCCGTGAATATTGAAAGCCTGCAATGGAGCATGGCTTTCACGCAATAGCCGGCATGGGAACGCCTGTCCTGCAACCGCAGGACGCAAAAGATGGTTGATGCCACCACTAACAATGAGTTGCTGCTCACCATAATTCTCTTTTTGTTCAACAACAGGATTAAGGTAGTAACCGCATTCGGCCACGGCGTAACGGCCTAGCTCCATCCACAACTCTTGTACACCACTTTGCTGTTTAATTTGCGCAAGGGCATTTAACACATCTTGCCATGCTAATGGCTCACTGTGCTCGTCGTAAGGCACGCCAAGTCCGCCCCCTAAATCGAGTACTTGCATGGCAAAGCCAAGCTTTTCACTAAGAGCTTGCAGCGGCGGCAACATTTGCTGCCAAAGCGAGAGCAGTTTGTCGGCGCTGAGCATATTGCCCCATTGGAAAATGTGCACGCCAATGCATTGCAGCGCAGGGTAGTCCGCTAAGTACAGACCATGCCAATGTTGGGGATCAAGTCCAAACGGGGTGAGTGAATCGCCCCCCAGAGGGTTTTTTTCACCTTTGGGCCAGCGCAACTGCACACGCAAAAGCAGCTTTAACTGCACATCATGCTCAAGCGCGGCTTCATTGAGCCAGCGAACTTGATTGAGGCTTTCAGCGACAAAAGTACGCACACCCAGCTCAATAAACTGCTTTATTTGACGGCGCGATTTTGCAGGGCCGGTATTGAGTACCTGCTGGGCAGGTACTTCTTGGGCGAGTACTTGTTGCAGTTCACCTGAACTGGCAACATCAAAGCGAAAACCACATTCAGCTAACGTACGAACAATTGCAGAAAGCGGATTTGCTTTAACTGCATACCACAAGGTAACAACATCTTGATCCATCAAGGTATTGAGGTGTGTTCGTAGTGCGTCAAGATCGTACACAAAGCATGGTTCTAATTGCTCTTGTGCAACAGTGTGCAGATGCGACAGGGTCTGCGTACTCGCCATGTGCATTAGCGTAATACCTCTTCAAGCTCTAACGATGCATCACTTTGCTCGTCACGGTATTTAACGATAAGTGCGCAGCTCATCGATAAGCCTTGTTCACGGCCCCATGCGCTTGAGCTTGGGCGAGAGCCTGGGATGACAATTGCATATTCAGGAATGGGTTCACCTTTGTCTAACTGACGCTCATTAACGCAGTCATACACCGGAATTGTTGCGCTAAGGCGTACGCCCGGTGCTAACACCGCGCCTTTTTTCACTACGACGCCTTCTACAATGATGCAGCCAGCACCGATAAACGCGTCATCTTCGATTACAACAGGGTTCGCACCGATAGGTTCAAGTACCCCACCGAGTTGCACTGCGGCGCTTAGATGAACATTTTTACCTACTTGTGCACATGAGCCCACAAGTACATGGCTATCAACCATAGTGCCTGTATCAACAAATGCGCCAATGTTTACATAGGCAGGGGGCATGATGATGGTGCCTGATGCCACGTGAGCACCGCGGCGTACCGATGTGCCGCCCGGCACCATGCGCACGTTATCAAGCGCGCTAAAGCCACGAGGAGCTAGGTTGTCTTTATCAACAAAGCCTCCGTTAAATTCGGTGTTAGTGCCGTTCTTAAACGCCTCTAAGATGCCTTGCTTAACTTCTACGTTAGCGTGCCATTGGCCTTGTTCGTCTTGTGTTGCAGCGCGTACAGCGCCAGTTTCTAAATTATTAAGTAGTTCTAACCAGCTCATGGGAAATGTTAAACCTGTGTTGAATGCCAAGATGTAATGGAATCGTGTGCGCGCAGAAGTAGTTGCATATCATCTATTTCTTGATGCGTTAATGGTGCACGAAGAGTGGGGGTGCTAATGCGGCGCAATGCATGCAGTAAGCATTTGCTTGGAATTGGATTGCTCACATGGAACAGTGCCGCAACTGCGTCTCGCCAATACATAAATGCGTTATGGCTTTGACCTTGCAGACTTAACTGCACAAAGCGGTTGGTTGCCTGTGGCCAGACATTGGCTGCAACTGACACCAAACCTGCTGCTCCAGCTTGCCCGTAATACGGTATCAGCGCGTCATCACCACTGAAAATAGCCAACTCTGGCGCAGCGGTACGATATTGTTCGAAGCTGTCGATATCGCCACTGGCTTCTTTTAGGGCCCAACAGTTTGGGTGGCTTTGTAGTTGAGCCAGCACCTCAGGAGCAAGGCTTACAGCCGCGCGTTTAGGGACGTTGTAAAGCATGCAAGGGAAGCGGCTCTCATCGAGCAAAGCGTTAAACCATTGGTGTTGTCCGCGAGGGCCCGGTTTAGCGTATAGCGGGGCTCCTAGCAGATATGCGTCGATTGCTTGCTCGTTACAAAAGGCAATCCATTGGCGCTGCTGGGCAAGGTTACACCCACCTACGCCAACCATGATAGGCACATCTAATGCCAGGGCGCAGATGTGTTCTACCACCGCCTTTTGATCGTCAATGCTCAGCGCAAGTGCTTCGCCGGTTGAGCCTAAAATAAGTAAACCATTGCCCGCGTTTTGTTGCTCATGAGCTAAGCGAGTCAAGCTGTTGAAGTCAACGCTGCCATCCTCCTGCATAGGAGTAATGAGCGCAGTCCACAGTACAATATCTGTTAACGAGTGAGTAGTTGTCATCTCATCCGAACTTAGTGCGAGTTCGAATAGCGATAAAAGAGTGGTGATTTCTCGCCACATCCGCTGATTCGAACAGGTTAAATTCGAAGAGCGAATGGACTTATACAATAACAGAGCCTGTGGCCTGTTATTCTAAGACCAGAAGCTCTCCACCAAATTCATAGCATGTATGTGCTATTGGTGACAGTCGCTGGGATTCAACCCGAGCGCCCGAGGGAGTGTTAAGCAAAATCAACTCACCTCTCGGCGTACATTCCCCTCATTATGAATCGCTGGAGCTTGCTCTCCTCATCATAATTACCTGAATGACGCACCTCTTCTAGCCCTTGCAGCCATCTGGATGGCTGACTGAATAGGGTGCTTTTTTATTCAACCACTTTCGTGCCCCTGGTGTCAATGATATCTGCCTAACAAATTTTACAATTGGATATTTTGTGCAAGGCTTAGAGTTGAGCACCATGACAGGATCGGGAATGCATAACATTACCAAGCACTTTAGAGTGCGCTACATTTTTGCCGCTATCGCGCTGATATTGGTCGTTTCCTTATCAGTGTCTTTTGTGTTTTATGTCTCTAAAATGCAGGAAAGTGATGCAAAAATTATTAATGTTGCGGGTATGCAAAGGATGCTATCGCAAAAAATATCCATGCATAAGCATGCGCTTGTCTATCAACCCAATGACTTCGATAGAGAACAGCTCGAGCAATCTGTAGCCACATTTATTGCCAATCATCAATTTTTGCTTAATAGTGACATGGTGACTCATAACCGTGGTGAGGTGCTTTTATACGCAGGCAATAACCTGGATTTACAAGTTAGAAAATTCGCGAGACTGGCGCTTGAAAGTTCAGATTTAACCCTGTTTTCAGGAACTAATTTACTGCATTTTCTAGAGAAATTAGACGCAGTTGTGAGCGCAATGGAGCACAGTTCACAAAGTAAAATAGCGCAGATGCAGCGCATCTTGCCGTTGTTGGCATTGATAGCGTTTATCACCGTTTGTTGTGAGTGGTTTTTGATTTTTAAACCCTTGCTAGTGCGTATTAATAGGATGCTGGTAATACTGCGCAAGCAGCGCATGACAGCGGTTAGAGCGAGTAGAATAAAAAGTGACTTTCTTGCTAATGTGAGTCATGAGTTGATGACACCAATCAATGGTATCACTGGGTTGTTAGCTGAGCCTGACAAGGTGAGTAAATCAGATATCAAGTCAGTGTCCCACTGCGCTCTCAACTTGCAGTCAGTGGTTCAAGAAATGCTGGACATGCAACAGCTGCAAGAGGGCAAACTTAAATTTGAAGAATCGAGTAACGAGCTCAATAACTCCATAAATGCGGTGATCGCACCATTACAATTAAACCCTGAATTTAAACAAAGGCTAAAGGTGCAAGTGGAGTCCCAAAAGATGGCTCATTTGCGTGTAAGAACAGATCATGTGCGCTTTATTCAGGTGTTGAATCAATTGGTGTCTAATGCGTTGAAACATACCCATGGGGATGTGTTGGTGGTGGTTGAATATCAACCGTACGATCAAAATATTCGAGTCGATATTCGTGATCAAGGAGAGGGGATCAAAGCGCAAGAATTAGCAGCCATCCAGCATAATGCTTTGTACTACGACACCGATAAAGTGCACAATTTTAAAGGGATAAAAATGGGCTTACCTTTGGCCTTTGCACTGACCCATATCGCCAAAGGAGAACTGCATTTTGAGCACTTAAAGTCAGGCACTTTGGCGCAATTAATTTGGCCAGCTAGCGAATCTGTACCAGAGACCAAAATAGGGTCGAAGTCGCAAACAAGAAAGGCATTGGTGGTCGATGATAATACGATTAACGTGTTGGTAATCAGTAACATGGTTAAAATTTTTGACTTTGAAGTGGATGTTGCGCAAGACGGTGAAGCGGCCGTAGAAAGAGTAAAGAGCGGTGAATATGATTGTATTTTTATGGACATCAACATGCCCAATATGGATGGTATAGAAGCAACCTCACACATTCGCACCACATACAACTTTGATGGCCCCATTTTGCTAGTGACCGCAAGCCAAGATGAGCGCCGGATCAAGCAAGGCCTTATTGCAGGGGCAAATTTGGTAGTGCACAAACCGGTCAGTATAGAAAAAATAAAAGCCGCACTTGTCGAAGTGCAGCTTGCTCAAGAATCTGAGTGAGTCACGCCCTAAAGTCGCGTTACAACAAAACCTTGTTGTTCTAACAAGGCGATTAAGCCATTGTCTTTAAACAGATGCAACGCACCAACAGCAATGAACAAAGACTCTTCGCTCAGCGGCTGCGCTAAGCTCTCAATCCATCTTTTGTTGCGTTCAATCAGCAACACCTGCTCATTGAGCTTGCCGAATGGGGAATCGTCGAAAGACTCATCGTAAATATTGATAAGTACCTCAGTGTCTCCCGTTTTCCAAGCCTCGACCATATGCTCAAAATAACCATCTAACTCTTTGAGCTGCCTGAAAGTATCGGCGACCATTTGATCTGCATGCCCTTCCAAAGCGGTGAAAATTTCCATCTGCTGCTCTAGCGTTTCTAACTCTAAAACAGGCTTGTTTAGCTTCTGGGCTGCTAATACAACTTGCTTGTCGATGCCGTAGTGTTCAACAAAACCGGCATTTTGAATTTCAAGTTGCATCATGGTCAGTAATACTGCCCATGGTTTTAATGATGAAAACAGTGTGATGTTAATGTTTTTATCACCAAAGTAATCACTCAACATTTTATAACTTTGAGTGGTGAGTTCAGAATCAAGCGTGCGACCTTGAGGTAGGCGTAAATAGGGAAGTGAACGTTGTTGAATTTGTAAGGCAGAGAGAGCCTCCAAGTTAACTTCAACCACTACAGAATCACTATTTTTGATCGCATTCTCAATAGTGCTCGGTAATACCTCCATGCTTTTATCACCTACGTGCACTGTGCCGAGCAAATACGACGTCATTCCTTGCTTTTCAATTTTCCACAACGCCGGAGTAAGCTGTGCGAAAGCCGGCAATGCGAAGAGTGCGAGAGCACAAAGCCACAGTAAAATTATTTTTCTCATAGTGTCATCCTTATACCTTCCTTGAGCGAGTGTACTCGAGTTATTGGACCATGCCTAATTACCCACAAATAATTATTAAAAATTAATCAGCTAGTGGGTAATCACATTAAGGATAAGTTAGGTTGTTGAATGGCATGGTGAGGTGATGTTTTTCTCAAAATAACCCAATGACGGTTTTTTAATGCTTAAATTGTTTTTGTTACTCATAAATGCGCATTGTTTTTGTTGTTGACTTGCGTCTTCAGTCGCGGTACTAATAGAAAAAGAGCGACGGTATAGCCGTCTATAACGAATTTTGAATTTACATTAGAACGAATTATTTCATGTTAAACAGCCAAGTAAGCCTAATTCTACTGATTACAGTCGTGGTGATTATTATTACCGCGGGGGCTTCATAGTGCGTTAGAAAATTTAACACGTATTAAGCCCCCCGCACTGAAAAGTTCGGGGGGCTTTTTCGTTTAGTGGCCAATACATTGAGGAATGGGGAACAATGACCGGCGCAGAATTAGTAGTTGAGATACTCGCCAAAGAGGGCGTGAGAGAAGTGTTTGGTTATCCAGGTGGCGCTATTATGCCTATCTACGATGCCTTATATGACTCACCTTTGCGGCACTACCTCACCCGACATGAGCAAGGAGCTGGGTTTGCTGCCGTTGGGTATGCGCGTAGTACTGGCAAACTAGGGGTATGCTTTGCGACGAGCGGCCCGGGGGCAACTAACTTAATCACAGCACTGGCCGATGCGATGATGGACTCCGTGCCGTTACTGGCTATTACTGGTCAGGTGCCGACAGCGGCGATTGGTTCTGATGCATTCCAAGAAGTCGATATCTTGGGCATGTCCTTATCCTGCACCAAGCACAGTTTTATGGTTGAGCGCAGTGAAGATCTCGCTCAGGTCCTACAGCAAGCTATGCACATTGCCCAAAGTGGGCGTCCAGGGCCAGTTGTTGTTGATATACCTAAAGATATTCAGATGGCTGCGGCGCAGTACCATCCGTGGTTAGCGCACAGTGATGATGTCAGTACGCTGTGCCATGAACAGGTAAATATCGCTAACGAGTTACTAAGCGAATGCCAACGGCCGATGGCCTATATCGGCGGCGGGGTGCAAGCAGCCGATGCCCAGTCCCAATTAATGCAATTCCTCTACAAGACCAATATGCCAGCGGTCCAAACGCTCAAGGCTTTGGGTAGTGTAACCCCTGATTACGACTTGAATTTGGGGATGTTGGGTATGCACGGTGGCGAGGCTGCTAATTTGGCCGTTCAGCAGTGTGATTTGTTGTTATGTATCGGTGCTCGATTTGACGACCGAGTAACGGGGCACCTCACTAAATTTGCGCCACACGCTAAGGTCGTCCACCTTGATATCGATCCGGCTGAAGTCGGAAAACGTAAGCCCGCTGCGGCGTCGTTGATTGCAGATCTAAAAATCTCTTTGCCACAACTTCACTGTTTTGTTTGCGAGCCGCAATGGACTGAGCATGTAAGTGCGCTCAAAAGCCAGCATGCATGGCGTTACGATTACCCCGGCGACACGGTTTATGCGCCTGCTTTACTCAACCAATTGTCACAACGTTTAAGTGATGATGCGGTGGTATGTTGCGATGTGGGCCAGCACCAAATGTGGGTGGCGCAGCATATGCAGTTTTCGCACTCGCGTAATCACCTAAGCAGTGGTGGAGCCGGCACTATGGGCTTTGGTTTGCCCGCCGCTATTGGTGCCAAAATTGCGCGCCCACAAAGCATGGTGTTAACCATCTCTGGTGACGGCTCAATCATGATGAATATTCAAGAGCTGGCAACCATCCGTCGAAACAACCTTGATGTAAAAATCGTGGTTATCGACAACCAACGTCTCGGCATGGTGCGCCAATGGCAACAATTGTTTTTTGAAGAGCGTTATAGCGAAACCAATCTATCAGACAACCCAGATTTTGTGGCATTGGCAAAGGTATTTGGCATCGATGGCCAATGTATTACCCGTCAAGAGCAAGTGGATGATGCTTTACAGGCCATGCTCTCGAGCACTGGACCTTATCTGTTGCATGTGTGTATCGACGATAAAGACAATGTCTGGCCGCTGGTGCCACCGGGCGCTGCGAATGACCAAATGCTGACACACGTTAGCGCGAGTAAGAAGCCTTAGGAGCAACTATGAAACACCGTTTAACCTTAAATTTAACGAAACAAACCGTTGCGGTAGAGCGTTTCTTACGCGTGGCGCGTCACAGAGGCTTCAAGCTTACGGCACTTGAACTGGCAACGGACAACGATCAATTCGCCGTGAATATTACAGTAGATAGTGACAAACCTATCTATCTTTTAACGCAACAACTTAATAAGCTGGTAGATGTGCACAGTGTCACTATGCAGCAACTACATCAACAGGCGAGTTAGCGGCGGCTTTGTCAGGCTAACGCGACGTACGCAATAACACGGATTTTTAGAAGGTAATTATCACATGACACAAACATCTGAACTGATTTGGCACAACGGCGAAATGATCCCCTACGCACAGGCCACGACCCACGTATTAAGCCATGCCTTACACTATGGCAGCTCGGTCTTTGAAGGCATTCGCGCATATGATACGCCAAACGGTCCGGCTATTTTTCGTTTAACTGACCATATGAAGCGCCTTTACGATTCGGCAAAGATCTATCGTATGGAAATTCCTTTTACTTTAGAAGAGCTTAATCAAGCGTGTAAGGATGCTGTAAAGCTAAATGGCTTTAAGGATGCTTACATTCGTCCTTTCGCATTTTTAGGTCATGTGGGCCTGGGTTTGAACCCTAAGTCGCATTTAGCTGATGTCACTGTTGCCGCAATGCAATGGGGCGCATATTTGGGCGAAGACAGCCTCGCGCAAGGCGTGGATGTATGTATTTCATCATGGAATCGCTTGGCTCCAAATACCATGCCAACGGCAGCTAAAGCTGGTGGTAACTATCTGTCTTCTCAGCTTATTTCAGGTGAAGCGAAGCGCAACGGATATGTTGAAGGTATTGCGCTTGATACCAATGGCTACTTAAGTGAAGGGGCTGGTGAAAACTTGTTTGTTATTAAAAATGGCGTGCTTTATACACCACCAACAACCGCATGTATTTTGCCAGGATTAACGCGTGACACCATCATGACGCTGGCAAAAGAGCGTGGTTATGAAGTGCGTGAAGAGGCAATTGCCCGTGAAGCATTGTACCTAGCCGATGAGTTCTTTATGACTGGCACTGCCGCCGAAGTGGTTCCTGTGCGCAGTGTGGATCAAATTCAAGTGGGTAAAGGTGAGCGTGGGCCGATCACTGAGGAGCTACAAAAAGCGTACTTCGACTTAGTAAAAGGCCAAAGTGAAGATACGCGTGGTTGGTTAGAATACGTAAACGACTAAGTTTTTCGGCAGCGCATCGACGCTGCCATCTGTTTTTGGGAATGAGGAAAGTCGACACACATGTGGTCGCAAAATTATCGAGGTAAACATGGCTAAATTGCGCAGTGCAACAACAACTGAAGGACGTAAACGAGCAGGCGCGCGAGCGCTTTGGCGGGCAACGGGAATGACCGATAGTGATTTTAAAAAACCAATCATCGCAGTCGTAAACTCCTACACGCAGTTCGTGCCAGGGCACGTTCATTTAAACCAGTTGAGTGATTTAATGGCGCAAACAATTCGCGATGCAGGTGGTGTACCTCGCGAATTTAACACTATCGCAATTGATGATGGTATCGCCATGGGTCACGGTGGCATGCTGTACTCATTGCCTTCGCGCGATCTCATAGCTGATTCGGTGGAGTACATGGTTAATGCGCACTGTGCCGATGCTATGGTGTGCATTTCTAACTGTGACAAAATTACCCCAGGAATGATGCTTGCAGCGCTGCGTTTAAATATTCCCGTGATCTTTGTGTCAGGTGGCCCAATGGAAGCGGGTAAAACGCGACTGGCCAATATCGATATTAAACTTGATTTAGTCGATGCCATGGTTAAAGGCGCGGATCCGAGTGTGAGTGATGAAGACTCTGAGCAGGTAGAGCGCTCGGCATGCCCTACGTGCGGCTCATGCTCAGGCATGTTCACTGCCAACTCGATGAACTGCTTGCTTGAGGCGTTGGGTCTTGCATTGCCAGGTAATGGTACAACATTGGCGACGCACAAAGACCGTATGCAACTGTATGTTGAAGCGGGCCAACGCATTGTTGATTTATGTAATCGCTTTTATGGCGACGATGATCACTCTGTTTTGCCGCGTAACATTGCAAACCAAGCAGCATTTATGAACTCCATGACCCTAGATATCGCCATGGGGGGCTCATCGAATACGGTTTTACACTTGCTGGCAGCAGCGCAAGAGGCCGGTGTAGAATTTGATATGTCGGATATCGACCGACTGTCCCGCAGCACGCCGTTTTTATGTAAAGTTGCTCCAGCAACACAGCAGTATCACATTGAAGATGTTCACCGTGCCGGTGGCATTATGGCCATCCTTAATGAGCTGGCCAAAGCCGGCAAGCTTGATTTATCGGTAGGTCACGTTGCTGGCGAGACGTTAGGTGATGTCATCGCTCGCTATGATGCTACCGACCCTCAAAATACAGATGCGCAAACATTTTATCGTGCGGGTCCTGCTGGGATCCGTACCACCAAAGCAATGAGCCAAGATTATCGTTGGCAGGAGCTGGATCTGGACCGTGAGCAAGGCTGTATCCGCAGTGTTGAGCATGCTTTTAGCCAAGATGGCGGTTTGGCGGTGCTTTATGGCAATTTAGCGCCAAACGGTTGTATCGTGAAAAGTGCTGGTGTTTCTGAGGACATGCTGGTTTTCAAAGGCACAGCCCGAGTATATGAGTCTCAAGATGACGCTGTAGAGGGGATTTTAGAGGGCAAAGTACAAAAGGGTGACGTGGTTGTGATCCGCTATGAAGGCCCAAAAGGTGGCCCGGGGATGCAAGAGATGTTGTATCCAACCAGCTATCTCAAATCCATGGCGCTTGATAAAGAATGCGCGCTGATCACCGATGGTCGCTTCTCAGGAGGTACTTCCGGGTTATCAATCGGACACGTATCTCCAGAGGCAGCAAGTGGCGGAGCTATTGCTTTAGTAGAGGATGGAGATGAAATCATCATTGATATCCCTAATCGTGGTATCAACTTGTCTTTGTCTGCTGAGCAACTGACTTTACGCCAAGAGTTACAGCAAGCGCGTGGCAAGCTTGCTTATAAACCGCTTAACCGTGAGCGTGCCGTGACTGCGGCATTGAAAGCGTACGCACTGCTGGCTACCAGTGCTGATAAAGGTGCGGTGCGTGATTTGCAAAAACTTGAGGACCTAAGCTGATGGCTGCAAGCGAGCTTGATTATTTTCGTGCCATCATTCAGGCCAATATGGAGCCTCTAGTCAGGGTCACTGATGTCAGTGAACTTGCCACGCTAGAGGCCAAACTCGGTTCGAAAGTATGGCTTAAACGAGAAGACCAACAACCTGTTTACTCTTTTAAACTGCGCGGTGCATATAACAAGCTCAGTAAGTTACCAGCAGGCTCTAAAGTGATCACCGCATCGGCAGGCAATCACGCTCAAGGGGTGGCGTTAAGTGCGACCGAACTGGGGCATCAGGCAACAATTGTGATGCCGTTGACAACACCGCAAATTAAAGTAGATGCGGTACGCAGCTTTGGTGGTGAAGTGGTGCTACATGGTCATCATTTTGATGCTGCTAAGGAGCATGCGTTGCAGCTAACCGAACAACAAGGTGCGGTGTTTGTACCGCCGTTTGACGATCCAGATGTGATTATTGGTCAGGGCACTATCGCCCGTGAATTGATGCAGCAATTACCTGATTTAGATGTGGTTTTTGTGCCTGTTGGTGGCGGTGGTCTGCTTGCTGGAATGGCGGTATACATTAAATCTTTGCGGCCTGATATTCGCGTGATTGGTGTTGAGGCAGAGGAAAGTGCGTGCTTGCTTGCAGCCATGGAGGCAGGTGAGCCGGTAGAGCTTGAACGAGTAGGTAGTTTTGCAGACGGCGTCGCCGTAAAAATTATTGGCACCGAAACGTTTCGTTTAGCACAGCAGTTTTGTGACGCCGTGATCACTGTGACAGGTGATGAAATTTGTGCTGCGGTGCAAGATATTTTTGTCGGTACTCGTGCTGTTGCCGAGCCCTCGGGTGCGCTGTCGCTGGCTGGGTTGAAAAAATGGGTGCAGCAAAGCGGTGAAACTGGTTTGAATTTAGCTGCGGTACTGTCCGGTGCAAACCTTAATTTTGATCGCCTTCGTCATGTTGCAGAGCGAACTGCTTTGGGCGAAAAGAACGAAGCGTTATTGGCGGTGACCATCAAAGAAGAAAAAGGCAGCTTCAAACGTTTTTGTCAGTCCCTAGGTGGCCGCGCTATCACTGAGTTTAACTATCGCTATGCAGGCCCAGGTGAAGCACAGATTTTTGTTGGTATTGGACTGCGCCAAGGAGCCAGTGAATTGGCCGAGCTTTTGGCCGAGCTGGATGACCAAGGTTACGACTATGTTGATATGTCGGATAACGAGCTAGCAAAGCTGCATGTGCGATATATGGTCGGAGGCAAGCCTTCGGAGCAACTTCAAGAACGGTTGTTACGCTTTGAGTTTCCAGAATACCCAGGAGCGCTTGCGCGTTTCTTAGATACTTTGGGCAGTAAGTGGAACATTAGTTTGTTCCATTATCGCAATCATGGTGCCGCAACAGGTAATGTGTTGGCTGCTTTTGAAGTGCCCAAAGACGATGATAACGCCTTTAAACAGCACCTTGAGCGTTTGGGTTATCAATGTTTCGAGGAAACGAATAACCCGTGCTATCAACAGTTTTTGGCGCACAGACCCGCATATCAAAATAACCACAATACTGGCATTGTGAAAAAAGCTTGCTTATAGTTGAGGAGTTTATCTCTTTAGGGTTGTTTCGTGGGTAAGTACCTAATTCTAGTAATTATTTTCATAGGGCTCATGCCCCAAAGCGCAGCGCGGGAGAAAGAAACAACCTCAGTAACACTGAAACTGAAGTGGCAGCATCAGTTTCAGTTTGCTGGTTACTACATGGCAAAAGAGCTCGGTTATTACGATGATGTAGGGCTGGCGGTAAATATTGTGCCCTCATTACCAGATGACACTGATACCATGCGTGAAGTGCTCATCGGTAACGCTGATTTCGGTATTACCCACTCTGGCATCATTAAAAAGCGCCTTGCAGGTGAGCCTTTAGTTGCTCTGGCGGCCCTGTTGCAATCATCCCCTTATTGTTGGTTAGTCGATAAGGACTCCGACATTCACACTCCTCAAGATTTTGATGGTCAACGTATCAGTGTTCTGAGTAAAGATGAAAATGCTGAGCTTATGACCTTGCTTGAGCATCATAATGTCGATGTTGAGGTCGTAACACATCAAAATAAGAGCAATGTGCGGGCATGGATAGACAAGGATATCGATGCCATGCAGGTTTATATTACCAATGAACCCTTTGTGTTAACCCGCAGGGGGATCGGCTATCGATTATTGTGCCCTAAGCGCTATGGTTTAAATGTGTATGGTGATGTGTTGTTTACGTCACAAGCATTTCTTGATGCAAACCCTGATGTGGTGTCGCGCTTTCATCAAGCAAGTATTCGCGGCTGGCGTTACGCACTTTTGAACTTGGACGAAGCGATTGCAACTACCCGCAAACGTTATGCGCCGCACAAGAGTATGGCGCAACTTGCCTTTGAAGCAGACCAACTAAAACCGTTGATTATGCAATCAGGTAATGCCATAGGAGCTATGTCGGATGCGCGCTGGCGGGTGATCACCGAGCTATATCAGATTGATGCGCAAAAGGTGAAAGAGCATTTCGAAGGCTTTATTTATGAGCCAGAACCTATGTCCAACCATGGCACATTTTCATGGATGGTCATCTTGGCTATCTGCATTCTCGTTATTTCTATTCCCACCTATTTAAGACTGTTTTTTGGCGGCCGCACTTAAATAGGGCGCTGCGACGCAGGCTCTGCCATGGCAAAACACGTCCTAGTCACGTGTGAAGTTTGATATACTTTGCGCAAATAACTAACCACAGTGCATTTATGTCTTCCTTGCTCGCGCGTTTTGAAGCGCTAGATCAACTTCTTTATGACACGCGTCAATATTGGCAATGTGTTGCTTTTGCGTGTGATGCTTATCCATGGCCTGAATTAGCCCCAGTGCTTGAGCAACTAGACGATGAAGACGTGCAGACGTTAGATGCCAATGAGCAGCAGCTTGTTCGTTATTTTGCCAATTATATTCCCAATATCGAGCAACTCAGTGCGCTGAGCGTTTTAGATCTGCGTCAACAAATGCCAACCCAGAGCTTACCGTTTTGGTTAAGCAATGGTATTAAAGGACGTAAGCTAACTCAGCTACAAACTTTTGTTGAGCAACTTGCACCGCAAAATCACAATGAGAAGGTATTGGAGTGGTGTGCAGGTAAAGGGCATCTTGGGCGTTTGTTGGCGCACCAATATGATGTCAGTGTTCACAGTGTGGAAATTCAGGCGCATCTTTGCCAGCAAGGTGAGCACTTGGCTCAACAATTTGAGCTGCCCATCGCATTCACTCAAGCGGATGTGCTTGCGGATGACTGCAGTGCTTGGATTGAGGGTTGTGAGCATGCGGTGGCATTACACGCGTGTGGCGGATTACATCAAGCATTGATCCGTCAAGCCAGTGATGTGCATACACCCCGCATATCGATTTCTCCATGTTGTTATCACTTGTTTTTGCAGCATGAGTATTATCAACCCATGAGCGAACGTGCTAAGCAAAGTAAACTAAACTTACAGTTAAGCGACTTAAAGCTCGCTTTGCAGCAAACCGTTACGGCAGGTCAGCGCGTACAGCGCTTACGCCAAACAGAAGTGCAATGGCGTCTTGGTTTTGACCAGCTCGTGCGCGATGTCTTCAGCAAAACTGATTACACTCCGGTTCCTTCGGTTGGCAAGCAAGTATTCAGTGGTGAGTTTGCTGATTTTTGCCAATGGGCTGCGCAGCAAAAGGGGCTAGCGTTACCACAAGCGCTTAATTATGAGCATTATCTTGCACTTGGTTGTCAGCGTAAGCGGATGACAGATCGCATTGAACTGGTAAGACATCTATTCAGAAGAGCAATAGAAGTTTGGCTGGTACTCGATCGTGCTTTATATTTGCAACAGGCACACTATGATGTGGATATTTTTGAGTTTTGCGAGCCTTCACTCACTCCTCGGAATATTCTTATTGATGCAAGACTGAACAGAGAGTTGATGTGAAGAATTTAAGCCATTTATTTGAGAAAAATAAGCACTGGGCTGCGCGCACTACGGCACAAGATCCCGAGTTTTTTAGCAAGCTTTCGCAACAGCAAAGCCCGGAATACTTATGGATTGGTTGCTCTGATTCCCGGGTGCCAGCTAACCAAATTGTCGACCTTATGCCCGGTGAGTTATTTGTTCACCGCAATGTCGCCAATGTTGTTGTGCACACTGACCATAATTGTTTATCTGTGATGCAATACGCAGTAGAAGTATTAAAGGTTAAGCACATCATGGTGGTCGGTCATTACGGTTGCGGTGGTATTAAGGCTGTACATGACAACGCCAAGCTTGGGTTGATTGATAATTGGCTGCGCCACGTTGGTGACATCAAAGAGCGTTATCAGGATTTGTTGGACCAGGCTCCTGAAAAAGACCGTTTAGCACGCTTAATTGAGTTGAACGTCATTGAACAAGTGCGCAACGTGTGTCGTACCAACATAGTGCAAGAGGCATGGGCAAAAGGTCAGGAACTGACTGTACACGGCTGGGTCTACAGCCTCGAAAATGGCTGCCTACATGATATGAACGCAGTGTTTCGCTGCCAAAATGAGTTTGAAACAAGTTATCAAGAAGCCCTAGAGCATGTTGCTATGCGTGTACGTGGCATCCCCATCGAATTGGTGGTCAATAAATAAAGAGTTTATCAAGAGGCCTACAGAGGTCTCTTTTTTTGATGGACATATAAAGAGGTATTAGCCTTAAATATGAATTAGCGCTTGGGCTCAGTGGTCATTTTGGGGCTCAATCATTACCCGCTTTACTAGGGATAAAAGTGCGGCCGCGACACCAGATACAAAAATAAATTGGCCAAGCATCATCAGCATCAGTTTTGGCCAAAAATTAATTTCTTCAGTAAAAAGTGGGTGCCACACATACACTAATGACATATTTGCTGGCCACAGTATGACGTGAACTCCCGGCATTGGGCCGCCCCAATGCGCCCATAAATTCCAGCTCAATGTAAAAGCGCATAATCCAACAATGACGGCAAGCAGGCCAACGAACACAGCCACGCAAAGGGTATTGAGCTTATTCATAAATGTATCTGTAACTAGGTTATGCTGTATGCCCGTTTACGTATTGATAGCGCAATACAAAGGACTTACATGTTTGCGTTCGTGTGCTAGTGCGGTGAGTAAACTAATGCGGGCGTCTGGCCTTTGCGCCGAGTATTCATAGGTCACACCAAGGGTCACACCTCAGGTCACACTCGACGCCCAAGATATTACTCGTCAGACGCTGCGTTTTGCGCGGCCAGCGCTGCTTCTAACGCCGCTACCTTTTGCTCAAGAGCAGTGAGTTTCTCACGAGTACGCACCAGTACTTGGCTCTGAATATCAAACTCTTCACGGCTGACAAAATCCATCTCTGAAAGCTTGTTTTGCAGTACTTGCTTGGTTTTGGACTCGAAGTTTTCAGCTAAATCACGCATCCCCTTTGGCATGTTGTTACCAATTTGACGAGCGATTTCTTCAATTTTACTAGGGTTAATCATCACTGTACTCCTATCTGTGTATGCCCTAAGTGTAACTAATTTAATGCGCACTCGGGATAGTTAATGCCGACTTTATTAAAATATTGCCTGCTACCGCGGCTGTAACCAAACGATAGATACGCTAAAATGTGCCGTTCAATGTGATTTAGATAAGTGTTTATGAAGCTCAATCCCCAGCAAAATGAAGCGGTAAAGTACATCAGTGGTCCATGCCTTGTGTTAGCAGGAGCAGGCTCAGGTAAAACCCGTGTAATTACTAATAAAATCGCTCACTTGGTGCAAAATTGTCAGTATCAGGCGCGAAACATTGCTGCGGTAACTTTTACCAACAAAGCTGCGCGTGAAATGCGTGAGCGAGTGGCCCAAACCTTGGGAAAACAAGAAGCCAAAGGTTTATGGGTATCCACATTTCACACTCTGGGGTTAGAGATAATCAAAAAGGAGCTGAAAACGCTAGGCTTCAAAGCTGGTTTCTCACTGTTTGACGACCAAGACACTAATCAATTGTTGAATGAGCTCACAGACGATGAGCTCAAAGGCGATAAAGACTTACTTAATGCACTGAAAACGCAGATAAGTGACTGGAAAAACGAACTTATTTTGCCTCAGCACGCAATTGCAGCAGCACGCGAGCCACAAAAAGCACTCTTTGCTCAGCTGTACGCGCGATATCAAACTCAATTACGTGCTTATAACGCTATGGACTTTGATGATCTCATTATGATCCCTACGTTATTACTCGGTTCTAATGCTGAGGTTCGTGATCGCTGGCAGGACCGTTTTCGTTATTTGCTGGTGGATGAGTATCAAGATACCAATACCAGCCAATACCAGCTCGTGAAACTACTGGTAGGTCAACGGGCTCGTTTTACTGTGGTGGGTGATGATGATCAGTCCATTTATTCATGGCGTGGTGCTAAGCCTCAGAACCTGGTGCTTTTAAGTAAAGACTTTCCCGGTTTGCGCCTGATTAAGTTGGAGCAAAACTATCGCAGTGCAGGGCGCATTCTTAAAGCGGCGAATATCCTCATTGCCAATAACCCGCATGTATTTGATAAAAAGCTCTTTAGTGAATTGGGTTACGGTGAGCAAATTAAGGTCATTGCAACAAAAGACGAAGAGCATGAAGCCGAGCGCGTAGTGGCAGAGATCATTTCCCACAAATTTACTAAGCGTACCAACTTTAAAGATTATGCGATTTTGTATCGCGGTAACCACCAAGCTAGGGTGTTTGAAAAGGCGCTTATGAGTAACCGCATTCCCTATAAAATCAGTGGTGGTATGTCGTTTTTTGCCCGTGCAGAAATTAAAGATATGATGGCGTATTTGCGCTTGCTCGTGAACCAAGACGACGACAATGCCTTTTTGCGTATCGTCAACACCCCTAAGCGCGAAATTGGTCCGGTAACACTGGAGAAATTAGGCTCACTTGCCAATGAAAAGCACATCAGTTTGTTTGCCGCGTGTTTTGAGCCTGAACTAGCGGGGCGCTTGCAAGGTCGAGGCTTTAACGCATTGATGGGGTTTGCCCGCTGGGTTGTCGAACTAGCAGATAATGTTCAGCGCAGTGACACCTTAGAAGCAGTGAAAGATTTGGTGCGTCAAATTAACTACGAAGCCTATTTATATGAGACATCGACCAGCGCTAAAGCGGCAGAGATGCGCATGAAGAATGTGTCGGAGCTGTATCGTTGGATCACCGATATGCTCACGGGGGATGCTGATAACCCGGCGTTGACTTTGCCTGAAGTAGTGATGAAATTAACGTTGCGGGACATGATGGAACGCAACGAAGAAGAAGACCAAAGTGACGCGGTGCAACTGCTGACCCTGCATGCATCAAAAGGCTTGGAGTACCCTTATGTATTTATGGTGGGCATGGAAGAGGGCTTATTGCCACACCAAAGCAGTATTGATGAAGATAACGTCGAAGAAGAACGTCGTTTGGCTTATGTAGGGATCACTCGAGCACAGCAAGAATTGATCATGACTTATGCTAAAAATCGTCGTCAGTTTGGTGAGATGATAACGCCCGAGATCAGTCGCTTTGTGGAGGAGTTGCCACAACAAGATTTGGCATTTGAAGCACGAAAAGCACCGCAAAATCAAGAGCAGAGAATGCAGCAAGGGCAGGCACGAGTTGCCAATTTGCGCGCTATGCTAAAGAAGTAATGCTCTCAAGAGGCACTAGCTCATCCAGTGCCTCTTGGTGACCTACAAAATAATTGATGCCGTGTGCTTCTAAGCGATCACGGTAATTTAATATATCAGGCCCTTTAGCGATAACTTTGCACTTACTTAGTTGTGTTACTGCGAGTACACCTTGGAGCATGTGATCATAGCTTTGGTCCTGCAGTATGCGACGGCTAAAGGTGCTGCTTAGTAGCACACAAAAATAAGGTAACTGGGTAAGCGGCCCAAGTTCACAGCGATCACTGGCAAAATCATTGAGGCCTATTTTCACTTCCATAGCCTGCAATGACTCTAAATTTCTCAATTGTGTTGAGCTACAAAAGCGCAGTTCTGTTTCAGAAAATAATAAACACAGTTGTGATTTGTTACTTATGTTGTGTAACCAGTGACTCAGATCTTTGAAATAGTTTTCATCAAGAAGCAACGTGGAGGCATGAAGTAAAGACACCTGTTTGCCGTGATACTGTGAGAAGCCATGGCGCATGAGGCTGAGCTCAACATGGGCTAATTCATCGTTGTTACTGGCAAAACGCTTAATTTGCTCAAAACTGATGCTGCCAAGAATCGGATGGTCTGCGAATGCCGATAACACCTGCAATGGTGCTTGCCCAGTGGGGCTGATGATATCGTGTTTACGATAATGGGTGTGTAAATCCCCAAGGTAATGACGTTCAACATGCTCTTTTTCGCTAATGCTATAACTGAGCAAAGGATGATAGAACTCATAGCGCCCTTTGCCAGAGTGTTTGGCATAGTACATGGCAGCGTCAGCATCGCGGATAACCTCATCGGTATGGCTGTAGTCCTGATGGCTATAGGTTATACCTATGCTCGCCCCGCTTTGAATGCATGTTCCTTCGTGACAAAACTGCTGCTGCATCACTGCAATAATGCGCTTTGCGACGTCTTCAGCTTGCTCTTTGTCGTTGAGTTGCGAGAGCAATACTACGAATTCATCACCACCTAGGCGGGCTATTAAGTCATGCTCGCGAATACATTGCTTTAGCTTATTCGCTACGGCGATAAGGAATTGGTCACCGAATTGGTGGCCTAATTGATCATTTATTTCTTTAAACTTATCTAAATCAATAAATAAAACCGCAAAATGCTGCTCTGGAAAGCGCTGGTAATGTTGCATTGTGCGCTCTAGCTGAGACAGAAATAAACTACGATTGGGTAACCCGGTAAGCGCGTCGTGGTGAGCATCATGATATAACTGTTGCTCAATTTTACGACGCTCATCAATTTGCAGCTGTAGATGCATATTTGCTTGGCGCAGTTCACGTGTTTTTTCTGCAACACGTAACTCCAGCTCTTGGTGACTTTTGCGCAAAGCTTGTTGTGACAACTGATTCTGCAAAACATTGGCGACTTGGTTGGAGACGTAAGCAATGAGTTCCATGTCGTCTTGGGTAAATTCATATTTGTCGTTATAGGCCTGACAAGCAATGAGTCCTATGACTCCCTGCGCGGTTTTCAGTGGCGCGCCAAGCCAGCTGCTGCATCGAGTTTGATTAGTATGAATGCTATTGGCTACAAGCCCTTCTTGCATCAGCTCTTGTGCGCGTTCTTTGTTGATCAATTGGCATTGTTTGGTGGTAAGCACCAGCTCACTGTAGCCTTTAGCAAAGGTTCGAGGGCTAAAATCATCATCGTTTTCATCTACGGCGTAAGGAAAACTCAACCAGTTATTGTCTTTGTCATGTAATGCAATAAATAGATTGTCTGCATAGGTAATTGATTTAATGATTTGATGTAGATGGAAATAGACATCGTCCATATTAATCGCTTGAGTGGCTAGCTCCGCGATTTGGAACAAGGTTTGTTGGCACTCAAGCGCTTTTTTACGCTGTGCGATTTCTTCATTGAGCGCAGCATTGCTTTGAGTCAGTGCCAGCGTTCGCTGTTTCACCTGACTTTCTAATAGCTCGCGCTTTTTAACCCTCTCAATTGCGGTAGCCAAATACAGAGCAATCATTTCAAAGAGTTCAATTTGCTCTTGGCTGTAGCCTTCGTCCTTGTCGTAGCTTTGCGACACCATGACCCCGATAACATCATCGTCTTGGTATACCGGAACACCTAACCAGTGTTCAGATGGTGTACCTAGTAGCTTAAACTTACCTTGCTTGGCTCCTTGAGCCATGGTTTCACTGCTAAAGTAGGCGGTCGCTTTGGAATGAAATACGTAACCAGTCACACTTTGTTCAAATTGTTTGTGAGAGAGCTGCGGATGGTTGTTGGGATCTTTTTGGTCAACAAAGTAAGACAGCTCTAACAAACCAGACTCAGGGTCTTTAAGCACAACATAAAAATTCTTACTAGGCACGTAATCGGCAAGAAGTTGACGAATAGCAGGATAAAAAGAATGTAAATCTGGATGGGTACTAGCTTGCTCTGAGAGCCTGATTAACGCGTGCTGGACATGGTGTTGCTGTTTATATTGCTGCAGCAACTTCTTTAAGCGCTTGTTTATTTTGCGCAATGTTATTTCTGAACACTCATCCACTGAACGCGTCATTTATTATTATTGTGTAATTATTGACCATCTAATATTCCACTATTCACACAGAGGGTCAAGAACTATCGTGCGCTTTTCTAGGTACGAAAAAAGGAGGGCATGCCCTCCTTTTTTATAGATTTTTCTGTAAGTTAAGACTTACTTAATCATGAACTCAATGGCTGCCTTGATTTCATCATCAGAACAATCCATACACGTACCACGTGGAGGCATTGCATTGAATCCATTGATGGCGTGGTCAAGCATAGTGTCGAAACCTTGAGCGATACGCGGTTCCCAGTCGGCAGCAGTTTTTGGCGCGCCTAATGCACCAGAGCCATGACATGCAAAACATGACGCTTGGTATACTTGCTCACCGCTGCGAGGGCCAGCAGGGGCTGCGTCAGCTGCTGCAGCTTGACCAGCTAGGTAAACTTCACCAACAGGTTGAAGACGTGCTTTGATCGCTTCTTCAGTCATAGAGTTGTCGAAAGGCTGTGCGCTAACAGCGGTTGATAACAATAACAATGCGGCAGATAGTTTCTTCATGTTTCTTTGCTCATTCGGATGCTAAAGGTCTTAGAGACCTGTGACGAAATATCGGCAGATTATAACCCCGCCGAACAATTTATAAAACGTCTAGCCAATATTAATGTGTTAAAAAGTAGACATTTTATGTTTTAGCGCAATCTTTTTCGATTCACGGGCCAATGCATTGTAAAAAACGGCTAACCCAAGACATGTGCTCGTTAAAAGATAACGCTAAATCGAGCTGCTTTGAGCTCAGCTTAGGCTGACGAGCTTGTTGATTGCCTTTTCAATGCCCGCGGCGGCCTCTTTTACTGAACCCGCCAACATATAAGCTGGAGTAGAAATAACTTTCGCTTGTTCATCCACTACGATGTCATCAACTGCGCACTCGACATGTTTAGCGCCGATAGCTTCGATGGCGGCCGCAGTATCGGCATCATGGCCGATGGTTGCTTTTGTACCCTGCGGGTAAATGTGCGCGATGATAGCTGGGGCGATACAAAGATATGCTGCAGGCTTTGTTTGTTGCGCAAATTCACGGCATACGCGTTCAACATCAGTATTTAGGGTACTGTGTGCACCTTTTAAGGCAAAGTCACAGAGGTTTTTAGCAGCGCCGAACCCACCTGGTAAAACTAGGGCGTCATAATCATCGACATTCAATTCTTTGAGATCGAGGATCTCATCTCGTGCGATGCGCGCTGCCTCTTCTAATACGTTGCGCTTTTGCGCTTGTTCTTCGCCTGTCAGGTGGTTGATCACGTGGTATTGGTCAACATTAGGCGCGAAACACTGATACTGCGCACCGGCTTGCTCTAAATAGAGTAAAGTGAGCACTGACTCATGAATTTCCGCACCGTCAAATACACCACAACCACTGAGAATAATCGCTACCTTAGTCATACGTAATTTCCTTTAAAACAGTCGAATTTTATCTCTTAAATTTAACACAGCTCGCGTCAATTCTTACATATAACTTAATACTAATTGCTGATCATAAAAAAGTTATAAATGATCCCTATGATCTTTGATCTAATGTGCTATTATGCATAGCTGGTTATTTAGATAGGTTGCTCTAATTGGCACTTACTAAAAATCACTTTCCACAATGGAAGAATAAAATAATAAGAAAATAAGATACGCCGTTTCTTCTTCTTTTCACCTAAAAACATAGACTTAAAATCAATCTAGATTCAATTTACTGATTCTGGATTTTTTGTCGTTGTTTTTATCTACAAAGTTATCCACAGGATGTTAGGCAAATATCCGACTCATTTTTAGCCATGTTTATAAGTGGAGCAGGACGTGTTTCTATAAATGGGGCGTTGCAAATCTGACTCGTTTTCTCGGCTGCTCTGTGGCATCCTTTGGCTATCAAAAATAACTATATTCAGAGTGCTGAAAAATGGCGCAAATCCCAGAAAATCCCCTTGTTTTAGTTGATGGCTCTTCTTATTTGTTTCGTGCATATCATGCGCCACCGCATCTAACAAACTCTAAAGGTGAGGCAACCGGTGCGATTTATGGCGTGGTTAACATGCTTAAAAGTTTGGTCAAGCAATATAACCCGTCGCATATGGTGGTGGTCTTTGATGCCAAAGGTAAGACTTTCCGCAACGATATGTACAGTGAATACAAAGCGAATCGTCCGCCAATGCCTGATGATTTGCGCACCCAAATTGAGCCTCTTCACAATATTATTCGTGCTATGGGCTTCCCGCTTATTAGTATTGAAGGGGTGGAAGCGGACGATGTCATCGGTACTTACGCCCGTATTGCCAGTGAGCAAAAGCGCCATGTGCTCATTTCAACTGGTGATAAAGATATGGCTCAGTTAGTGAATGAGCATGTCACACTGATTAATACCATGACAGATAGCATCTCAGATCCTGTTACGGTAAAAGAGAAATTCGGTGTCGGGCCTGAGCGAATTATTGATTACCTTGCGCTGATGGGTGACAAGGTTGATAACATTCCCGGTGTTGAGGGGTGTGGTCCAAAAACAGCGGTTAAATGGCTTGATAAATATGACTCACTGCAAGGCGTGATCGATCATGCAGATGAGGTAAAAGGCAAAATCGGTGAGAAGCTGCGCAATGCTCTTGAGCAATTGCCGCTCAGTTATGAGCTCGCAACGATTAAGCTAGATGTAGAGCTTGAAGAAGATTTAGAAAAGCTAAAACTCAACGAGCCAAACACCGATGAGCTGATCAAACTCTATGGCGAATGTGAGTTTCGTCGATGGCTAGGCGAGTTACTGGATAAAGGCACGGCAACTGAGACCCACCTTGACGCACCAACTAGCGCAGAGGAAGTGCCAAAAGTTGATGCACATTACGAAACCATTTTGACTGAAGCGCAGTTAGATACATGGGTGAAGAAACTGCAAGATGCAGAGTTGTTCGCTTTCGACACTGAAACGACCAGTGTTGATTATATGCAAGCGCAGTTGGTAGGGATGAGTTTTGCGGTTGAGGCAGGTGAAGCTGCGTATTTGCCGATTAGCCATGACTACCCGGGGGCGCCGGAACAACTTCCCTTAACAACCGTGTTAGAGAAGCTTGGGCCAATCTTGGCTGATGCTAACAAAGCGAAAGTGGGTCAGAACCTAAAATATGACAAAAGTATTCTAGCCAATGCAGGGATCGAATTCTGGGGTATCGCCTTTGATACTATGTTGGAATCTTATGTGTTCAATAGTGTTGGCACGCGTCATGACATGGACTCGTTAGCCCTTAAATACTTGGGCCACAAAAATATCAGTTTTGAAGACATTGCTGGCAAAGGCAAAAAGCAGCTTACTTTCAATCAAATTGAGTTAGAAAAAGCAGCGCCCTATGCCGCAGAAGATGCAGATATCACCTTACGTTTACACCAGCATTTGTGGCCAAAAGTACAGGCAGATGAACAATTAAAGTCAGTATTTAATGACATAGAGCTGCCGCTTGTTGAAGTGCTTTCAGATATAGAGCGCACCGGTGTAGTGATTGACTCACAGATGCTTGCTCAGCACTCACAGCGTTTAGGTGAGCGTTTGCAAGAGCTTGAAAAAGATGCCTTTGATATGGCAGGAGAAGTGTTTAATCTCGGCTCGCCAAAGCAACTTCAGGCTATTTTATTTGAAAAGCTGGAACTTCCAGTAATCAAGAAAACGCCTAAAGGCGCACCATCTACTGCGGAAGAAGTGCTCCAAGAGTTGGCCCATGATTACCCGTTACCTAAAGTGATCATCGAACACCGCGGTTTATCTAAGTTGAAATCGACCTATACAGATAAATTACCACTGATGGTGAATGAGAAAACGAAGCGCGTGCATACCTCGTATCATCAAGCGGTTACAGCAACAGGTCGTTTAAGTTCAACCGATCCAAACTTGCAGAACATCCCAATTCGCTCCGAAGAAGGTCGCCGTATTCGAGAGGCGTTTATTGCCAGTCCGGGATGTAAGATTGTGGCCGCGGATTACTCACAAATTGAACTACGAATCATGGCACACTTGTCGCAGGACAAAGGTTTGCTTAATGCATTTGCGAACGATTTAGATGTTCACAGCGCCACAGCCAGTGAAGTATTTTCAGTGCCACTTGAAGAGGTTACCAGCGACATGCGTCGTAAAGCCAAAGCGGTAAACTTTGGTTTGATCTACGGGATGTCAGCATTTGGCTTGTCACGCCAGCTTGATATTCCACGTCATGAAGCGCAGCACTACATGGATAAATATTTCGAACGTTTCCCTGGGGTGTTGGAATATATGGAACGCACGCGCGAAAGTGCCGCTGATAAGGGGTATGTAGAAACACTGTTTGGCCGTCGTTTGCACTTGCCTGAAATCAATGCGCGCAATGGTGCGCGTCGCAAAGCAGCTGAGCGTGCAGCGATTAACGCGCCTATGCAAGGTACTGCAGCTGATATCATCAAAAAAGCAATGATTTCAGTGCACCAATGGGTGAAGCAGCAACCACAAGGTAGCGTGAAGATCTTAATGCAAGTGCATGATGAATTGGTGTTTGAAATTCAAGAGCAATATGTTGCTGATTACACCAAACAGATTTGTGACCTGATGGCAAAAGCGGCATCTCTGGATGTACCGTTAATTGCTGAGGCTGACAGTGGTGATAATTGGCAACAAGCACACTAACAGGCACAATACAGAATAAATGCCCCCCCGTTGGCACAGGTTAACAGCGTGTAAATTTGTATAATGATTGGTTCTTTTTGGTTTATATAGAATTAAATCTCAGTGCAAAACACGCTCGGGCGTTTATTTCTTAAAACTGATTTGCTACAGTCCGCGGCGTCCTCATCCTGTAGGACATCCTGTTGATGATGTGCCACTCGCTTAGCGATGGTACAGCGTATTGATAGCTTCTCCCCAGATTGCTATAACCGGCTTGCTGTTTTAGTAAGCCGGCTTTTTCTTTTCCAGCTAACTTTCCTATACGCCTAGACTTTGTAGCAAGTGCATACAACGCGCGAGGCTGTGTGTCTGAACTTTTTTAAAGCGCTGCAATGATCACTATTTGAGTTTTGTTGGTATTATTTAGTGCATTCACCATTATCTTTGATACAGGAATCGTCATGTTTAATCAGTGTGTTAAAACTATTTTATTACCCAGTTTGTTATTGCTAAGCACGCAAGCAGCTGCCACTTGGCAGATTGACAACGACCACAGTCGTGTGAATTTTGTCTCAGTTAAAAATAACATGGTTGCGGAAAACCACCATTTCAAGACGATTTCAGGTACGTTGAGTAAGCAAGGGCAGTTTTTATTGGATATTGAATTGGGCAGCGTAGAGACCAATATTCCGATTCGTAATGAACGCATGCAGAAATTTTTGTTCAATATTGCCGATTTCCCAACGATGAAAGTAAGTGCAGATGTGCAGGCGCTGCTTCAACAAGTTAAAACCAAAGGGTGGGCACAAGCGCCAGTAGAAGCGACTCTGGTTCTTAATGGCAAAACCAAAGTGCAAGCGATTGATCTTATCGCCACAATGGATAAGAAAAATAAAATAGTTGTGAGTTCGCTGACACCCGTATTGGTGAATCCAGCAGACTATGGTCTTTCTCAAGGGATAGATAAGTTGCAAGAAATAGCGGGCCTTCAATCCATCACCCGTGCTGTTCCAGTATCCTTTGTTTTGACACTTAATGACAGCCAATAGTAACGACCTCGCAGCCTTAATTAAGGCTATTGAGGAGCCAATCGCCCCCTTAGAGCAATGGGCACCGCAATCGTGTGGTGCCATTGATATCCATATTACCCCTGATGGCGTGTGGCACCACCATGGCTCCCCCATCACCCGTCAACGGCTTGTTAAGCTGTTCGCTAAAGTATTGTGCCAAGAGCAGGGCCAGTATTACTTAAAGACACCCGTTGAGAAGATGGCGATACAGGTTGATGACGCGCCGCTGCTCGTTGTTGATTGGCGATTAGCACCAGCTTCGGGTGCAAAGCCTATATTAGTGTGCACTGACAATGTTGGTAGGGAGTTTGTACTCAGCACAGAGCATCCGCTGCAGTGCAAAGAAGACCCGCAAGGTCAATATTTGCCTTATTTAAAACTACCTCATGGCGTTGAGGCTAAAGTGTCTCGAGGGGTGTTTTATGCGTGGGCTCAAGATCTTATTGAGACCACGCAAGAAGGTTTTGTGATTTACTCTGGTGCAGATTCGTTTTCGCTTGGGATAACGGGCTGATATGGACCCAAGAACCATTCATCTAATTGCTTTTGCAGCTCGTTTAGGCCAGTGCCTTTGAGCGAAGAAAATGCATGTACCTTGATAGACTCTGATACTTCAGCAAGTTCACGACGAACGCGAAGCACTTCAGCTTTACGTTTACCTTGCTTGTACTTATCTGCCTTAGTTAACAACGCTAAAATAGGGATTTCGCTACTTGATGCCCATTCGATAAGTTGTCTATCTAGATCTTTAAGAGGATGACGGATATCCATCAATACCACTAAGCCTTTAAGGCTTTGGCGCTTTTGCAGATACTCACCTAAAGATTTCTGCCATTTCTTTTTCATTTCCAAAGGTACTTTGGCAAATCCGTAGCCAGGTAAGTCAATCAGGCGTTGTCCTTCATCAAGAGCAAAGGCATTGATTAACTGAGTACGACCCGGTGTTTTACTGGTGCGAGCCAGTTTTTGCTCTGTTAATGTATTTAACGAGCTTGATTTACCGGCGTTAGAGCGCCCAGCGAACGCAATTTCAATACCTTCGTCGTCCGGAAGCTTAGTAATATCCGGCGCACTGGTAATAAATTGTGCTTTGGTGTAATCGACACGAGATTTTGCCACATTGACTCCTGAGGTGGGGCTCTTAACTGATCTAACGGCTATTTTATATCAGTTTGGGGGGAACCTAAAGGCTCTGTGAAGTAAGTATAAATTCATTTATAGCAGAGCTGGTTTAAAAATTTTCAATAAAACCCCGCTTTTTATAAGTTTAATATGGGTAGAAAACGTGCCAGAGAAATTTTTATCGTGTAGAATAGTGGCATTGCATCGTAATGATTGTATTGAAATACAGGGTCTGGAACAGAGAATTTACCATGAAGAAATTAGCACTATCTTTAACTATGCTAGTTGGTGTGTTGAGTGCAAACAACGCAGCAGCATTCGATGGCGACATTAACGCAGGTAAAGACAAATCGGCTACATGTGCTGCTTGTCATGGCGCCGATGGTAATGCGCCTGTTAGTATGTATCCTAAAATTGCTGGTCAGCATGCAGAGTACATCTACAAGCAACTAAAAGAATTTAAACTGGGTATGACGTCTGGTGGCAAAGAAGGTCGTATGGACCCAGTCATGAGCGGTATGGCAATGCCTTTAAGTGACCAAGACATGAAAGACTTGGCTGCATACTTCGCATCTTTGAACATGTCTGAAGGTTCTACGCCTGAGGAAGTGGTTGAAGTAGGCCAGCAGCTTTACAAAGCAGGTGATGCAGAGCGCGGCATCCCAGCGTGTTCAGCATGTCACGGTCCTCGCGGTAACGGTACATCACTTGCTGGTTTTCCTAAGGTGTCTTTCCAGCATCCAGAATATATCAAGAGTCAGCTTGAGAAGTTCCGTGACGGTACACGTGCAAATGACCAAAACGGCATGATGCGCGATATCGCTAAAAAGCTAACAGACAAAGACATTGAAGTACTTTCTAAGTACATGAGTGGTCTTCACTAATCTAAACCATAATAATGGATTAGATTTCATAAAGTATCTAAGAAAGCAGCATTAGCTGCTTTTTTTATGCCTGAAATTCACATGGAGATATATCTCATCCATTTGTGAGACATTGACCATATGTTTATGTGAGTAATTATTCAAATTTTTTCATCAATAACATATAAGTTAATGAATTATAAGTTTTTTAACATAACTGAATAGCATGAATGTGAGAAAAAAGTTATAAACCAGTTGTAACAATTTTGTGAGTGAGTAAATTATTGGCTGTCGCAACAAACAACAACAATATGGAAAGCACTAAAGGAATAGCGACGGTATTGTGCGTTAGGGGAGCATCATTGATGCAAACCAAGGAAGAATAAAAAAGAGTTAGGAAGACCGATAACAAAAAAACACCGCACGGAAGATAATAAAAACAATACGGAAAGTGATAATAAAAATAATAAATACAGACTTGTAAAGAAGTCGAAGGGAGAAGTGTCCGGAGTATTCAGGCGCTCGAGTTACCAGGCGGTAGAGTTTACTCTACCGCCTTTTTATTTGTCCTGTTACAATACGCGCTATGAAAGCGAGATCCTGCCCTTTGTGCGACAGCGCAACAGTCAGTCACTACCATCAAGATAAAAAACGAGATTACTGGCAATGTTCACATTGTTTTCTCGTCTTTGTTGCGCCACAGCAATTTCTGTCAGCAGCACAAGAAAAGGCTATTTATGATCAGCATGAAAATGATCTTGCTGATGACGGGTATCGCCGCTTTCTATCACGAGTGTATGAACCACTCAATGTTCGTCTAGCGCCGAAAAGCCAAGGGTTAGACTTTGGCTGTGGTCCAGCTCCTATGCTGGCCAGCATGTTACAGCAACAAGGGCACAGTGTGGCCTTGTATGATTTGTACTATTATCCAGACGAGCAAGCGCTAAAGTGTGACTATGATTTTATATGTAGCACAGAAGTCATAGAGCACTTAGCGCAACCACAGAATGTATTATCAATGTGGGTAGATTTATTACGCCCAGGTGGCACGTTAGCGTTAATGACTAAACTGGTGATCGATGTACAACGCTTTTCCACTTGGCACTACAAAAATGATCCAACGCACATCGCTTTTTATAGCAAAGAGACATTTGCTTACATTGCAGAGCGTTTTGGATTAGACCTTGAATTTATTGCGGCTGACGTCATTTTTTTAACGAAGCCTGCACATTAGAGACACGACATGACCAGAAAGAAAAAGTCACGCAAAGTCATTAACAATGGCACCGCGCGCTTAAGCAAAGATAAATTAAGAGAGCTTCGTGCGATTAAAGAACAGCGCGCGAAGAAAAAGAAAAAAGGAGCACAAGCGGGGAATCGTAACTCGCAGCTACTTAAAGTTGAGACCAATGAGAGCACATCGCAGAGCAATACGGATAAGCGCGTTGGTAGTAAAAAGCCCGTTGATCTGACGGCAAGCGCCAATAAGCCAGAACAAATTAAAAAGCCTCAAGTTCGCAAAGATCTTAAACCGCAGGCAGTGTTGTCTACGTATAAAGAACCTGAGTTAACGCCAGAGCAAGAGCTTGAGCAGCTTGAGTCAGATGAGCGTTTGTTAGCGTTAATCGAACGTCATGACAATGGCGAAATTTTGCAGGGCAAAGATGCAAAATATTTTAATGCTAAAGTTGAACGTCATCAGCAGCTGTGTGAGATCTTGGGTCTGGACGATGAAGACTTTGATGATGATGAAGATATGCTTGAGGGTTACATGAACGACTCTTTGGCAGATGAATGGCTTGAAGACGAGGATGAAAAATGAGTACACCTTGGCTCATCGCAATGATTATTGGTGTGTTGATAATTGCCGGGCTGGCGTTTTACGCAGGCCGCTTGCTTTGGCAAGTGCGTGAGCAAAATCGTTTAGTCGAGCAAAAACGTGCACAATATGCGCAAAAGCGCGCAGCGCGTAATGCAAAGCTAAGTGATAGCATTAACCTCATTGCTAAGGCAATGAAAGAAGGTCAGTGTGAATATTCTGAAGGGTGTTTGCGTGTGTGGGTGCTGATGAGCCAATACAACTTCGAACAGGAGTTGAATTTGGAATCTGAGTATCCAGGAGTGTTCGCCATGTATGAAGCCGTGAAGGACTTACCAACTCACGATGCCCGCAAGAAATACTCTAAGAAAGAAATTTTTAAGCAAGACAGTGCCCGTTGGCGCAAAGAGCAAGAACTTGAGGAGCAAATTCTCAAAGACAGTGAAAAGCTGGTAGACGCCTTTGCTGCAGATTCAAATACAAAGCACGTGTTTATGTAAACGCATTCTTATGATGTGACAAAGCCGCCTAATTAGGCGGCTTTTTTATGTGTGCAAGGCTGGTTCAGCCTTCCAGAACACCGCAATGACTGCTAATGCGGTTTAGATAACCCGAGAAAAGCGTTGTTGGTTAAGTTGGCTTTGCAGATATTCATCAAAACACATACAAATGATACGGATAAAAAGAATACCGCACGCAGTGACTTTGATTTGAGCGTTATTGAATTCCAACATGCCATCATCAACAAAGCGTTGTAGCTGTTGTAACTCTTGCGAAAAGTGCTGTTTAAAGTCGAATTGATAGCGCTTTGAAAAGTCATCCATATCAAGTTCAAAGTGACAGATTAGCTGTTTGATCACTGCTGCGCGCAGTTCGTCTTCAGCATTGAGTCGGATCTCTTTGCATGCGCTCAATTGTTCGTTTTCCAGAGCGTGATAATAGTGCTTTAACTCTTTCTCATTTTGAATGATGTGGCCATTTAATTGTGAAATTGCTGACACGCCCAACCCTAAAAGTGGCAAGTCACCGCCAAGCGTGTACCCTTGGAAGTTTCTATGTAGGTGACCTTCGCGTTGAGCAATGGCTAGTTCATCGTCTTTCTTGGCAAAGTGGTCCATGCCAATGAACTGATAATCGGCGGCAATCATGCGCTCCAAAGTTTGCTTGAACATGGTGAGCTTCGCGGCTGCATTGGGTAAATCAGCATCTTTAATCTTACGCTGAGCGGCAAAGCGACTAGGCAAGTGCGCATAGTTGAACACCGAGACACGGTCGGGACCAATATCAATTAATCGCTCCATAGATTTCGCGAATGATTGGGTGGTTTGCAGAGGTAAGCCATAAATCATGTCGACATTGACGGAGTTAAAGCCTACCTCTTTGGCGCGACGCACCAGTGCTTCGACCTCATTTGCACATTGAGGCCTGTTCACTGCATTTTGTACATCGTCGTTGAAGTCTTGAACACCAAAAGATATGCGATTGAAGCCAAGCTGGTATAACTCATCTATGCGTGCCAAGGGGAGGGCTCGCGGGTCGACTTCAATACTGCGTTCACTGTTAGGTGCGATAGCAAAATGAGTGTCAATCATCTTCATCAAGCGCGACATTTGCTGCTCATCTAAGAACGTCGGTGTACCACCGCCAAGGTGCAGCTGTTCTACTGTAAGGTGTTTACAATGAGCGCTGATTAACGCCATTTCTTTGCTTAAGTAGTCTAGATATAAGTCAGCTTTGTGTTGGTGGCGTGTGACCACCTTGTTGCAACCGCAGTAGTAACAGAGCTGATGACAAAATGGGATATGAATGTATAACGACATTCCCCCTTGTTGACAGTGCTCTAATGCGTTAGTGAGTGTTTGTGTGTTAGCACCTGACTCAAGTTGCAACGCAGTAGGGTAGGATGTGTATCTCGGGCCAGATACATTGTACTTATTAATTAGATGGTTTTGCCATTGGACTTGTTCTATCACGACGCACGCTCACATTTTTCAGTTCGCGTGCAATTCTAGATGAGTTGGTTAAAACCAGCTTTGATCTAAAGCAACAACTTGGTTGCTAGGCAATCCCCAATGGCTGCTGCAAAATTAAGCAGCAAAGAGCAGTGCGTCCTAGTCTAAGGTCGGGGTTTTGTGAGCCAATTCAACCATCATAGCATGAGCGCTTGGGCCAGTCATCTCATAAGGATTAAATTCACCTTTACCTGAAAAGCGCAAAGCAACGTCACGGGTTATAGCGGTTTCAGGAATATAACCCATACTCCAGTTACTGAAATGGCGCTCGGCGACTTCGCCATAACTCAGTAGTAGAATATCTTGATGGCGCTGGTCATGTAAAATACGTTGATACAGTGAATTCACCCGTGCTCGAGAGCCCTCTAAACACTGTAAGAAGTATTTATGGTTAAAGCAAAGGAGCCCGGTAATATCTGCTTTGCGATTATTTTTGCGCGATGCTTCTAAAATTTGGGCAACGTCATCAGTATTAAAATTGTCTTGCACACGCGAGGCATATATTAAGCGGATCAGGTACATAGATGAGCTCTCATTCTGGGTTAATGTTTGAAAGTGTAGTCCGATTGTAGGCAATAGGATAAATAGATGGATAAAAAATTAGTGGTGATCGGTGCCGGTTGGTTAGGAGATGCCTTGGCACTTACAGCGATGGATCAAGGTTGGCAAGTGCAAGCAACACATCGCCATCAAGGGAGTAAAAGCTACGAGCGTACTTTTGTATTGAACGAACAAGGGCAATTGGAACATAACGTTTCTCTTGAGGACGCATACTGGGTGTGCGCTATGAGTCCGGGGATGCGCATGGGGCCTAGTAATTATTTTGAGAGTGTGGAGCAGGCGTTGGCATTGTCTCACTCTATGCGCGCCAAAGGTTTTGTGCTGTGCTCAAGTACTGGCATTTATGATACGAGCTCAGGGGAATATGATGAAAGTAGCGCATTGGCACTGGGCACTGAGCGTCAACAACGCTTACACAAAGCAGAACAACTGGCGGTGTCAGCTAGCGCTAAAGTTGTGCGCTTAGGAGGGCTTGTTGGTCCGCATCGCGAACCGGGTCGTTTTGTCAGTGGTAAGGCCCTCTCGTCACACGGCGATGACGTAGTGAATATGGTGCACCAACAAGATGCAGTGAACGGTATTTTAGCGATTCTTAGTAACTATGAGCGCAGTGATGATATATACAACATAGTGCACCCGTCACACCCCAAAAAGAGTGAATACTATCGTAAGCATTGTCAGGCGCAGGGTACTGAAGAGCCAAGCTACACGGCAAGTGACGCAACCCAAAGGCTGATCCATGGCAGTGCTATTGAGCAGCTTGGCTTTAACTATCAATACGATATTTAATGCAAAGGTTAGCGCTTACCGAAAGTAAGGTGTCCGCCTAAACGGTATTTGCTACCCGGTGACACTAAACGGGTAAAGCTCACTATCCCTTGTTGCGACCACGTGCGACGAATAATCTGTAAACATGGCTCTTCATTATAGAGGTTAAGCCATTCGCACATTTGTGCATTCGGAGTAATAGCTTCTACGGTGTGGCGCACTTCCGTGAGGGGCGCTGCTTTGGATAGATATTCATGGGGCGTAATGACCTTAAAGTCTTGCTGCAAGTATTGGGGAGCCAGCTTAGGATTCACAAAGCGCTCCTCAACTTGCAGCGGTGCGTCATTCTCATAATGCACTAACACAGAGTGATAAACATGCGCGCCTTCTTCTACTCCCAAAGCGATAGCAATAGGGGCGAGGGCTTCCATGGACTCGAGCGCAATCGGAGCACAATAATAGTCATGATTACGTTCTCTCACTTCATCCGCAATATTGCGGATCTCAAGTAATGAAGACTGTGACTTAAAACTGGCTACAAAACTGCCCAACCCTTGTGTGCGAGTCAAAATGCCTGCATCGGTGAGTTCGCTCAAGGCCCTGCGAGCGGTCATTCTGCTTACACTAAATTGCTGCGCTAATTGATTTTCTGATGGCACACGCTCATTTTCCTGCCAATGACCGCCGCGGATTTGCGTTAAAATATGGTTTTTAATTTGGTCGTATTTTGCCTCAGCCACGCTCACTCCTTGCTTATACTTATTCTTTGCACTGATGGGGTGTTTGTGTAAACATGGCACACCTTTGTTGTATATACAAGCTGGCAAGAATTAGGAGTTCCCATGACAACTTTTAGCAATGTTGATCAGGTCATTATCGATGCGAATATCGCAACTATGGTAGCAACCCCAGATGACGAATACGGCATTATCAATGACGCGGCCGTGTTTATCAGTGAGGGGGAAATCGCATGGGTGGGTCCCATGTCACAGCTGCCAGAAGTCGACTTGCTTAGCACTCCAGTGCACTCTGCTCAAGGGGCATGGTTAACTCCAGGGTTAATTGATTGCCATACCCATATTGTTTTTGGCGGTAATCGTTCACAAGAGTTTGAGCGCCGTTTGCAAGGTGAGAGCTACCAAAGCATTGCTCAAAGTGGTGGAGGGATTGCTACGACGGTTCGAGCCACGCGAGAAGCTGATAGAGAAACCCTTTTTGTTAAAGCAAAGCAACGTTTGGATGCGCTTTTGCGAGAAGGAGTGACAACGGTTGAAACAAAGTCGGGTTATGGTTTAGATGTAGAAAATGAGATCAAACTACTCGAAGTAGCGGCGATTTTAGAAGAGCATCACCCAATTAGTGTACAAAGCACATTCTTGGGCGCGCATGCCTTACCGCCTGAGTATAAAGATGATGCCGATGGCTATATTGACCTTGTATGTGATCACATGTTGCCTGTTGTTGCACAAAAGAAGTTGGCTACAGCAGTTGATGTGTTTTGTGAGAACGTAGGCTTTAACCAAGCACAAACTGAACGCGTATTTAAACGTGCGAAAGAACTAGGCTTCAATGTAAAGCTTCATGCTGAGCAATTATCGAACATGCATGGCACCGAGTTGGCTGCGCGCTATCAGGCGTTGTCTGCGGATCACCTAGAGTATTTGGATGAAGCTGGCGTTAAGGCAATGAAAGAGTCTGGCATGGTAGCAGTATTATTGCCGGGGGCATTTTACTTTTTACGTGAGACGAAGTACCCACCATTGGATTTACTAAAGCAGTATCAAGTACCAATCGCAATCGCCACGGATTTTAACCCAGGCACATCGCCTTTATGCTCATTGCAGTTAATGATGAACATGGCGTGCACCTTGTTCAGGTTAACTCCAGGTCAAAGTTTACAGGCGGTAACATGCCATGCAGCACAAGCGCTAGGATTGTCGGATCGCGGTCGTATAGCAGCAGGAACGCGTGCAGATATTGCCCTTTGGGATATCGAACACCCGTCACAGCTAAGTTACGAATACGGTACCAGAACATTGAAAAACCTATGGATTCAGGGAATATTAAGTAAAGCTTTCTGATCATGGGCGGCTTGTGAGTATCGGTCTATACTAATGGCTTTGGGCACTTTTTAAATAACGACAATAAATATGATAACGAGTCTTCAGCTTAGTGCGTTTATAAGTGGTTTGTTCATCATGGCACTGGTGGTCAGTGTGGTGTTGATCAGTGAGCGAAAAGATGGCATCAGCGCCATGTTTTATTCTGTTTCAGGCTTAGCCTTTATTAGTGGCTTTTGGCTTATTGGTGCCACCATACTAGCAATAACTTTGGCTGTACGGGCATGGTTATTGTATCGCCAACAGGGTCGCAAGGTACTCGCTATTAGGGGCGGTTTACTGCTTGCGCAGCTCTTGCTGCTTGGACTTGCTCTCGCGTTTACATTGCATTCGGCATGGTTAGCTATGGTGCCTTTAGCGCTGCAAATGATGGCGTTTATGGAGCTCGATAGCGACGATGACGAACAAGTGCTCTTTGATCAAAGTCGTAATGAATTTGATGATCATACTTTCCCTGTAATTTCTTGGTCTCAAGCGGTTATGGAATATAACCAGTGGCGCGATGACAACCCGTCTCAGGTGGCCATGATCATGATACAAGTTGAAGGATATGAGCAGCTTAATCGCCTTTTGGGTCAAGAATTTGGTGAGCTCATTTTGATGCAGAGCTTGGCGCGTATCAATCAATATGCGCAACAACCTAGCGTACTCAATTTGCAGCGCAACAAAAACAAGAACCCGGAAGTGTTTCAAGTGTCTCCGTTGTGTTTTGGTTTACTAGTTGAAATTGAACCCCAAAGTCACAGCCATGAGCAGCTTGCCCGACAAATAGCGGATTCCATCCATAAGCCGTTCAATTCGCGCCAAGGTGTTATTGAACTCACTTCGCGCATTGCGTTGACCAAAGCCATTGCTAAGCAAACTCCGCTTGATGATTTAGTGCAGCAAACCTTTAAAACCATTGAGTTTAATCCAAGTGAACGGGTGTGCGTGTATAACGCAGAGTTAGAGCAAATGGCAAAGGCTCATCGCCAGCAACTTAAAGAGCTGACAACAGTAAGCTTTGACTCAGATTTTGAGCTGTACTTTCAGCCAGTGGTGGCGACTCCAGGTAATAAAATCATGTATGTGGAGTTGCTTTTACGCTGGCGGCACCCTGAGCGCGGTGTGATCGATGCGCGTGAGTTTATCCAAGACTTACGAGAAGTTGGACGAGGTTACAAACTTGCTTTTTATGTGCTTGAACGCGCAGCAGAAATGGCCATGGCATTGAAGCTAGACGGACTCAATATTCCTGTCAGTATTAACCTCTTTGGTGAAGAAATTCTGCATGATGAGTTTGTTGATTTCGCCGAGCGAATGCTACGCGAGCACAGTTTGAAAGGTGGTGATTTAATCATTGAATGTCCGCTGCCGGTATTTATGTCTTTGGATGATGGCCTATTGTCGCTGTTGACTCGTTTGCGTCAGGTCGGTATTCACCTTTGCTTAGATGGTCTGGGAGACACACCGCTGTTCTTGGCGAAATTCCCACGAGTGAATCTGGATTACGTAAAAGTAGACCCGACTCTCACAGCAGAAGTGGATTACACCAGTGGCAACAAAGCTCTGCTCAATGGTTTGATTGATATGCACCGCTTCCTCAAAGCAAAAGTCATTTGCCAAGGAATTGAATCTCAAGCACAGCTCAGTTATGTGAAAGAGTTTAGTATTGACGGTGTACAAGGGTTTTTATTCACCCATCCATTGCGCTCCGACGGAGTGCTAGGCTGGGCACGGCAATGGCAGCACAAGCTGCAAAAGCAAGAAATGCCTTACTAACAAAAAAGGGCCTCAAGGCCCTTTTTTTACGTCAATTGGTAGTACTAGTCGGCTTGTGCTCGTAAAAAGGCAATGACTAAGGCGCTTAATAACTGCCCAGCGGCATTCATACCTGCATTGATACCGTTAGGGTCTTGGCTTGGTGCCGCCTCACACAAATGTAAATACGCTATATTGCTATTGTTAGCTGCGTGATAGACGTATTGCTCAGCCTCACTTAAGCTGACTCCACGATAGTTAAATGCGCTCGCTGGCGCTAAAGTAATGGCGTCAATATCCAATTCAATAGCGAGTGGAGTCGTTGCTGAAAAAGCAGATTTAGCATTATTTACGCTTTGAACCATGCTTTTTTTCGCTAACACTTTCAAGTCGTGATAACTGGTGTAAGTGTTACCGTACTTCTGCATTGTGCCCAAGATGGTGCTGTTATTTTTTTGCTGATCCAAGGCTATGACGTGGTAATCATTGAGGAAACCTTCACTGGCAGCGTAATGGAAGCCATTGCCACTGTGTCTACCTTCCAATGCGCGAAAGTCGCCATGGGGGTCAAGGTTAATAGCGTTGATTGCTTTGCCAAAATGGGCAGCACTGCCTTTGAGTAGTGGGTAACAGTTGTTGTGGCCACCACCAATGACGATAGGTGTAAGTCCTGCGTTTAATACCGCATTAATCACCGGCTCTACTCGAGCATCAATCTCGGCGCACAGTGCTCTTAAGGTCGCCAAATCGTCAGGGTTGGTGTTATCTAGGTGCTCACTTTGAGCTTGTAAGTCGCTGCAATTCACCTCGCCCAACAGCAATACGTTGTGCGCTTGAGTAAACTCGTTTACGGGGAAGTTAAGAAACTTTGATAAAAAGGCTTTAAAACCCGAATCAGCGCCACCTTTACCGAGGTTTGCACGTGGACCTATGTCTTCAGGAATGCCAAAAATGACATAGCGAATGCCAAAGTCACGTGCATCTTTTAAGGCTTGGGTGAATTCAACTTCGGTGTCTAGCAGAGCAAGTGATTGGAACACGCGTTGCTCTGCATTGCGCTCAACAGCCAGCTCAGCGATGCTGGCTTCATCATAAATCGTTACTGCATGATTCATGGGGTTATTCGTCTTCCATCTCGACTAAGTCTTCATCTTCTACATACTCGAGCTCAAGCTCTTCAGCAGAGATAATGATGCCCGTGCTATCGGCATAAATATAATCGTCTTCGTAAAAAGAAACGCCAGCAAAATTCACTGGGATCCCTTCTTCTCCAGGGGCCAAATCGTCTGCGGCTACAGGGATAGAAGCGATGGCTTGAATACCTAGTTCTAACTCTTCGAGATCATCCACATGGCGCACAGCACCGTAGACGATGATACCTTCCCAGTTATTCTCAACGGCTAACTCTGCCAGTTCAATATCAATAAGCGCACGACGCGTAGAACCACCGCCATCGACTAGAAGAACGGAACTAGTGCCATCTTGTTGCAACACTTCGCGAATAAGTTGGCTGCTTTCAAAACATTTAATCGTTCTAATACGACCACAAAACGCGCTGCGACCGCCAAAATTAATAAACATAGGCTCGAGCACATCGACTACGTCGGCAAAGTGATCGCACAGCTCAGAGGTACTGTATTCCATTGGACTCTCCTAGGGACGTTGATGATCCCAGTATACCTAGGTTATGGGGCTTAGCAAGCTAAGGTACTGGTAGACATATAATTGTCTAGAAACTGTCATGGAATTGTTACGTCGGTTTTTTACAGTGGCTGTATACCTGTACGAAGGAGCGACCCTGGTTGATATTAGCTTTTATAGACCGTTTTGACCATGCACTATTTAAAGTGCTATTTCGGCCACACTATCGGTGCTGGCAGTGTATTGGGATTCGGTGGGTGTCGGCATCGGCAGATGGCATGGTTTATCTCGTGTTTGCGGGCTTCTTAGTGATCCAAGGCAGTGCTGTGCATCTGCAATTGCTGTATACGTTAGTCATTGCCTTTGGCATAGAGCGCCCTCTGTATTATGTCAGTAAAAACCTTATTCAACGCACTCGTCCGTGCGACGCCCTGATCTGTGGCGCATATATCAAACCTAACGATAAGTTCAGTCTACCTTCTGGGCACAGTGCGGCGGCATGGGCCTTTGCTGTTGCTGTTGGTCACTTTTATCCCAACTTCGAGTCGCTGCTTTATATTTGGGCTGGGAGTGTGGCGTGCTCTCGAGTGTTACTAGGTGTGCACTATCCACTAGATACCTTGGTTGGGTCTTTGTTTGGCGCTTGCTGTGCTTTGAGTGCCTTATTAATACTTGAGGTGGTATGAAGATCCTCTATGCGATACAGGGCACAGGCAATGGTCACACTACGCGTGCTCGAGTGATGGCTAAAACACTGGCAAAAATGAACATAGAAGTCGACTACTTCTTCTCTGGTAGGCAGCCTGAGCGCTACTTCGATATGCAAGAATTTGGACGTTACCAAACGCGAAGAGGGCTCACCTTTGTGAGTGAAAAAGGGCGTATACATCCACTCAAGTCGATAAAAAATATTCATGCGTGCGAACTTATAAGGGATATTCGCGCTTTGGAACTCAGCGCTTACGATTGTGTGCTTAATGACTTTGAGCCTATCAGTGCCTGGGCAGCAAAGCGGCAAAAGGTGCCAGTGCTCGGCATCAGCCATCAAGCGGCATTTCTATCTGACAGAGTGCCTATTGTCGGCCAAAGGTTATTCAGTAAAGCGGTCATCCGCCATTTCGCTCCTGCCGATGTGTACTTAGGGGTGCATTGGCATCCCTTTGATAGCGCGATTATTCCACCTTTTATTGAGCAAGTTCATGATATTGATTGTGACCATGTTGAGAATAAGGTTGTTGTTTATCTGCCATTTGAAGACCTCGCAGAGGTGGTGAGTTATTTGAAAGATTTTCCTGAAATTGAATTTTACTGTTATCACCCAGATGCTATCGATACTTCTTATACTCACGTTCATCTTCGCAAGCCATCGAGGAAGGGATTTTTGCGTGATCTAGCTAGCGCCAGTGGGGTCATTGCTAATGCTGGGTTTGAACTCTCCAGTGAAGCTTTGAGTATGGGTAAAAAATTGCTCATCAAACCGTTAAAAGGGCAATTTGAGCAATACTCGAATGCCGCCACCTTAGCGCAAATGCAACGCGCTAAGGTGATGCATTACCTTAACCAAAGCGCGCTAGATGAGTGGCTAAATGTGGCAAAAAAGGAACGCATTAACTATCCTCAAGATCCGCAGCCGTTGATTAATTGGCTGCTATCAGGCAGTTGGCATAATCCCTCTCGCCTGACAGAACAGTTGTGGCAAGGCGTGCTGTAGCGCCGCATTTTCTAATAGTTTTGTGCGTTTTTTCAGGTATGTTGCTCAATTATAAATGAAATTTATTGCGACATTTGTTTATACCCAGCTAAAATTTTAAATGCACTTCGTAATTGTCCCTAATAGGTTAAACACCATGAACTTTATGAAAAAAATCACCATCAAACGCCGCCTTCAAGTGAATGGCAGTGTGGTTGCCTTAGCCTTGTTGGTTATGTTTATGGTGTTGATATATCAAGCACGGATGATGAGCTCGCTTAATGATATCTTGGTCAATGCTGAAGAGCTTAATGTTCATGAACTGTCGCTGCGAAAGTTCGAAAAGAACTTCTTGTTCTACAAAAGTGAGCAAGATTTAGAAAGTTTTGATAAAGAATTCGCGGCAATGCAAAAGCGAATCGATGAGTTACGTGCTCAATATACCGAGTTGGGTGAAGACACTGTGTTGGTGGATGAGTTTGCTAAGCACGTGGTTGCCTATGAACGTGAGTTCAGCAGGGTTGTACAATTGCAGCGAGTAATTGGCTTACATCCCAAAGACGCACTCTATGGTGAACTCAGAGGGGCTGTACATGAGGTTGAGGAGCTATTAAAGCAGCAACAAAACTTTGAGCTGTTGAGCATTATGTTGCAGCTTCGCAGAGCTGAAAAAGACTTTATGTTGCGCCTAGATTTAAAATATCTCACCAAGTTCGAAGAACAAATTAATACCTTTATTTCCAAAGTCCAGCAAGCGGAACTAGATAACAGCTATCGTACCCGTCTTAGCGGTTTATTAAATCAGTATCGCAGTAAATTCAAAGCTCTGGTGGAGGCACAACAAAAGCTCGGTCTTGATTTGGAGTCCGGCGCGTTGGCTGACTTAGTAAGTGTAGTGGAACAAAGCGATCGAAGCGTACAGCAGCTTGTAGACTCTGCTAAAGAGAATGTTGAGGCACAAATGCGTGCCACGCAAATCATGGCAATTACCATATTATTTATTGCTGCGATGATCGTCGCTACTTTGTTGATAATGACCAGTCGCGCGATTATCCAACCAATTGACCGCGCAGTGTCAGCCATTGCTCGTATTCGTCAAAGCAATGATTTAAGTGTTCAAATTGAGATGCAGGGCAAAGATGAAATCTCTGACTTAATTAAGAATATCAATGGTCTCACTGCTGATTTCCGCGATCTTATTTACGAAGTCAATGGCGCTTTAGAAACGCTCAATGGGGCGACAGAAGAGCTCGCCGCGACGACTGCCTCGACAAGTTCAGGGGTGCAAGAACAGCTCCAAGAGGCAGATATGGTTGCGACTGCCGCTACACAGATGCAGGCAACAATCCACGATATTTCTGGTAATACTGAAGAGGCGGCCAAGCGCGCGCAGTCTACCAATGAAAATGCCTTGCAAGGGCGCCACGAAGTTGACTCAACCGTGTCGCGCATTGCTCAGCTTTCAGATTCTCTTGGCGGCGCCTCTGACGTTGTTGGTCAACTAGAAAAAGATGCCGATACGATAGGGTCGGTGTTGGATGTGATTCGAGGTATTGCTGAGCAAACCAACCTCTTGGCGCTTAATGCGGCAATAGAAGCCGCGCGAGCAGGTGAGCAAGGCAGAGGCTTTGCGGTGGTTGCTGACGAAGTGCGATCGCTTGCTCAGCGCACCCAAGACTCAACCCAAGAAATTGAAAATATAATTTCCGCTTTGCAGCAGCGCACACAGGAAGTGGTTAATATAATGCAGCGTTGCAAAGAGCAAGGAGGTGAGAGTGCAGATCAAGCATCACGTGCAGGTGATCTGTTGAGTTCAATCACTCAAGAGATTGAAACCATCATGGAAATGAGCACGCAAATCGCCGTTGCTATTGAGCAGCAATCACAAGTGGCTTCTGAGGTGAATCAAAATGTAGTGCGCATTCGCGATATTGCCGAGCAGGCAAGCACGCATGCAAGCACCAATGCGCATACCAGTGAGGAAGTTGCTGAGCAGGCTCGTGTCTTGCACCAAGCGGTAGCCAAGTACAAGGTGTAATACCATCAACTTACGCTAGCGGGCTCAATATCGTGCTCATGACCAATAATTAGAAAAAGCCGCACGTTGCGGCTTTTTTATTATTCAAAATAGATGAGCTTAAGGTGTGACGCGAATCGCTATGCTGGCATCTCGTTGGGCATTAGCCGCTTTTAAACGCTCAAGATAGGTTTGCCAGAGCTGTTGAGTGTCGCTGCAAAGCTGCGCTAAATAGGTGAAGCTGTACAAGCCACTGTGATGGCCATCATCAAAGAGTAAACGCACCGCATAGTGACCAACAGGCTCAATTTTTGCTATGGCTACCGATTTTTTATTGGTAACCAGTAAGGGTTCGCCGCTGTGGTGCCCTTGAACTTCAGCAGAAGGTGAGTGCACGCGCAGAAATTCGGCACTGAGGGAGCTCATTTGTCCAGACTCGAAATAAATATCAAGCTGTTTAGATACACGGTGATAATGCAATTTACTAACTAGCATCTGCGTTCCTATAGCAAAAAAGGCCCGAAGGCCTTTTGATTATAGAATAAAGCGGCTGAGGTCTTCATCTTGGACCAAATTGCCAAGGTGTTTTTCAACATATTCGCCATCAACAACAAGGCGGGAGCCGGCTTTATCACTGGCATCAAATGAAATCTCTTCCATTAAACGTTCCATCACCGTGTGCAGGCGACGAGCACCGATGTTTTCAGTTTTTTCATTTACTTGCCATGCCGCTTGAGCGATATGCTCAATGGCATCATCGGTAAACTCCACATCAACTTCTTCGGTTTTCAACAGTGCTACTTGCTGTTCGGTAAGTGAAGCATGAGGCTCAGTTAAAATGCGTTTAAAGTCGCCAGCGCTAAGAGCGTCTAGTTCTACGCGAATAGGCAAACGACCTTGAAGCTCAGGAATTAAATCTGACGGCTTGGCCATTTGGAATGCGCCAGAGGCGATAAACAAGATATGGTCTGTTTTCACCATGCCGTGTTTTGTGCTCACAGTTGAGCCTTCAATCAAAGGCAGTAAATCGCGTTGCACACCCTCACGGCTCACATCTGGGCCGCTGCTTTCGCCGCGCTTACAAATCTTATCCACTTCATCTAAGAACACGATACCATTTTGCTCAACAGCCTCAATCGCCAGTTCCTTTACGTCTTCAGGGTTAACGAGTTTAGCCGCTTCTTCTTCAACCAATAGCTTGAATGCTTCTTTGATTTTCAGTTTGCGCTTTTTCGTTTTACCACCTGACATGTTTTGGAACATGCTTTGCAGTTGGTTGGTCATCTCTTCCATGCCTGGTGGAGACATAATTTCAACACTCGGGCCTTGCTCAGCTACATCAATTTCAATTTCTTTATCATCAAGTTGGCCTTCGCGCAGCTTTTTGCGGAATGTTTGACGTGTTGAGCTATTTTCGCTTGGTTGTGTTTCGCCCCATGCATCTTTTGCTGGTGGTAGTAGGGCATCAAGAATACGCTCTTCCGCGGCTTCTTCTGCACGGAAGTGATGCTTCTTCGCTTGTTGCTCACGAACCATCTTCACGGCTATCTCAACAAGATCGCGGATAATCGTTTCAACTTCCTTACCTACATAGCCTACTTCGGTAAACTTTGTGGCTTCAACTTTAATAAACGGCGCGTTAGCAAGTTTTGCTAAACGACGCGCAATTTCGGTTTTACCGACACCGGTAGGGCCGATCATCAAGATATTTTTTGGGGTAACTTCTTGGCGTAAGCTTTCATCAAGCTGCATACGACGCCAGCGGTTACGAAGGGCAATCGCCACTGCTTTTTTTGCGTTGCCTTGACCGATAATGTGTTGGTCAAGTTCGTGAACGATTTCTCGTGGAGTCATGGCTGACATGGTGGCTCCTTAATTACAATTCTTCGATGGTTTGGAAGTTGTTAGTGAATACACAAATATCACCGGCTATCTTAAGGCTCTTTTCAACGATTTCTCGTGCTGATAGTTCGGTGTTCTCTAACAATGCGGTCGCCGCAGCTTGGGCGAAGTTACCGCCACTACCAATGGCGATTAAATCATGTTCTGGTTGTACTACATCACCGTTACCTGTGATGATCAGAGAGGCCGTTTCGTCTGCAACAGCTAATAGCGCCTCTAAACGTCTTAGAGCTCTGTCACTGCGCCAGTCTTTAGCCATTTCAACCGCGGCCTTAGTCAGGTTACCTTGGTGCATTTCTAGCTTGCTCTCAAAGCGCTCAAACAACGTAAATGCATCGGCTGTGCCGCCTGCAAAACCGGCGATTACCTTGCCGTTAAATAAACGGCGTACTTTGCGGGCGTTGCCCTTCATCACCGTATTGCCAAGTGACACTTGGCCGTCACCGCCGATAACGACTTTGCCTTCGCGGCGAACTGAAACTATCGTAGTCATGAGAATCCTTAGCACCCCAGAGTGTGGTGTTTTCTTTGTCTAATAGCGGGGAAATATGGGCAGATGGCGGGGATTTCAAGCTAAAAAGTGAAATCCCCTAGATATTAGATGGGGGAATGATTGATTGTATTTGTTATGTCCAAAGCCAGATACCACATCCCATGATTTTCGCTTGGCGCTTTAACTTATTCTTATCACTTTCTGCGCCGCGCTTAGTTGGGTAAGGGCCAAGGCGAACTTTGTACCACACGCCATTACTGCCTTCGGTGCGACGAATATCAGCAACGAGGCCCACAAATGCGATTTTAGCTTTGAGTGTTTCTGCTTGGTCGTACGTGCGAAAAGACCCGCATTGCATTACATAAGGACCTTTTTGCTCAACTTCCTTAACCTCAACTTCTATTTCGGCTTCTTTAATTTCATTGATAAATTCGGGTGTCTTTGGCTTTTGAATCACTGGCTTTTGTTCTTCAGGCTGATTCTTTGCTTGCTCTACGACTTCGGGGTCGGCGTTGTTTTTTATGTACCAAAGGCCATAGCCAAAGCCCGCAATTAAAAGAGCAGCCGCTAGCACTGCGAAAATAGGGAAGGGCTTTTTCGGCGGAGCTTTTTTCTTATTACCACGTTGTGGTCTTTTTTTATTTATGTAGTCGTGTTGCGCCATATGAGTGTGTTATCTCTTTACATCATGTCGATTGGATCTACGTCCAAATTCCAGCGCACTTTTTGCGCTAATTTATTATTCGTTAAATAGCTTACCATTTGCCCCAAGTATGCATGCAACGCTCCTCTGTCTTCACCTTGAATATGTAGCTGATAGCGAAACTTACCTGCAATGCGCTCTAGCGGGGCGGGTATGGGCCCGAGTAATTGTATCTTAGGCACGGGGGCTGCGGGAACTAGATCCGATAAAAATCGCAATAATAGCGATAAATCATGGGCTTCTGCTCGTAAAAGGGCCAAATGTGTATAGGGTGGTAAATCGGTTTCTTGGCGCTCATTTAACGCATAACGGGCAAAATGTTGGTAGCCATTGTTTACCAAATCTTGCAGTAAAGGATGCTCAGGAAAATGCGTTTGCAGTAGTACAGTGCCTGGTTCACCGCTGCGTCCAGCACGCCCCGCGACTTGCGTGATCAATTGAGCTAGGTGTTCGGTGGCACGAAAGTCACAAGAGTGCAGCCCGGCGTCTACATCTAAAATAACCACCAAGCTAACATCGGCAAAATGGTGGCCCTTGGCAAGCATTTGGGTACCAATCAAAATGCGAGCACCACCTTGATTGATGCGCTCAAGCTCTTCTTCGAGACTGCCTTTTTTGCGTGTTGAATCACGGTCTATACGGCTTAGTGCAACGTCAGGAAATTGCTCACTCAACGCTTCTTCTAGCTGCTCTGTACCGCAACCCACAGGGTTTATTTGCGTGCTTCCACAATCAGGGCACTGCATTGGCGGTGCGCTCTGCTCGCCACAGTGGTGGCAAACTAAACGACGCATTGATTTATGGTAAGTGGCACTGGTGCTGCAGCGTTGGCAATCGCTCAACCAACCGCACTCATGGCAAATCAATGAAGGCGAAAAGCCACGGCGGTTTAAGAACACCATCACTTGCTTTTGACGAGCGAGTTCGCGCTTTATATATGCCAAACTGGCATGGCTTAAGCCAGCATCCAAATGCTGACCTTTTATATCAATGAGTTGATAGTGATTGTCAGTCGATGTTTGTGCTCGTTGGGTGAGCGACAGTAAGTGGTAACGCCCGCCAATAGCTCGATGTAAGGTCTCAAGTGCAGGCGTTGCCGTTCCTAGTACGAGAGGAATATGGTGTTGCTGAGCGCGATAAGCGGCTAAATCACGGGCGTGATAGCGCAGACTGTCTTGTTGTTTGAAGGAGCTGTCATGTTCTTCATCAACAATGATCATGCCCAGTTGTAAAAAAGGCATAAAAATCGCTGAACGTGTTCCGATCACTATGGCACAGCTGCCTTTTTGACAAAACCGCCATGTTTGCAGTCTTTCGTTGTCGGTCAACGCCGAATGCCACAACATAATCGGTGTATTGGGGAAGCGGCGACGAAAGCGGTTAACTGTCTGTGGGGTTAAGCCAATTTCGGGGACCAGCACGAGCGCTTGTTTACCTTGTTTAAGTACTTCTTCAAGGCATTGTAAATAGACTTCGGTCTTGCCGCTGCCGGTTACACCCTCAAGTAAAAAGCTTGCATAACCCGCGCTTTGGTTAATTGTGCTACAGGCGACGGCTTGCTCAGCATTTAATTTAGGCTTAGGAGCGACTTTTAACTCGTCGGTACGCCAATGGCTTGCAAACTCAATGCTCACTTCAGCTAGCTGTTTTTCAACAATGGCATCAATCGTTGCTTTAGAAAATCCGAGTGCCTTGACTTCAGTGATGGGGGATTTTCCTGACTTTGCTAGCTGTGATAACAAGGCTTGTTGTTTGTTTGCGCGCAGTGTAGGTAAGCGCTCACCTTTTTCTGTCAGTTGAAGGTAATTGATACTGGTTTTATCGATATCTTCACCAATGCGTAACGCTTTGGGTAAGGCCGAAAATAGTGTTTCACCGAGCGGATAGTGATAATACCGGGCGGTAAATTTCAGCAACTCTATATGGGTGCTATCAATAATTGGCGCATTGTCGATAAGTTTTATGACTGCTTTTATTTTATCCGCAGCCAACTCTGAGCTGTTCTTTATGCGCAGTACTAAAGCGGTTACTTGTCGGTTGCCAAAAGGCACTAACACTCGCATTCCAACAGCGAGGGTTTGGGCTGAAATTGATTGTGGCAACACATAGTCAAAACTACGGTGCAGTGGCACTTTTACTGCCACTTCCACATACGCAGATGTACCTGATGTAAAAGCAAAATTTGACTGGTTGCTGGGCTGGGACGACAAGGTTGTTCTCGCTTCAAAGTTCTTAGACTTAATGTACTAAATTCGAGGCGCAGTGAATAGCTGCAATTAATGCTTGAACATTAACCATTACTTAAATAAAATACGCGGCCTTAAGGGTGCTGGGCAGAATTATTCTCGTCTTGGCACATTGAAACTAACGCGTATGGTGCCAAACTCCGGGTTTGGAGAGCGATACGGCCTATTTAGAGGTTATCCCCATGAAAGAAGGTATCCACCCTAAGTACGAAGCAATCACAGCAACGTGCTCTTGTGGTAACAAGTTTGAAACTCGTTCTACTTTGTGTAAAGACATTCACCTTGACGTATGTTCAGAGTGTCACCCTTTCTACACTGGTAAGCAGAAGATTCTTGACACAGGTGGTCGTGTTGACCGCTTCAATAAGCGTTTCGGTGCGCTTAGCAGCAAGAAGTAATTCATTGCTTATTAGAAAAAAGCACCTTCGGGTGCTTTTTTTGTGCCTCGTGTTTATTGGTGTTATTCATTCCCACTATTCATCACATTCACTTTTATTTCCTTTGTACTAAAGTCACTATAAATCATCACTTTCAGGCAGGCTTTGCTGCGATAAGCGTCAAACATGCTAATAACTTGCATAGACGGCTCGATGATTAATTTTATATTTCATTTTGATATAAGAATCAGATTGAATAGAGCGATTTGTAAGCCTAAAGTGGTTTAGTCAGCTAATTTTTGTACTTTGGATGTGGTGAGTCACCTAGCATTCATTCGAAAATTAGAATAATTGACCATGAATATGGCGCTAACTACGTCAAAATACGCGTAACAGGATAGACCTGATATTGCTTGGAATATGCGCGTAAAAGCAGTATTGTTTGCGCCCTATACAGAACTCTCACAAACCTATCTAGCAGGATACTTATTCATGTCAGACTTTCGTCAAAAAGCGCTCGATTATCACGCTAACCCCGTTCCAGGTAAAATCAGCATTGAACTTACAAAAAGTGCCGAGACAGTAAGTGATTTAGCTCTAGCTTACAGTCCAGGTGTTGCTGAACCTGTCCGCGAAATTGCCGCTGATCCTAACAATGCTTATAAGTACACTGCCAAAGGTAATATGGTTGCTGTTATCTCTAACGGCACAGCGATTCTTGGTTTAGGTAACCTTGGCCCGCTAGCCTCTAAACCTGTGATGGAAGGTAAAGCGTTACTATTCAAACGCTTTGCTGGCTTAGACTCGATTGATATCGAAGTGAAGCACCGCACGACTGAAGATTTCATTAATACCGTTGAGAATATCGCTGACACGTTTGGTGGTATCAACCTAGAAGACATTAAAGCACCAGAGTGTTTTGAAATCGAAAAAGCCTTGATTGAGCGCTGTAATGTCCCCGTGTTTCACGATGATCAGCACGGAACAGCGATTGTTACCGCTGCGGGTATGCTCAATGCGTTGGAGATCCAAGGTAAAAACATTCGTGATGCACTGATTGTGTGTTTAGGTGCGGGTGCAGCAGCGGTTGCCTGTATGGAATTGCTTATTAAATGTGGAGCGCAGCGTGAACATATCTATATGCTTGATCGCAAAGGCGTGATCCATACTCGTCGTGACGACTTAAATGAATACAAACAGTTATTCGCTAACAACACTGACAAGCGTACTTTGCAAGACGTAATTGCTGAGGCTGATGTGTTTGTGGGTGTATCAGGCCCTGATTTGCTCTCAGCGGAAGACCTTAAGCTGATGGCTGATAAGCCAGTGGTGTTTGCATGTTCAAACCCAGACCCAGAAATTAAACCTGAGCTTGCTCACAGTGCTCGCACAGATTTAATTATGGCAACGGGTCGTTCAGATTATCCAAACCAAGTTAACAATGTGCTTTGCTTCCCATTCATCTTCCGTGGCGCGTTGGATGTTCGTGCGACAGCAATTAATGATGAGATGAAGATAGCTGCGGTAGAAGCAATTCGTAGCATTGCTAAAGAGCCAGTGCCGCAAGAGGTGCTCACCGCTGCAGGTGTGGACAAGTTAGAGTTTGGTCCCGAGTACATTATTCCTAAGCCGATGGACCCTCGTTTGCTTCCTCGTGTTGCCAAAGCAGTGGCACAAGCCGCTGTTGATTCTGGCGTTGCACAAGTAGAATTAGCAGCCGATTATATGAACCAAAAATAATAATTTGAGCTAAGAAAAAGCCCCATGTTCGCACATGGGGCTTTTTTTATGGTCGGGGCAAAAGTCACTACTTTGCCCACAAAAATATTTAATCGTCGCCGATTATGGGTACTTCTAGCCCCATTTCTTCCATAATTTTTCGTACTTCTTGTGGTACTTTTTCAGGGTTGTCTTTGCGCAGATCTTCATCACTTGGCAACGGCTGCCCGGTAAAAGCGTGCAAGAATGCTTCACACAACAACTCACTGTTGGTGGCATGGCGTAGGTTGTTCACCTGACGTCGTGTACGCTCATCAGTTAATACTTTTAATACATTTAGCGGGATTGAAACGGTAATTTTTTTCACCTGTTGGGCTTTCTTACCGTGTTCCGCATAGGGGTGAATATACTCACCATTCCACTTGGCCATAATTTGCGTCTTATTTTTTGGTCACTTAGGCATCAATAAGGCCGAAATTTTATCGTGTTGGAAAGGATAGTCAAATATTCCTCATTTGGCTATTTAGACGTATAAATGTTTTGACATCTGAAATGTCATAATTTACTCTTTTGGACGTCTAAACATCTAAAATTCACTGGAGGCAGCATGTCTACGTTAAAACCTCAGACCATCGCGGTACGCCACGGCATCGATGCCGATAAACATCATGGTGCCGTTGTGCCTCCTTTATACCTGTCTAGTACATACTCTTTTGCTGATTTTGATACCAAGCGAGCTTACGACTATGGCCGCAGCGGTAATCCTAATCGCGACATTCTTGCTGAAGCCTTAACGGAACTCGAAGGCGGTGCCAGTGGTATTATCACGGCAACCGGCATGGCGGGTGTCCACCTTGTTACACAGTTGCTTCATGCCGACGACACCTTAGTGATCCCTCATGATTGCTATGGTGGCAGTTACCGCTTGTTCACGTCGCTAGAGAAGCGAGGCTTACTCAAGTTGTTGATTGTCGATTTCACTGAGCAAAGTTGTTATCAGCAGATTATCGACGCAAAACCCAAACTGGTATGGATAGAAACACCCAGTAACCCTATTTTGCGTTTAACAGATATCCGCGCTGTGTGCGACGCAGCAAAGCAAGTAGGTGCTTTGGTTGCTGCCGATAACACCTTCTTATCCCCAGCACTGCAAAAGCCATTAACTCTGGGTTGTGACATTGTTGTGCATTCGACTACCAAGTACATCAATGGGCACTCAGACGTAGTTGGCGGGGCGGTGATAGCAAAAACTCCAGAGTTGGGCGAAGAACTTGCGTGGTGGGCAAAGAATATTGGTGTCACAGGTGCGCCATTTGATAGCTATTTAGCACTCAGAGGACTGCGCACTTTATCGTTACGCTTACGCCAACACGAAGAGAATGCACAGGCCATTGCAGAGTTTTTAGAGCAGCACAGTGCAATCGAGAAGGTGTATTACCCAGGTCTAGCATCGCACCCTCAGCATGAACTTGCTAAAGCCCAACAAAGTGGTTTTGGTGGTATGGTCAGTTTCGATATTAAAGGCACAATTAGTGACAGTGCCAAGCTACTTACTTCTGTAGAACAATTCACCCTTGCTGAATCTTTAGGAGGGGTAGAGAGTTTGATCTGCCATCCTGCAACGATGACCCATGCAGGCATGGATGCACAGGCGCGTTTAGAAGCGGGTGTCGGTGACACGCTTATACGTATTTCCGTGGGAATCGAAGATAAAGAAGACCTAATCGCTGATTTAGAGCGCGCATTTGCGTTGTTGGAGTGCTGAGATGACACACGTTGTACATAAGTTTGGTGGTTCGAGCCTGAGCAGCGCTGCGCGCTATCATGCGGTTGCCAACATTGTGCTTGCACACGCACAACTAGGTGATGTGGTGGTCGTCTCTGCAGCAGGTAAAACAACGGATACGCTGGTAAGCTTGTGGCAAGCGTATGAGCAAGGAGATATTCATGGGAGCCTTGAAGTGCTCAGCGTCATTCAAACGCATCAGCGAGCGTTAATTGATGAGTTACTTGGTGTGTCAAAGGTGCACACTGTTAAAACAACGCTTGATGATGAGCTAGATAATATTCGTTACGCGATTGAAGAAAAACGTCTGAATGAAGCGCACCTTTTAGCGCATGGCGAGCTGTGGTCAGCTCGTTTGCTGGCCACATATATTCAGCAGCTAGGCACACCAGCACACAGCATTGATGCGCGCACCCTTATGGTGTACGAGTGCGGGCAATTGTTGCATACACTCAATGAGCAACAATGCCAACAAGGGGTAAGTTTGCAGCATATCAATGTTATTACAGGCTTTATCGCTGCCGATAAGCACGGAAATACGGTAACGCTTGGGCGTAATGGTAGTGACTACAGTGCGACTTTGCTGGCGCGCTATCTCAATGCCAACGAAGTATGCATATGGACCGATACACAGGGTATTTACAGTACCGATCCTCGCAAAGTGGCACAAGCTCAGAAATATCATAAAGTGTGTCGCTTACAAGCGCAGTTACTCGCACGACTAGGTAACCCCGTACTGCATGCGAAGACGTTATCTCCCCTTGAAGGCACAAATATTAAGTTGTCGGTTCGCAGCTCCTTTGACCGAGACGCCAATGCGACAGAAGTCGTCCCTGAAGGGGTGTGTAAGCACAAGCACTTCATCACTACTTTGGGAGTGCATGATGTGTATAAAGTGCACAGCGCTGACGCGGATGAATTACGTCGTCTTAATGATGAACTGCAAAGTAATATTATTGGCTGCAACCTAGCAGATGGTACGTTATTGGTAGTGCCGCAAGAAGTTAGTCATGACCTGTCTAATTACTTTGATGGTCGTGCGCAATTGGTAGAATCGAACGTCTATGGTTTTGCTGTCGTGGCTCCTGATGCTGAGCTTGAGCTTATCCAGCAACGAGCGCAGTCGGCATTATCACACTTAAATTTTACCAGTCGTCTCAGCCATACTGAGAAAGGGCATCTATTGCAGTTAACTGATCAGGCCCTAGACGCCGATAGTCTCGCATACATGCATGCTAACCTGCTAAATTCACGTCAACAGCTCGCTATTGTGGTGGCTGGGCTTGGTAATGTTGGAGAGGAGTTTGTTGCGCAGCTAGAAAAGCAAAAGGCGCGTTTAGCACAACACCTTGATGTGAAAGTGGTGGGGTTGCTGCGCTCGCAACACATGCTGTTTAACCCAGCTGGAATAGAGGTGTGCGACTGGCAGGCAGATTGGCAACGTGGTGCTGTTAGCTATGACCAAGCACAGTTAGTTAAGTGCTTAGAGCAACTTGATTATGAGCACAAAGTGGTTATTGATATCACTGCAAGTGAGTCATTCAGTGATATTTACCCGCAGTTTGTAAAAGCGGGCTGTCACCTTATAAGTGCCAATAAGTATGCTAACACTGCACCTATTCGCTGGTACCAAAACCTAAAAAATGAACTGGCACAAAGGAATTTACAGTGGCGCTATAACACCAGTGTTGGAGCTGGCCTGCCGATCAATTTTGCCTTGGCAGATATACAGCAAAGTGGTGATGCAGTCAGCCGTATACAGGGGGTTTTCTCTGGCACTTTATCTTGGCTGTGCAGTAAATACGACGGTGAGGTGCCTTTTTCTGACTTGGTGCTAGAAGCACAAGCGTTGGGATTGAGTGAGCCTGATCCCCGTGAAGACTTATCTGGACGTGATGTACAAAGAAAGTTACTGATCCTTGCCAGAGAGCTGGGTTTGCAACTCGATTTGGATGACATAGAGTTAGAGCCTCTTATGCCCGAGCAGTTGGCAAACGGTTCATGGGAGCAATGCAAAGAGCACTTAGCGGCATTGGATGACTTTGTAGCAACGCGTGCGACTGTTGCTCACGAACAGGGCAAGGTATTGCGATACAATGCCGAGATTGACCTCCGTGATAGCAAAGTAAAAGCAAAGGTGGGCTTAGTTGCTGTTGATAGGGATAGTGCGTTGGGGGCTTTGCCTCCCGGCGATAATATTTTTGTCACCAATAGCCAGTGGTATGCAGATAATAGTTTGGTTATCCAAGGGCCCGGAGCAGGGCGGGAAGTTACCGCGGCTGGAGTGCATTCTGATTTGTATTGGTTAGCTGCAAAAATTGCCTAGCGTAACAAACAAAAAGCCAGCTTACGCTGGCTTTTTTAAAGAGAGATGCTCTGTACAAGGATTAAAACAGCTCGTCTTCAAATATCTCTTCTTCAGTTTCTTGTGTCTTATCTGTTTGAGACTCAAAGATGCTAGGCAGGGATTTTTCTACGTAGCGAGTGGGTGCAGTCCCTTTCATGAAGTACTCAAAGCGGCTGGTATGATCATTGTTATGGCTTAACAGGCCAGTTTTGAGATCTATGCGCACCGATTCTAGCCCTTCAGGCGTGTCAATCGGTGCATATGGCTCATCTTTGAGTGCCACTTCCATGAAGTCGACCCACGCTGGCTGTGCTGTTTTAGCGCCAGACTCTGCGCCGAAAATCTGCGATTTGTCGAGATTGTTGTTGTAACTGGTTCTACCTAGTGAATTACCAGGGTTATCAAAACCGACCCACACAGTTGTCATCACGTTGGCATTAAAACCGCTAAACCAAGTGTCTACCGAGTCATTTGTCGTGCCCGTTTTGCCAGATAAGTCTCGGCGTTTTAACCTGGTTGCACGCCAACCTGTGCCATTCCAACCGTTACCATGTTGCCAACTACCGCCACCCCATATTGCACTATTCATTGCGTCCGCAATCAAAAAGGCATTTTGTTCTGAAATCACTTGTGGTGCACATTGAGCGATGCGATTTTCTGTTTCTAGTTCAGTGCTTAGCGTGCTGTCAGCCTGGTTGGTTTGTTGTAAATCCGGCTCCAGTTCAGCCAGTTGTGCAAATTCTGCTAACACCTCATTCTTGCGTCTTTGTTCAGCGTTACATGCCACAACTGGTTGCGCTTTAAACAGAGTTTCCCCTTCTGCGTTTTGAATTTCAGAGATGAAATAAGGCTCGATAAGGTTACCGCCATTGGCAAAAGTACTCATACCTCGGGCTAACTCTAGTGGAGTTAAAGAGGCGCTACCTAGGGCGAGCGTTTCATTGCGAGGTAAGTCTTCATCTTTAAAGCCGAATTTCAGTAGATGCTCTGAGGCAGGGTCGACGCCCACACCACGAAGCAATCTTACTGACACCACATTTTTAGATTGAGCTAGGGCGCGGCGCACTCTGATTGGCCCTACATACACCGCTGGACTGTTTTTCGGACGCCATGCAACACCTTGACTCTTATCCCAATGATTGATTGGTGCATCATTGATAACAGTAGCGAGTGAATAACCATTCTCAAGCGCTGCGGAATAGATAAACGGTTTAATGTTTGAACCAACTTGGCGTTTTGCTTGCACAGCTCGATTGTATTGACTCTGCTCAAAACTATACCCACCGACAATGGCTTTGATACGTCCATCGGTTGGGTCGAGTGATACCAGAGCGCTGGACGCGTCAGGCACTTGCGCCAGCATAGCGTGTCCATTGTCATTAAAGCGATACCAAACATGCGCTCCTGGATTAACAATATCAGCGGCAGTTTGCGGTGCTTGGCTTTGGCGTGTGTTTGAAATAAAACTGCGAGCCCACTTAAGACCATCCCAGTCGATATCTACATATTCACCAGTTTTGTTAAAGACTTGAATGGATTGTTCATTGACTGCCGTAACAATTCCACCATGCAAATCAGCAAGTGCATTGACTGACTTTAGGTAGGTCAGCATGGTCTCTTCGTTGGCTGGAGGCTCGGTGTCATGCTGCCATAGGTATGCTTGCGGGCCGCGATAGCCGTGACGCATGTCATAGGCGTAAAGATTATCACGCAGTGCTTTTTGCGCAGCCGCTTGAACATTCGATTCTACCGATGTGAATACTTTTATCCCTGAGTTGTATGCTTCTTCTTCGCCATACAGTGCAACCACTTCAGCTCGCACCATTTCAGAGATATACGGTGCGTATAGATCGATCTCAGCACCATGGAATTTTGCAGTAATTGGTTGTGAAGAAGCTTCAGCAAATTCTTGCTCGGTGATATATCCCTCATCCAACATACGTCCTAGTACCACATTACGACGCGCTTTTGCGCGCTCAGGGTTGCGAATTGGGTTTAAAGCAGAGGGGGCTTTCGGCAAACCTGCAATCATTGCCATTTGTGCAAGATTTAACTCATTAAGCGGTTTTCCGTAATAAACTTGTGCGGCAGCGCCAATACCAAACGAGCGATTACCTAGTTCAATTTTATTTAGATACAGCTCAAATATTTCGTCTTTGCTTAAAAGTTGCTCAATGTGAATGGCGATAAATATTTCTTTTACTTTTCGAATATACGCTTTTTCACGTGTTAAAAAGAAGTTTCGTGCCAGCTGCATGGTAATAGTACTGGCACCTTGGCGTTTTTCACCTGTGGAAATTAGTACTAAAGCACTACGCACTATCCCTATTGGATCTATTCCGTAGTGTTCATAAAAACGATTATCTTCAGTTGCCAAAAATGCTAAACGTAATTCTTCTGGTACATCATTGATTTTTACTGGTATTCTGCGTTTTTCACCAAATTGGTTGATGAGAGCGCCGTCCCGTGTGAACACTTGCATGGGAGTTTGTAGTTTGACGTCTTTTAAAACTGCTACACTTGGTAAGTCAGGCTTTACATATAGATATAATACAGCGATGGCAATACAGCCGAGGAGGATACAAATGAAAAGGATTTGTAAAAACTTTTTAAATATTTTCACGGATATTTCCCTAATTAGACTCCCAATTGAGCGCAGACGTTGCTAGTATATCTTGATTAGGAAGTGAATAAAATTTTTTCATTAATAATTTATAAGTCTATTATAATTATAAAAAAAGGTTTCACGTTGCTCATATGTTAAATCGACTTTTCAAAAAGTCTTTGCCCGCCATGGTAGGCATCGACATCGGCTCACACTCTGTAAAGGCAGTGTTACTCACACAGCACGAACAGGGTTATCGCCTTGACGCGGTTGCGATCGAACCCATGCCCAAAGGGGCAATGGCCGAGCGTAACATTCAGGATATAGAGGCTATTGGTCGCGTAATCTCAAAGCTTAGAAAGCGCATTCCAAAATCTGTTAGTCACGCCGTTGTTGCAGTATCGGGACAAACGGTGATTACTAAGATGATTTTTATGGATGTGTCTTTGAGTGATGCCGAACTTGAATCTCAAATCGAAATTGAAGCTGACAGCTTAATCCCATACCCACTGGATGAAGTTAGCATCGATTTCGAAAAGTTAGAGATCAATGAAGCTGACCCCTCCAAAGTTAACGTGCTTTTGTCCGCTGCACGAACCGAAAGTGTTGAAGCACGATCGGGCGCTGTAGAAACAGGCGGGTTCGTAACTAAGGTTGTTGACGTAGAGACCTACGCACTTAGTCGAAGTCTTGAGGTGGCCTATGCGTCACTTCCCGAAGACGCTAAGGACAAAGTAGTCGCTTTAGTGGATATCGGTGCGGTAATGACACTGGTTAGTGTGGTGCAAAAAGGTGAGACCATTTACACCCGTGACCAAGTTTTTGGTGGTGAGCAATATACCAACACCATTGTGTCTTACTACAACAAGAACTTTGACGATGCCGAGCGCGCAAAATGTTCAGGTGACCTCCCACCAAACTATACCTTTGAAGTGTTGGCTCCGTTTCAAACATCATTGTTGCAGCAGGTTCGTCGCGCAATCCAAATGTTTTTAACGACCAGTGGTAAAGATCAAGTTGATTACATCGTTTTATCAGGTGGAACAACAATGATTGATGGCCTAGATCGCCTGTTAATAGACGAGCTGGGTATACACACTGTTGTTGTTGATCCATTTGTGAATATGGATATCGGTCCTCGCGTGGATCAGGAAATGTTACAAAAGCATAAGGCGCAGTTTGCAGTTGCCACCGGCCTTGCTTTGAGGAGTTTCTCAACATGCCACATATAAATCTACTGCCCTGGCGTGAAGCCGCGCGCAAGGAAGCACAGCAGAACTTCGTCACGGTTTTAGTGGTTGTTGTTTTCGCTGCATTTGCCTCTATGTTTGCGCTGAGCATGGTCTATAACGCTATGATTGATGGGCAAAATGTACGCAATAACTTTTTGACCAAAGAAATTCAAATACTCGATAAGCGGATCGCTGAAATCCGTGAGCTTGACAAGAAAAAAGAAAGCTTACAACAGCGTATGCGCCTAATCGAAGAGCTGCAAAGTAACCGAAACCTCGGCACGCGCATTATGGATGAAGTAGCTAAAATCGTACCTTCAGGTGTGTATTTTACTACCCTAGAGCGCCGTGGAAACGCCATTCAAATTACTGGTAAGAGTGAGTCAAACAACCGTCTGTCAACCATGATCCGCCAAGTAGAAGGTTCGTACTTACTGGAGCGCGCATCTTTGCAAGGCATTGTTGCTGGTGAAGAAGACTCTCGTCTGTTAAGTGATTTCAACATGCAATTTAGCGTGAAGTCATTCGATGAAATTGGTGAGGTGAAAGAATGAGTACGGATTTAAAAGCCTTAACCGATATAGATTGGAGCGACTTAACACTCGACAACATAGGCGAGTGGCCGTCACTGGTTAAGTCGTTAGTCTTTATTTTTGTTTTCATCATAATACTAGGGCTTAGCTACAAGTTTTTAGTTGAAGACAAGATTGGTGTTTATGAAACAACACTCAATAAAGAAACAGAGCTTCGAGACAGCTATCGCGTCAAATATGCAAAGGCGAGTCGCTTAGAAATTTACAAACAACAAATGCAAGAGATGGAAGAGAAGTTCTCACAGTTGTTGAAAAAGCTTCCAACCTCAAACGAAACGCCAGGACTACTCGATGATTTGTCATATGTAGGCACGACCAGTGGCTTGACGTTCGTAAAGATCGGTTGGTTGCCTGAAGTGAAAAAAGAGTTCTACACCGAGCTGCCAATTAAAATTGAAGTAGAGGGGAGTTATCACGAATTTGGAGAGTTCGTTGGTAAGGTCGCTCAGTTACCTCGTATCATCAGTCTTCATGACTTTGAAATACAAGCAACAGGTGATGACCAATTGGTGTTTAGTGTGATTGCTAAGACATATCGTTATGAGGGGGATGAATAAATGAAAAAACTCCTCGCAGTAGCCTCATTATCGCTGTTGGTAAGTGGTTGTTTTGACGACACTACCGAGCAAAATGAGTTTATAAACCAAGTGAAAGCAAGTACGCAGCCCAAGGTGGAGCCGATCCCCGAGATCGCCCAGTTTGAGCACTTTGCCTACAGCGCTTCTGATTTACGTAGTCCTTTTGTGGCACCAAGACCAGAAGTAATTCAAGATAAATTGATTCAAGTGCAAAACTGTTTGCATCCAGATCCTCAGCGTAAGAAAGAACCGCTGGAGAGATACCCATTAGATAACCTTTCAATGAAAGGGACGTTGGGTGCTGGCGCGCAAACATGGGCACTAGTGAAAGCTTCTGATGCAACATTGCATCGAATCTCGCGCGGCAACTATGTTGGCTTGTATCACGGTAAAGTGACTCAGGTACGCAGTAACTATATAGAATTATTAGAGTTAATCCCTGATGGAGCAGGATGTTGGAAAGAACGCCTGACCAAGCTAGAAATGTTGGAGGCAGGTGATGATTCCAGTTCATAAAAATCAAGGTAATAGCACAATGCAAAATAACGCATTCAAAATGAATCGTATCTATTCTTTCATACTCGTAATAGCTACTCTGTTTATGTCGAGTTTTGCGACCGCCGTGCCTTTATTGTACGACGTACGCTACAACCCATTGCTAGAAGGTGAAACGGAAGTCGAATTCGTCTTTGATGAAGAGATTTATGTAGAGCCTCAGATCCAGGTATTCAGCGAACCTGCACGTATCGAGATGTTCTTCGATGAGGCAGACTTTGAGCAGAGCTTGGGTGAAGTATTGGTGAACACCGCGGGTGTTGAAAAGGTAACGAATGAATTCGTTAATGATGGCTTTAAGGTCACTGTTTACCTTGATCGCTTGAAGATTTATCAAACGCGCGTAGACAAGAACTTGTTCTACCTACACGTGTCAGATAACCCAACACAAGATGCGAACCAAACCGTTGCGCAAGAAGATGAAGGTGATAGCTATATCAACCGTATTCAGGCCCTTGATTTCCGCAGAGGTGAAGAAGGTGAAGCACGCGTACTCGTGTTCTTACAAGAGAACATGGCTGCGATTGATGTTCAGGAGCAAGCAGGCAAGATTATTGTTGAGTTCCACAACACCGACATCATCGACGACTTGTTATATACCTTGGATGTGATGGACTTCGGCACCGTAGTGAATATGGTGGAAACGTTCAAAGAAGGCGCAAACAGCCGAATTGAAATCCAAACTACCGATGCGTTCGATTACAACTACCAGCAATTGGACAACATCTTTACTCTGACAGTAGAGAAAGATGAATCTAAGCGCAGTTTCCTTGGTAATGGTAAAGAGTATCAGGGTCGTCCTATGTCTCTGAACTTCCAAGATATCTCAATCCGCGCAGTACTGCAGATTATTGCAGATTACAACGGCTTTAACCTTGTGGTGAGCGATTCGGTAGACGGTAATATTACTTTGCGTCTTGATGGTGTGCCTTGGGACCAAGCGCTGGATATCGTGCTGCGTGTTAAAGGTTTAGACAAACGTATGGAAGGCTCTATCCTGATGGTTGCTCCAACAGAAGAGTTGGCAGCACGTGAAGCAAAAGAGCTTAAAGCGAAGCAGCAGGTAGAAGACCTAGAGCCACTTTACAGTGAATATATCCAGTTGAACTATGCCAAAGCGCAAGAGTTTGCTGACTTACTGAAAACAGAGGCTAACAGTATCTTATCTGCGCGTGGAAGCGTGTCGGTAGATGCGCGTACCAATACACTACTTATTAAAGACACTGCTAAGAGTATTGAAAGCGTTCGCCGTATGGTTGAAACACTCGATGTTGCAGTCAAACAGGTAGTGATTGAATCACGCATGGTTACCGTTCGCGATAACGTTCAAGAAGACTTAGGTATTCGCTGGGGCTTCAGCGATAGCAACAGTGGCTTTGGAAACAATGTTGGTCCTAATTCAACAGGTACGTTAACGGGTGTATCAGGTTCTATTATTGGCGCGAATGATATGGCGTTTAACAATAGTTCAAGTATTGGTGACCGTCTTAATGTAAACCTACCTGTTGCTAACCCAGCTGGCAGCATTGGTATGCACGTAGCGAAACTGGCTAACGGCCAACTGATTGACCTTGAGCTTTCTGCGCTAGAGCAAGAAAACAAAGGTGAGATTATCGCCAGTCCACGTATCACTACTGCGAACCAGAAAAAAGCGCGTATCGAACAAGGTACCGAAATTCCATATGTTCAATCAGCTTCTAGTGGTGCGACGACAGTAACATTCAAAAAAGCGGTATTGAGCTTGGAAGTAACGCCACATATCACACCAGACAACAAGGTGATTCTTGACCTTGCTATCACTCAAGATACACGTGGTGATACAGTTGATACACCTACAGGCCCAGCGGTTGCAATCGATACACAACGCATTGAAACGCAAGTTCTTGTTGAGAATGGCCAAACGGTTGTACTAGGTGGTATTTATCAGCAGCAAATCATCAGCTCAGCGAATAAGGTGCCATTACTAGGTGATGTTCCTTACCTTGGCGCGCTATTCCGCAATACCAGTGAGCGCAATGAGAAACGTGAGTTGCTTATCTTCGTTACACCGAAGATTATGGTTGAAAGCACGCTGTAGCGAAATAAACCCAGAAAAAAGCCACTTATTAAAGTGGCTTTTTTTATATCTTTTTTTTGTGCTTCACAGGTAGCGCTATAGGCGTAGAACAAAGGGGCTAGATGTATTCAAAAACCTTGATAACACGCTCCACACCTGAAATATTACGGGCGATATTAACAGCCTCTTCAGCCTCAGTCTTGTTGACTAAGCCCATCAAAAATACTTCACCATTTTCAGTGATCACTTTGATGTTACTACCGCTCACATTTTCAGCTGCAAGAAGCTGTGACTTCACCTTTGAAGTAAGCCAAGTATCGTGGCTTTGTGTCGTGATGCTGGTCGGTGAGCCTACGCGCAACTGATTATGAAGACGGCGTACGCCTTGCACTTTCTCCACTGCGGTTTGCGACATTGACTTGAGTTGCTCAGAGGGGACTTGACCAAGAAGCAAGACAATGCCGTTGTAGCTGACAACTGTGGCATTGGTGTCTTTGCGTTCGCCTGTGACTTCTTTGATAGCAAGCGTTGCCTTTATTTCGATGTTATTGTCGTCAATTTGGCTGCCAATAGTACGGCGGTCGTTTGCTGACGTTACTGCACCGGCAGTTCCGGCAACAACTGCAGCTGCACAGCCTTGAAGTAGAACACTGCTCACAACAATTGCTAAGAGGTGTTTGTTATTCATTTATTCTTCTCCTTGTGGGAACAGAGTCATATCGATAAGCTCACTTAAGCAATGCAAGTTCACGAGGTGCGACTCTAAAATACGGCTAGGGCGTTTTGCTGGAATGCGGATTTCAACATCACTGGCATTAAGAAGGCCCGCCAGTTCGCCACCGTCGTCACCAACAAGTGCGATTACGGTCATATCTTTGGTTAATGCCGCTTCCACCGCGCTTATAATTGACTTTTCATTGCCATTGATGGCCAAAACCAACAATAAATCACCTTGCTCGCCCAACGCTCTAATTTGTCTTGCATAGATGTCTCTGGCCTTAGTGCCTGATGCAGTAGAGCTCAAATTCATTGCGTGAGCTGACAAAGAGATTGCTGGTAAACATGGGCGTTCAGTTTCGTAATGATTGACCAGTAACCCCGCGAAATGATCACTCAACATATGGCAGCTTGATGCGCCACAGCACAGCAATTTATTGCCATTAATTAATGCTTGGGCAATTGATATAGCACCTGACTCCAATGCGCTGGGCAATACTTCCCCAGCGGCGATTTGGGCTTGGATGCTCTCTGTGAATAGTGTTTTTATTTGTTCTTGCATTTACAGTACGTTCTTAATCCAATGGAATTGCGTATCTTGCTGTCCGTCGATGGCAACATAGTCTGCACGCAGTGTGCAGTGCATGAGATCATGCTTTTGTACGTAGTGGGCAATGGTTTTACGCAATCGCCCCTGTTTCTTTGGAGTTAGCGCCCAAAGTGCGCCACCAAAACTACCATGTTTGCGAAATTTTACTTCAACAAATACCCAAGTGGCGCCATCTTTCATTATTAAATCCACTTCACCATAACGGCAGTGATAATTAGTTGTAACTGGAGTTAACCCCTGCGTCACTAAATAATCTTGTGCAAGGCGCTCATAATGCTGCCCCTTGTGTCGACTGTGGCGCCATTCCTTCGGTTGCCAAAACATCTTCAGTTCCTTGTGATTTCAGCGCCTCTTTTTGTAGGGGCTGAGGTGTAATGTGCTCCAGAGTAACAGGGGTAATTTTTCTAGCATCATACCTTGCCCAGAGCAGGTGTCTTACTATTTCTCCTGTCGTGTTGACACTGAGCGCACCAGTTAGCCCGCTTACTCGCTTGCCAGGAAGCATACTAAGTTGGCGTAATTCAGGAATGATAGCAATAGCATCAAACCCCATTGCGAATAAGCGTTGCTCCAAGTCACCTTTATTAGGCCAAAGCTGCTCAACGGTTTCTCTAAGTTGCCTGTTGTTTAGGTTAGCAACGCCTGATGTGGGCAACATCCACGGCAACTCGGTAAAATACAATCCACTTAAATCACGTTTATCCGTGCTATCAATTTGTGTGCTGTGACTCTTAGAGCTCGCGTAAAGAGGGATCCGCTCAACAAAGGTACTTACATTCACATCTAAGTAGGGCTTGAGCAGGCGTGTTTGCGTCGCATCTGCTAAGAAGTAGACAACATCAATGTCCCTGCGCGAGCGAGTCTCACTCTCAACTTTTGCTTTGAACAGACGTTTAATCGCATCAATGCGTTGTTCGCTTTGTCCAACTTCCAGCAGTTCAGTAATGACGGATTCCATCTCCTCATTACTTTTGTATAAGCCCACTATTGGAGCTTGCTTGTTATAGCGCAGCCATTGCTCGGTAAAGTACTGTGTAAGACGCTCGCCAGTACGATCTGCTGTTGATAGCAGTAATGGCTTTTCAAAACCTCTTGCCATAAAGTGCGCTAGCGCTTGATCTAATTCATGTTCAGGGGCTAGAGCAAAGTAAAAATGTTCACTTGATTGGCGCTCGACATCAACTCGGTTGAGGTAAATGCTGGCAAGTCCTTCAAGCAAGCCAGATTGCTCAAAGCGATTGATGTTTGCTTTTAACAAAGGGCCCACTGCGAAATCGAGTTCATGGGTTTGCACTGCAGTGCGAATGTCGTCATCCGACGCGTTAGCATCGATAAAATAGACGTTTTCAAATTGATGCTTATCCAGTGCCGCCATTATACCGCTTTTAACTGCGTCTCCAAGCGCTCGGTTGGCACCTGTAAGCGGCAGGAATACACCTAAGTTCTTCACTGCAAAAGGCTCGACTTCCATCAATTGCGCTACTTTCTCATCAAGCGCAAACGCCGCTGGGTGATCCACAAATTTGCGACGCCAGTTGTTGGTGGCACTGTGCAGCTCAATAGGTGAACCTAAATAGATTTGTTTAATTTGTGCAAGTTGCGACCAGCCTCTTTGTATATCAGAGCCAGAGTCCAATTTTTGCAGTTGCGTTAAGCTTAGTGACTGTAAGCTTGACCACAGTATTGGATTAACAGTTTGATTTCCAAAGCTTGCATCACCAGCAGCATCTGCGGCGCGCAGCAAAAATGGGATGGCTTGAGTATTTAATTGCATTGCACTGTAGGCCGAGCCTTGCACTAATTGATGCCAATAATACTCGCTTGGCGTATCTAATAAGGCTTGAAGCTTCTTGGTCTCAAGCAAAGCTAGTTGTGGCTGACCTTGCTGTAACTGCGCAAAAGCAGACACTAATCGCGCTTGAATGCGCTCATTTGGAAAATAGCGAGACAAGGTATCACTGGCTTGTTGTAAGGTAAGCCAATCTTGCTCCTCAAGGGCGAGCGTTTGTGCTGCAATTAATTTATTTTGTTGCGCAGCAGCGTTTAACGTTAGCGCCTGTTGATAAGTTTCTTGCGCTGTATAAGTCGGTGCAACTTCAGGTTCACTGGTGTTTACGGTCTGAATTTCACTTTCTTCGAGCTTTTGTGTTGTGCTACAGGCCGATAAGCCTGACAATAACACCATAAAAGCAATTGATTTGAGTCGCACAGTCTTTACATTCCAATTGGTCATCGTGTGATTCGCTTATCTTACTGACTGATGCAGGAGAGCTCAATGTCCAATGTGGATATTTCAACCGATCTTCAACACACCAGTGCGGGAACATTATATATTGTTGCCACGCCCATCGGTAATTTGGAAGACATTAGCCAGCGTGCCATCAAGACCCTATCAGAGGTGGACTTAATAGCGGCTGAAGACACACGCCATACAGCAAAGCTTCTGTCTCATTTGGGGATCAGTAAGCGTACAATGGCCCTGCATGACCATAACGAGAAGCAAAAAGCACAGCAGGTTGTTGATTGGTTATCGCAAGGGTTGAATGTGGCGTTGGTGAGTGATGCAGGAACGCCACTTATCAGCGACCCTGGCTACGCCCTAGTTAGTTTATGTCGTGAACAAGGTGCTACCGTTACGCCAATTCCTGGCGCGTGCGCGGCGATAGCTGCGGTGAGTTGCTCTGGGTTACCAACAGATAAGTTTCAGTTCGTGGGCTTTTTGCCAGCCAAAAGTAAGGCGCGACAGGAGTTTTACACCCGAGCTTATGAGTCTGGCATGACCAGTATTATGTACGAGAGTACGCACCGAATCATGGCGAGTCTCAATGATTTAAAAGAGGCGTTGGGTGCCCATCAGCAAGTGGTGCTAGCTAAAGAACTAACCAAAAGCTTTGAAACCTTTTTTAATGGCACTGTGACAGAGCTGATTGCATTTTTAGAGCAAGACACTGCACGTCAAAAAGGCGAGATTGTGTTGATGCTACCGGGTCAGCCTGACCAAAGCAGTGACATTAATCCTGAGGCACTGAAATTAATTGAGCTATTAAAGGCTGATATGCCGCTTAAGAAAGCCTGTGGCATTGCTGCTGAATATTTTGGCCTTAAGAAAAATGCGCTCTATAAGAGTATCTTAGAACAGCAATAGCCTCTTTAAGTAAAAGTATCTCATGGCTAGGTTCAACTTCGCCTAGCTAGTTTCAGGTAAATAAGTATAATACCGCGCAGAGTCGGCTAGATAATCGCTGCCTGTGACGAAAATGATCAGGGGGAGGAAAGTCCGGGCTCCACAGGGCAGGGTGCCAGTTAACGGCTGGGGGGCGCAAGCCTACGACAAGTGCAGCAGAGAGGAGACCGCCAACTTCGGTTGGTAAGGGTGAAAGGGTGCGGTAAGAGCGCACCGGGCCACTGGTAACAGTTGGTTGCAAGGTAAACTCCACCCGGAGCAAGACCAAATAGGGTTCCTTATGGTGTGGCCCACATCGGAACCGGGTAGGTTGCTTGAGCCTTGGAGTGATCCAAGGCCTAGACGAATGATTATCCACGACAGAACCCGGCTTATAAGCTGACTCATCAATTTTAGTAGCCGCTTGATTTGCTTATGTAAAACAAGCGGCTTTCTAAAATTCTCGCCAATTCAATCATCTGCCAGGGCATTTCCTTTTTCACTTTTTGTGTGATGTGTGCCAACCTATAAAAAATAGTGGTTAGCTGTCATAAAAAATGCTCTTTGTTAATGCGCATCAAGAAAATCTGAAGCCATTAATAAAAGAAAACCATACCTACATATTGCTCATTACCACACAAGCAAGGATGACTATGCGCAGAATATTTGTATTCATACTTTTTACACTGGTTAGTTGCAGTAGTTTGGCCGTCACTGTTGAGGGGGCACACAAGGCACCTCAAGAGGTGGTTAAATATTTACAAGAGATAGCCCAAACAGCAAAGCTAGACTCACTCAGTATATCATCCGGCAGTCGCAGCGCGGCGAAGCAGGCACAGGTTATGTATGATTACTACTTAGCTGCAGGGGCGGCAAATTGTAAATGTGCTGATTGCTCGACGTTTTCTGTGCGTAAGGCGTGCGCATTAATGTCTTATGACTCTATCGGTGATGCAGCTATCGAGGCCATTACCGACGGGGGCAACAGAGAAAAATCAATTAGCCAAATGACGCAGGTTATCTTAACTGAGGTTGCAGCAATGGGGGAGCAGCGTAATCAAATGGCGCATGTGCCCCTGAAAGGGCGTTATGCTGTTGATATTAAGCCCTCTTCTATCGCTGATCATAAATCATTTAAGGCGGCAGTGATGAAGCATAAAGCAGTTATCAAGAGTCGCTTCTATTGGCCAGGCAAACCAGATGGACCGGGCGAGAGTGCATACCATATCGAATTCACTATCAGTGATTGATTACAATCGCGAGTATTGTGTTGACTAATAATTATTAGTGCATAATCACAGCGATTTACTCATATATCGCTAAACTTACAATAATCTATTGGCTATTCAGCCCAACGACTTTGTGAGTGAAATCAATGGCAACTATTACATTTCATGGTGCGGCGCAAGAGGTGACAGGGTCATGTCACTTGGTGCGCTCAGACGCATTTGGTGAACTCCTACTTGATTGCGGGTTACATCAAGGGATCAGGGCAAAACATCTCATTTCTCGCGATCAATTTGAATTTACTCCGAGCACGGTAGATATGGTTGTGCTCTCTCATGCGCATTTAGATCACAGTGGCCGTCTACCTTCTTTAGTACATGACGGTTTCGATGGGCCGATTTATTGCACTCAAGCTACCGCGCAGTTGCTCCCCATTATGTTGTTTGACGCATGGAGTTTGTACGAAAGTGACTTGCGTCGAGAGAACCGCAAGCGTGCACGCAAAGGTAAACCTGAAATAGTCGCTCAGTACGCTAAAGAAGATGTACTCAATGTTTTAGAGCTACTTAAACCTTTGCCCTATAAAAAGACAACAAGCATAACTCATGACGCTAGCGTATGTTTTTATGACGCGGGTCATATTCTTGGCTCAGCCATTATTGAGTTGAAGTTTAATGATGAAGGTGTGCAAAAGACGTTAGTGTTCTCAGGTGATCTCGGTAACAAAGACACGTTACTCATGAATGACCCAACACTGTTGGAGCATGCTGATATTGTGCTGATGGAGGGCACTTATGGCGATCGCGAGCACAAATCGCTTGGGGATACGCAAACCCAGTTCAAAGAAATATTAAAAGACGCATTTGCAAAAGGTGGTAACGTAATGATCCCTGCCTTTGCCGTAGGTAGAACGCAAGAGTTACTAATGTATTTGGGTAAGTTGCAACAAGCGGGGGAGTTGGATAATTGGCAGATATTTCTCGACAGTCCAATGGCGATAGAGGTAACCAGTGTTTATGATCAGTGGTTGCCCATACTGGACTGTGAGGGAGTAAAAACACTGTGCACTGGCGAGCAAACGTTACTGAAAGACTTTCTTTCAAAGCTTCACCTCATGGTGGCTGCAGAAGATTCAATGGCGATAAACAAAATAAGTAAAGGTGCGCTGATTATTGCAGGGAGTGGCATGTGTACAGGAGGGCGTATTACTCATCACTTTAAACATCGCATATGGGATAGTCGTAACACGATTATTTTTGTGGGTTATCAAGCAAATGGTACGCTTGGGCGCATTTTGGTTGAAGGCGCAGGACACGTTAAATTGTTTGGCGATGATATTATCGTCAAAGCTAACATTGAAACGCTTGGTGGATTCTCTGCTCATGCTGGGCAGCGGGCACTGATTGATTGGCTTACCCATTTTAAATCAAATCCCAAAGTAGTGCTTGTTCATGGCGAGTTTGACGCCTTGCAGACATTAGCGAGTCGCCTTGACCATGTGCACAACATTCATGCAGATGTTCCTGTTTTAGGTGAGGCTATTTCTTTTTAAGGTATGGTATCTGTGCATAGCCACCACCAAAGGCAACCTATACGGCTTTATGAGTATGCTAATTTTTAGCGTCGTTTATGCTAATTTCCCGCATTACATTTAACAAAAATGCACACTAAACTAGACCCCATATTTTTTGGAGGTGTGTATGAAAATCTTACAAGCGCTAAAAGCTCAGCCTACTCAAGATGGCGATGGCGTTAACATCCAACGCATCGCTGGCTTTGATGGTCGCTTACTTGATCCTTTTTTGATGATAGACGAACTGAAGTCGGATAATCGCCAAGATTTTATCGGTGGCTTTCCTGCGCACCCACATCGGGGCATTGAAACATTCACCTACATTATTAAAGGTGGATTTGAACACCAAGATCAAATGGGCAACAAGAAGGCGATTCGTAGTGGTGATGTGCAGTGGATGAGCACAGGGCGAGGGGTTGTTCATAGCGAAATGCCATTAGCCGAGGCACAGGGTCTTCATGGCTTTCAAATATGGATAAACATGGACGCCAAAGACAAAATGAATGAACCCTCGTATCAAGACTCGACAGACGGTGGCTTACCTGAGCACGCTAATGGTCAAGGTGCGACGCTCAAAGCATTAGCAGGGCACTGGCACTTTGCCAGCGAAGTGGTGCAGTCACCGCTTACACGCTTATCTAGTGAGGCAGCGATAGGTGATGTTTCAATGCAAGCGAGCGCTCACTTTAAAATGGGTGCACTGAACAGCGAAACAGCATTGGTGTATATCCACTCAGGGTCGTTAAAAGTGGATGGCAATACCTATGAGCAAGGGACGCTATTTGTGCTCGACCCTCGCTCACCACTGCATGCTAGTAGCGATGAACAAAGTGGCTTTTTAATATTACGAGGCCAACCTCTGCGCCAGCCAATAGCGCATTGGGGACCGTTTGTAATGAATACCAAAGAGCAGCTGCACCAAGCTGTAGAAGATTATCGAAATGGGCGCTTCGGCGCGATAAGCTAGCGAGGAGGTCACATGGGTTTACTTGTAGAAGGTCAATGGCACGACAAGTGGTATGACACCAGTGCTAATAAGGGCCAGTTTAAACGCGAAAGTGCGCAGCTGCGCAATTGGATCACAGCCGATGGGAGTGCTGGCCCAAGCGGTGAAGCGGGTTTTAAGGCTGAAAAAGGCCGTTATCATTTGTATGTGTCCTTGGCGTGTCCTTGGGCACATCGCACGCTTATCTTTCGAGCGCTAAAGGGCTTAGAAGACTATATTAGTGTGTCAGTAGTGAGTCCTGACATGCTGGCGCACGGATGGACGTTCGATACAGCTACTGGAAGTACAGGAGACAGCCTGTATCAAAGCCAGTTTATGCATCAAATTTATACGCGTAATAATGCCAAATACAGTGGCAGAGTAACCGTTCCCGTGCTTTGGGATAAGCAGCAACAGCGTATTGTGAGTAATGAGTCAGCGGAGATCATCCGTATGTTTAACAGTGCATTTAACCATTTAACTGACAATCAACTCGATTTTTACCCAGCATCTTTACGTGAGCAAATCGATGAAGTGAACGATTTTGTTTATGACAAAATCAACAATGGGGTTTATAAAGCCGGGTTTGCGACAACACAGGCGGCCTATGAGCAAGCGTATGAGAGCGTGTTTGCTGCATTGGATACGTTAGAAACACGTTTAAGCAAGCAACGTTATCTTGTAGGTGAGCAACTTACCGAGGCGGATTGGCGTCTATTTACGACTTTAATTCGTTTTGATGCGGTGTACTTTGGGCACTTTAAGTGTAATCAGCGCATGATCGAGAGTTATGAGAACATTTCTCAGTATGTTCGCGACTTATATCAAGTGCCGCACGTGGCGCAGACCGTTAATTTTGAGCATATCAAGCGTCATTATTACTTTAGCCACACGATGATTAATCCTACTCAGGTTGTGCCAGTGGGTCCCAAAGTGGATTACACTCGCCCTCACAATAGAACCTTTATGAAGTGATGGTTATACCAATCAACTTAACTAGCACATCATTTATCCAGCGCTATATATGACCACATATTTATGCTGCTGTAACAAAAACGCCAGCATCATGCTGGCGTTTTTGTTACAGCAGCAACTTTGCAACGCGAAACGCATCACGGACGAGACTATTTCTCGCAAAGCCTATTAAGACCCCCGCCAAAAACGCCGCGATGAGTCCTGGTGGCTGAGTTGCCAAAGTACCCACTTGCTCTTTGAGCTCAGTTTTTTCAATGGCTAATAACTGCTTTCTAATTAGCGCTTGCTCTTGCAGCAGCTGTGCATAAGCACTGTGCTTCTCAAATAGAAGTTTACTCAGCATCATCTTTTTCCTTCGAGTGTTTAGATGTGAGCACATGCAAGGTTTTACTAAAGCCAATATGGGCAATAGCATCAACTAGCTGCATGGCTAACCACCAAATGAACAGAATTTGCAAAGCAATAACTACGGTGACACTAAGCAATAGCGAGTGCCATAGCGAAAAAATGCCATAACCGATAGCTGCAAGTGCGCTAAACCATATGAATGTGGCACTCACCGCCATCACCACAATGAGGGCAATAATGGTCACAACAGCGCGAAGGCTAAGTTGCGCTTCTGTTTTCGCTAACTCACTTACACACTGAGCTTGAGCCGCATGGTGAGATAGATAGCGAGTGAGAGCAGCCTTCAAAGCACTAAAAGTAACATCATCTTCGGGCTTTTGAGTGTGCGTGTTTGCTGATGAGTCCATTATTTGCGGCTCAATAATGATGAAAATATCATGCCAGCTAAAAAGGCTAGGCCAGCACAAAGCAATGGGTTCTCCTTGATAAAACCTTTGGTTTTAGCGATTGATTCCGCTAGATCATGCTCAAGTTGCTGTTTTTGCTCGGTTGCACGTGCAGATGATTGTGTTGCTTGGGTGCGCACATATTCTTCGGCACTCGCTGCCTTAGCTGCAAATTTATCAATTGCTTCATGTGCCACTTTTGCTGCTTCTTGAGTTGTAGGGGATGGGTAATTATTACCTTGAGATTGCTCTGGGTTGTTATTCACTGTGCTCTCCTAAAAACCAAATTGGGCGAAACTTAAGCACGCGATGTGTGTTTACAATGGATGTGAAAACATACACTTAGCGTCAGTTAAAATTACTCCTTTAAGGCTAGTATAAAATTATCATTTTGTACCTATTTTGCATCATTAGATTACGTTAATTGAAAACAGGTTTTTGTTTAAAAAATAATCTTGTTTGTTCTGGGTAAGATTCTGATCCACTTTTTTCCACCTAATTCATAAACTTCCCTTCAGACCGCATTTTTTCTGGCCTTAAGCGCGGGTCAAGATATTTTCATTGCTTGACAAAAAGCCTTGTCAAGCCCTAGACTGTAGTTCAGTGGGAAATTGTGGGTAATTGTGGATCAATGTGGATCAACAGCCTGCAAAAAATAACAGCAACAAAACGGATGGCATATCACATATGTTTCGCGGCACAAGCACACTCAGCCTTGATGACAAGGGCAGGTTTGCGATACCTACCAAGTATCGTAATCAGCTGCTTGCGGATCATGGCGGCGAAATTATATGCACCATTAATATCAGTGATCCGTGTTTATTGCTGTATCCCCTAAGTGAGTGGCAACTCGTTGAACAACGCCTCGCATCTCTGTCAAACATGAAACCACGAGCCAAGCGTATGCAACGTTTGGTTTTGGGTAACGCCATGGACTACCAACTTGATAAAAATGGCCGTGTACTGCTTGCGCCTAATCTGCGTGATTATGCCCAGTTGGGTAAGAAAATCGTGCTGGTGGGACAGCTCAATAAGTTTGAGATTTGGGATGAAACATTGTGGCAGCAGCAAATGCAAAACGACATTGCCCTCGAGCTAGGACAAGAATTTGAACAGGATGATGATCTTGCTGATTTTTCATTCTAAACCGGCGGATAAATCCACCACAAATCCAAAGGGTATGAGTAACGCATGAGCGAAGAATTTCAACATATTTCCGTGTTAATGACGGAAACCATCGAAGCACTAGCGATTAAGCCAGACGGCATCTACATCGATGGTACTTTTGGCCGTGGCGGCCATTCAGCAGAAATTCTCGCGCGTTTGGGGGAAAACGGACGCTTACAAGCCATTGACCAAGATCCTACAGCGATTAAAGCCGCTGAGCGCTTTGCTGATGATGCACGTTTTAGCATTGCACATAGCCGTTTTTCACGTCTTGATGAAGTGGCCCGTGAGCAAGGACTTACAGGCAAGGTGGACGGAATTTTGTTGGACATCGGCGTTTCGTCACCACAGTTAGATGACGCTGACCGTGGCTTTAGTTTCATGAAAGACGGCCCGTTGGATATGCGCATGAACCCGACACAAGGTCGTAGCGCGGCTCAGTGGCTTGAAGAAGCTGAGCTTGAAGACATGGTGTTTGTGTTTAAAAAATACGGTGAAGAAAAATTCGCTCGTCGAATTGCCACCAAAATCATAGAAACACGTGAGCACACAGCGATTACATCAACGGCGCAACTGGCGCAGTTAATTGATGAAGCGGTGCCTGTAAAAGACAAGCATAAGCACCCAGCAACACGTACGTTCCAAGCGATCCGTATTTATATCAACAGCGAGCTTGAAGAGATTCAAACAGCGCTACAAGCATCACTTGAAGTACTAAAGCCAGGTGGTCGATTAGTGGTAATTTCCTTCCACTCATTGGAAGACAGAATTGTAAAACAGTTTATTAAAAAACAGAGCAAGGGAGAGGCTGTGCCTAGAGGTCTGCCGTTAACAGACGCACAACTAAAACAGCAGTTGACGTTAAAGGCAGTAGGCAAAGCCATTAAGCCGAGCGATGAAGAAATCGCTCGCAATAGCCGTGCGCGCAGCTCCGTCCTACGTGTAGCCGAGAGATTGGGATGAGCCAACAACAAACAAGACGCCATCCAAATCTCTTCGTCGAAATTATACGGGGATTGTTTGACCATAAAATAACGTTGGGGCTGCTTTTTTCTATCTTGGTAACTGCGTTTGCCATCGTACAGGTGACGCATTTATCACGCGCAAAATTGATTGCGCAAGACAAGCTATTACAAGAGCGCGATGAACTCGATTTAAATTGGCGCTACTTGTTAGTTGAAGAAGAGTTTTACTCGCAACACGCTCGTATTGAGCAAATTGCAACAGAACAATTAAATATGAAACGCCCAACCAGCGAAGATGAAGAAGTGGTGATCGTGCAATGAATGCCAGCAAACGCAAAAAGGCAGCAAATAACCTAATAACATGGCGCTTTTTACTTGTATGCGGTGCTGTGGTGTTGGTGTTTGTCACCCTTGTTGCGCGTGCCGCTTACTTACAAGTCATTGAGCCTGATAAAGCGCGTAGTGAAAACGCCAAACGTACGGTACGTATTGAAAAGCTTCATGTGCAACGAGGCATGATCTTTGACCGTCAAGGCAAAGAGCTTGCGGTCAGTGTGCCCGTAGTGAGTGTCTATGCTGACCCAAAAGCGATAGATAAATACCTACAACGAAAAGTGACTGCCAGAGCCAAAAAGCAAGGGCAGGACCCACAAGACATACTCGATAGGCCAGCCCAGTTGGCCAAGCTCAAAGCTGATTTCTACAAACAAGATATGCGTTGGCGTGAACTGGCCGACGTTTTGCGTCTTGAGCGTACTAATGTTGATACTCGTTTGACGGGCGATAAAGACCGCCGTTTTATTTACTTAAAACGCCAAGTGACTCCTGCGGTTGCCAATTATATTGATGATCTGAATCTACCAGGCGTACACCTACTCGATGAATCAAAACGTTACTACCCTGCTGGTGAGGTAACTGCTCACGTACTTGGCTTTACCAATATTGACGGCCACGGTATCGAAGGTATTGAAAAGCTCTATGATGAAGCACTGACTGGCACAGAAGGCCGCCGCACTATTCGTAAAGATGCGCGAGGTCGTGAAGTCGCTGTACTTGATGAACGCCAACGCGTAGAACCTGAGAACATTCAGTTATCTATCGATCAGCGTATTCAGGTTATTGCCTATAAAGCATTAAAATCTGCAGTGCTCACGTACAAGGCTACGTCAGGTTCGGCGATGGTGGTTGACGTCAAAACGGGTGAAATTTTGGCGATGGTGAATAGCCCATCGTTCAACCCTAATAATCTCGAAGATGCTGCGCCACACAAGCGTCGTAACCGCGCTATCACCGATTTATTTGAGCCCGGCTCAACGATTAAACCGTTGTCGATTTTGGCTGGTATGGACTACGGCAATATTCGCGCACATGACACCATTGATACGTATCCAGGGTGGATGCGCGTCGGCGGAAGTTTAGTTCAAGATACGCAAAACCATGGCGAGATGACGTTGCGTGAAATCTTAAAAGTCTCAAGCAACATGGGGGTCGCAAAGATCTCCCAAGATTTGCCTAAAGATTACTTCGTAGGTTTGTTTGAGCGTGTTGGTTTTGGCAGTGACACGGGCACTGGGATGGTCGGTGAAAGCAGCGGCTTGTTCTACCCGAACCGCCGTTGGTCAGATTTCGAAATTGCGACCTTATCATTCGGCTATGCCATTTCAGTAAGCACTGCACAGCTTGCGCGCTTTTATGCCACTTTGGGTTCAGGTGGTATTTCCCGTCCATTGACCATTTTAAAACAAGAACAGCCCATGCATGGGGAGCGCGTTTTCCAAGAGCACGATGTAAAATCTGTGGTTGAAATGATGGAAAGTGTGTTCGAAAAAGGCGGCACAGCATCGAAAGTGAAAGTGGATGGTTATCGCGTTGCCGGAAAAACAGGAACCTCGAAAAAGGCGGTTGCTGGCGGTTATGGTGATGAATATGTTGGTTATTTTGCTGGCATAGGCCCTGTGAGCGATCCACGTCTTGCGGTGGTCGTGATGATCAACGAACCGGGCGGTGATGTGTATTATGGCGGTGCTACTGCAGGCCCTGCCTTCGCTGAAATTATTTCCAATGCGCTGCGTATTTTGAACGTGGCGCCAGATTTAGAACCCGTTGCCAACCTAGCAGTAAAAGGAGGTGGAGATGCGTAATCTTCGCGAAGTACTCGCCCCTTGGGGAATAGATACCGAGATAGGCTTGGTTAATGAGTTACAACTAGATAGTCGTCGCGTGAGTAGCGGCGATGTGTTTGTCGCAATCAAAGGTCATCAGCTTGATGGTGGTCAGTTTGTAAAGCAAGCAATTGAGCGCGGCGCTAATGCAGTGATAGCAGATGCTCGCTGCGAATTAAATTACCAAGATGAACGCGTGATTGTTGTGGAGCGCTTGAGTCTACGTTTGAGCGAGCTAGCTGCACAATTTTATGGTCAGCCAAGTCATGCCTTTGATTTAGTCGGTGTGACCGGCACCAATGGTAAATCATCGACAACGGCAATGATTGCCCATTTGGCCAAGCACTGCGCTAAGAGCTCCGCGATAATCGGTACACTCGGATGGGGTGAGCCTGAGCACTTGCATACACTGGCTAACACCACTCCTTCGAGTGTGGAATTACAACAGATATTTGCGCAGCTAAAAGAACAACAAAAAGACTTGGTGGCGATGGAGGTATCGTCTCATGGATTAATCCAAGGGCGCGTTAGCAACAGTCGTTTTAAAGCGGCTGTATTCACCAATCTATCTCGAGATCACCTTGACTATCATGGCGATATGCAAAGCTATGCTGATGCCAAACTTATTTTAATGCGTGACTGTGACGCCGAGTTTGTGGTGCTCAATCAAGATGATGGTGTTGCCCAACAGTGGATAGAGAAGTATCCGTTTGAATTGCTTATTTGTTACGGCCGCAAAACGCTACCACCACAGCAAGGTCAATATGTGTATTTCGATGACGTTACCTTTTTGCCAAATGGCATAAAGGCACACATCAGCAGCAGCTGGGGGGATGGCGACATTGAGTTACCTCTGTATGGTGAATTCAATCTTTACAACGCCTGCGGTGCCATGGCCACCTTATTGGGATTAGGTTACCCATTGGCGCAGCTACTAGATGGCTGTAAGCAATTACAGCCGATTGCTGGTCGTATGCAAGCTTACACAGCGAACAACGGCCCAACGTGTGTTGTTGATTATGCCCATACCCCAGACGCACTGGAGCTGGCACTCAAAGCGTTACACAATCATGCCAAAGGGAAAGTGACTTGCGTGTTTGGTTGTGGCGGTGACAGAGATAAAGGCAAGCGCCCGATGATGGCTAAAGCGGCACAAAAATATGCCCAGCGCATTGTTGTAACCAGTGATAATCCGCGCAGTGAAGACCCACAAGCGATTTTAGACGATATAAAAACAGGTTTTAGTGCCAACGTGGACGTGCAGTACGAAGTAGACAGAGCAAAAGCCATCACTATGGCTATTACCCAAGCGCAACCGGGTGACATTGTATTGGTTGCGGGAAAAGGCCACGAAGATTATCAGATTATTGGCGATCAAACATTGGCGTTTTGTGACCGAGCACTTGTACAGCAAGTATTGGCACAAGGAGGCCGCGTATGATCAAGATGGATTTAAACTGGCTAGCCAAGGCACTTGAAATCAGTCTTATTGGTGATAACTGTGATGTTACCAATATCAACACCGATACCCGTACGCTTAAACAAGGCGAAGTGTTCTTGGCACTTAAAGGACCGAACTTTGATGGCCATAAGTTCATTGATGTTGCCGAGCAGCAAGGTGCGGTGGCTGTTATTGTTGATCATCAAGTGGAAACAAATTTACCGCAACTCGTGGTGCAAGATACTCGTATTGCGCTGGGAGTGATTGGTGCGGCAGTAAAAGCACAAGTAGCGCCTAAAACCATCGCAATCACAGGCAGTGTAGGTAAAACCACAGTCAAAGAAATGTGCGCTGCGATCGTAGCGACCAAGGGCTCAGTGCTTGCTACCAACGGGAACTTCAACAATGACATTGGTGTACCACTGACCTTGTTACGTCTTGAAGAGCATCACGAGTATGCAGTGATTGAACTCGGTGCCAACCACATTGGTGAAATTGCCTATACCGTTTCTCTGACAAAGCCTGATGTGGCCGTGGTCTGCAACGTTGCTGAAGCTCATCTTGAGGGATTTGGTTCCCTGCAAGGCGTTGCCACAGCCAAAGGTGAAATATTCCAAGGGTTGCCCGACAATGGCTTAGCTGTCATTAATGCTGATAGCGAATTCAAGCAACAGTGGCTTGATGCTATGGGGGCGCGCAAAGTAAAACAAATATCACGCACTGAGCAGCTTGATGTGTGGGCCGAAGATGTCACCCTCGATGCTTTTGCCCGCCCAACATTTATGTTATGCACCGCAGATGAGCGCGTGCAAATCAGCTTGCCAATGCCAGGTGAGCACAATGTTACCAATGTCATTATTGCAGCAGCACTCACCAGTGGTGTGGGATGTAACCTTGCAGATGTGGCAAAAGGTATTACCAACATGCAGCCAGTCAAAGGACGCGTGAACCTCAAAGAAGTCACAAGTCAGCTCACAGTCATTGATGATACTTACAATGCCAATGTGAGGTCGGTACAAGCTGCCATTGATTTACTTGCTAACGTCCCCGGATATCGGGTGTTGGCGCTCGGTGATATGAACGAACTCGGCGACGGGGCACGTGAATATCATCAACAAGTTGGCGAGTATGCCAAGCAAAAAGGTATTGAAGCCGTCTACTCTCTGGGCGTATTAAGCCGTTACGCCAGTGATGTCTATGAACAACCTGCACGCCACTTTTCTGGGCGCGACCAACTACTTGAGCAAATGCTTGCGGACTTCCGACATACACAAGAAAAAATAACGGTAGTCGTGAAGGGATCACGCAGTTCTCGCATGGAGCTTTTGGTTGAAGATTTAGTTGCGCATGGCACACAGTTAGCCAGCGAGGGAGAGAAGTAATGTTAGTTTGGCTAGCTGAATACCTAACCCAGTTCTACGGTGGGTTTAATGTTTTTTCATATTTAACGGTGCGAGCCATTCTCGGTATTTTGACCGCATTGATGTTGTCTTTGTACTTTGGTCCCAAGCTGATCAGAGCGCTTCAGCGCATGCAAATTGGTCAAACAGTGCGTGATGATGGACCGCAGTCGCATTTGAGCAAATCAGGTACGCCAACCATGGGTGGCTTGCTAATTTTAGGCTCTATTTTTGCCAGCACATTGCTGTGGGCGGACTTGAGCAACAAATACGTCTGGGCAACCTTGTTCGTAATCGGCTCACTGGGCATCGTTGGCTTTATTGATGACTACCGTAAAGTGATCCGCAAAGATCCTAAAGGTCTGATTGCAAAGTGGAAGTACTTTTGGCAATCGGTTATTGCTTTGATTGTTGCGTTTGCTTTGTATGCAAGCTCACAACAAGCGGCTGAAACAGCACTGATTGTGCCTTTTTTCAAAGATGTGATGCCGCAGTTGGGCTTGTTCTACATCGTGATGACTTATTTTGTTGTCGTAGGGACATCCAATGCGGTGAACCTCACCGACGGTCTTGACGGCTTGGCTATCGTACCGACTATTTTAGTGGCGTCAGCGTTGGCGATTATGGCTTATGTGACAGGCAACGCAAACTTCTCAAGCTATTTGCATTTACCGCATCTACCACTGACCAGTGAGTTAGTCGTTGTGTGTACGGCAATTGTAGGTGCTGGATTGGGTTTCCTGTGGTTTAACACGTACCCTGCGCAAGTATTTATGGGTGATGTTGGCTCACTAGCTCTCGGTGGTGCCCTTGGCATTATCGCGGTTCTAGTGCGCCAAGAGTTGGTGTTAGTGATTATGGGCGGCGTGTTCGTGATGGAGGCGTTGTCAGTGATATTACAAGTTGGCTCATACAAACTGCGTGGCGAGCGCATTTTCCGTATGGCACCTATTCACCACCATTACGAATTAAAAGGTTGGCCAGAGCCGCGGGTTATTGTCCGTTTTTGGATTATTTCTATAGTGCTGGTTCTCGCTGGATTAGCAACACTGAAGATTAGGTAAGCAATGAGCTATTTAGACACGCTTAAAGACAAACGCATTGCTGTGCTGGGGCTTGGAGTTTCCGGTCTTGGCACTGTGCGCTTTTTGCATGCTCATGGTTTAGAGCCGGTGTTGATTGATTCTCGCGAGCAAGTGCCAACACGGGTTTGGCTTGACTCCCAAGTGCCCCAGCTAGAGCGCCGTTTTGGTTCGTTAGCGGATGCACACTTGAGCGATTTTGATTTAATTTTGATTGGCCCAGGCTTGGCGTTATCAACACCCGAAGTAAAAGAGGCTATTAGCGCTGGGGTTGAAGTGATTGGTGATGTTGAGCTATTCGCGCGCATCAACACCAAACCAGTGCTAGCTGTGACGGGCTCTAATGGTAAATCGACAGTGGTATCTCTGCTTGCCAATGTGCTGGAGTTTGGCGGCTTGCATGTTGGCTTAGGCGGCAACATTGGTACCGCTGTGCTTGATCTGCTGGCCCAAGATGCGGACGCATATGTGCTAGAGCTTTCAAGTTTTCAGCTTGAGACAACATCGAGCCTTCAAGCCAAAGCCGCCTGTATTTTGAATCTGTGTGAAGATCACATGGATAGATACGACGACATGAACGGTTATATTGCTGCCAAACAGCGAATCTACAAAGGCTGTGAGCTTGCAGTATTTAATGCTCATGATGAAGACACGACCCCGGCAGATACACAATCACAGATTAGCTTTGGGTTAGACAATGCTGACTACCATGTGATGCTCCACCAAGGCGAGGCCTATTTTGCATACCAAAATACGCCTATCTTGGCTTGTTCGAAAACATTTCTACCGGGCACGCATAATCGTCTTAATATTTTAGCGGTTATGGCGCTGTGCCACGAATTTGCATTTGATGCGGGTATATTTGAGCGGGCTCTGCAAGAGTTTAAAGGCTTAGACCATCGCTGTCAGTATGTGGATACGCGTGCGGGTGTACGTTACTTCAACGACTCTAAAGCCACCAATGTGGGCGCTACCATTGCTGCGATTAGTGGTTTATCCCAAGAGCCAGGAAAACTGATCCTCATCGCGGGTGGAGATGCCAAAGGCGCTGATTTATCAGGACTCAAGCAGCCTCTAGGTGATTTTGTTGATGAGCTGATTTGCTTAGGAAAAGACGGTGCTGCGATTGCACAATTAAAAGCGGGCAGCCATCAAGTCAAAACCATGGCAGAAGCTGTGAGTTTGGCAAAATCACTCGCCCATAGTGGCGATATTGTGCTGTTGGCACCGGCCTGTGCAAGTTTAGATATGTATCCAAATTATATGGTTCGCGGTAATGACTTCGCGCAGCATGTGCAGGAGGAGCAATCATGACGTGGGAAGGCATCAAAGACTTTTTCCAATTAAAGCCCTCAGGTCATCTTTACGATGCGCCACTGCTTTATAGCTTGATATGTTTAATTGGTGTGGGTTTTATCATGGTAACCAGTGCCTCAATGCCTGAAGCTGAGCGCTTGTTTGATAACCCATATCACATCATGTACCGTCAAGCCGCGTTTATTATGCTCGGTGCGTTCTTATTTATGATTGCAACCAGCGTGAAAATGCAGTGGTGGAAAGTCGCCAACCCATATCTGTTATTAATGGGCATTGGTTTGTTGCTCGCGGTATTAGTGGTTGGTAATGAGATCAACGGTTCAAAACGGTGGATACCATTTGGACCGATTAATATCCAAGCATCCGAGGTCGCTAAGCTGTTTTTCTTTAGTTATCTAGCGGGTTATCTGGTGCGTAAACGCGATGAAGTGCAAAAGAACTTAAAAGGCTTTGTGAAACCTTTGGGTGTACTTGGCGCCTATGCATTTTTGATTTTGCTACAGCCCGATTTAGGCACGGTTGTGGTGATGTTTGTAACCACAGTCGGTTTGCTGTTTTTAGCGGGTGCTCGCTTATTGCAGTTTTTTGCACTCATTCTATTGGGTTTTGCGCTGGTTATTTCATTGATTGTTCTTGAACCATACCGTATGGCGCGAGTAGTCGGTTTTCTTGACCCTTGGGATGACCCCTTCGGCAAAGGTTACCAATTAGTGCAATCTTTGATGGCCTATGGTCAGGGCGGTTGGTTTGGTCAGGGCCTTGGCAATAGCGTGCAGAAACTTCAATATATGCCACACGCGCATAATGACTTTATTTTTGCCGTTGTAGCGGAAGAATTGGGGTTTGTTGGTGTATTCACCGTTTTAATGTTGCTTGGTACGTTAGTGTTTAGAGCCTTACTTATTGGCCAACGTGCACTTAAAGCCGATCTGCAATTTGAAGGCTACTTTGCTTTGGGAATTGGTATTTGGTTTGCGTTCCAAAGCATGGTTAATGTCGGAGCCAGTGCCGGTATTTTGCCAACGAAGGGATTAACGTTACCTTTCATTTCATACGGTGGTTCAAGCCTGCTAGTGATGGCAATTGCTGCAGGTGTGCTCATGCGTATTGATTTTGAAACCAAGATGGCAACCAAACAAGCCACATCGAGAAGTAATGGTCGTGCGAGTCGACGCACAGCCAGTAGTCCTGCCGCAGTAGTTCAGGAGGCAGCATGAGTAAGTGTTTAGTGGTCGCAGCAGGTGGTACAGGTGGGCACATCTTCCCAGGGATCGCTGTAGCGCAGCACCTCATTGCCAAACAATGGCAAGTGTCATGGATTGGTACTGACGACCGTATGGAAGCACAGGTTGTGCCCAATCATGGTATCGAGATTGACTTTATTCGCGCTCAAGGCGTTCGTGGCAATGGCTTGAAGCGTTTAGTGAAAGCGCCGTTTATGGTCGCAAAAGCGTTCTTCGAAGCGCGCAAAATATTGAAACAACGCCGTCCAAGTGCAGTGCTTACTATGGGTGGGTATGTTACAGGCCCCGTGGGCTTGGCTGCCAAAAGCTTAGGTGTTCCTTTGGTTATCCATGAGCAAAATGCGGTAGCCGGTATGACCAACAAATTGTTGGCAAAAATAGCAACCAGTTGCTTGGGCGCTTTCCCTGGCGCTCTGCCACACAGAGATTTTGCTGTGGTTGGTAACCCCGTGCGTAGCTCTTTACTGAGCATAGAACCAAATAGTGTTGGCTCGCCAGTAAAAGTGTTAGTGGTGGGAGGCTCTTTGGGCGCTCAAGTACTTAATGATGTGTTGCCTGAGACGTTTGCTGAAATTGCGCAACAATATCCGGTATCGGTGTGGCACCAAACCGGTAAAGGACGCTCAAACAAGGTCAATGAGCACTATCAAGCCCTAGGCCTTGACGCCAAAGTGGCTGAATTTATTGATGACATGGATGAGGCTTATCGCTGGGCTGATCTTGTCATCTGTCGTGCGGGTGCATTGACAGTGAGTGAGATTGCAGCAGCAGGAAGGATGGCATTGTTTGTGCCATTCCCTCATGCAGTGGATGATCATCAAACAGCGAATGCGCGCTATCTAGTTGAAGGTGAGGCTGCATTATGTATGCCCCAAAGCGACTTTAATAAGGTGTCAGTGACTGAGTTACTCGCGCCTTATTTCCAAAAACCAGAATTAATAAGTGAGTTTGGTGAACGTGCGAAAGCCCTAGCCAAGCCCGACGCAACCGAGCAAGTTGCGAAACAAATTGAGCAGTACAGTTAATGACAACAAAAATAAGCACAGCCTCACGTCAAGGCACGCAGCAACAAGGCGCAGAACGCAGAGCAATGCGACGCGTTGAAACAATCCACTTTATAGGAATTGGTGGTGCCGGTATGGGCGGCATCGCAGAAGTTTTAGCGTACGAAGGCTACCGCATCACAGGCTCAGACATTGCCCAGAGCGCGATGACTGAGCGCCTGATTAAAGCAGGTGCAGAGGTCTTTATTGGCCACGATCAAAACAATGTAAAAGATGCGTCAGTAGTCGTTGTTTCTACAGCTATCAATGAACAAAACCCTGAAATCATCGCTGCGCGCCAAGCGCGAATTCCAATTGTACGCCGTGCGGAAATGTTGGCTGAGTTAATGCGTTTTCGCCATGGCATCGCCATTGCGGGCACTCATGGTAAAACCACAACAACAAGCTTAGTTGCCAGTATCTTCGCTGAGGCAAACTTAGATCCAACCTTTATTATTGGTGGTCTACTTAACAGCGCGGGAAGTAATGCGCGTGTGGGTTCGAGCCGATTCTTAATCGCTGAAGCAGATGAGAGTGATGCATCATTCTTGCACCTTCAGCCTATGGTGTCAGTGATCACCAATGTCGAAGAAGATCATATGGATACCTATGAGGGCAGTCTTGAAAAAATGAAAGACACCTATGTGGAGTTTATTCACAATCTGCCTTTCTACGGTCTTGCGGTGGTATGTATTGACTCGCCTGTTGCGCGCGAACTTATTCCGCGTTTCTCACGTCAAGTAACCACCTATGGTGAGAGTAACGATGCTGATTATCGTCTTGAAGATTTCAGCCAAGATGCCAGTACCTGCAAGTTCAGCGTGATCTCAAAACAAGGCGAGCGTCTTGAGGTGAAGCTCAATATGCCAGGTAAGCACAATGCCCTCAATGCCACAGCAGCGATAGCAGTTGCTAAAGATGAAGGCATTAGTGATAGCGCAATTTTGAGTGCACTCGAGAAGTTTGAAGGCATTGGCCGTCGCTTCCAGCACTATGGTGAGTTTGCCAATGAACGTGGTAAAGCCATGTTGGTTGATGATTATGGTCACCACCCAAGTGAAGTGGCTGTAACTATCAAAGCGGCACGTGATGGCTGGCCGCAAAAGCGCCTAATTATGATTTATCAACCGCATCGCTATAGTCGTACTCGTGATTTGTACGAAGATTTTGTCAAAGTATTAGCCGAGGTTGATCAACTTATCTTGCTTGATGTTTATGCAGCAGGCGAAGAGCCTATTGTGGGCGCTGATTCAAAGAGCTTATGCCGCAGTTTACGCCAGCGTGGTGTTGAGCCAATTCATGTCGCTGATCATGATGAACTCGCAAGTGTATTAGCAACCACTCTTGGTGAGGATGACCTTGTTATCACCCAAGGTGCGGGCAACATAGGTCAACTTGTGAAAAAGTTGGCACAAACAGAATTACAGATTGAGAAGTTAGAGCAGGTGGCATCATGAGTGGGCAGTTTGGCAAAGTAGCTGTATTACTAGGCGGGTCTTCTGCTGAGCGTGAAGTGTCACTTAAATCAGGCACTGCAGTGCACAGCGCGCTCGTTGAGGCAGGAGTTGATGCACATTTATTCGACCCAGCGAGTCGCCCTTTGCACGAGTTATCGCAAGGTGGCTTTGACCGCGTATTTATCGCCCTGCATGGTCGTGGTGGTGAGGACGGCACGTTGCAAGGCGCATTGGAATTTATGGGGCTGCCATACACAGGTTCAGGTGTATTAGGTTCGGCTTTGGCGATGGATAAAATTCGTTGCAAGCATTTGTTCCAAGTCGCAGGTCTGCGCACTGCTCCCTATGCAGTGGTTGATAAAAATGCGGGTTATGACTGCGCAGCGATTATGGCAGAGCTGGGCCATGTGATGGTTAAGCCATCTCATGAAGGCTCAAGTATCGGCATGGCGCAAGCGACAAGTGCAGATGAACTTGAGCAGGCATTACAAGCGGCATTCAAGTTCGATGATCAAGTATTGGTTGAGCAGTGGCTAAGTGGCCGCGAATTCACCGTGTCAGTGCTAAATGACAGTGCCTTACCTGTGATAGAGATGCGTACACCAAGTGGTTTTTATGACTATGAAGCCAAGTATCAATCAAGTACTACAGAATATTACTGTCCAGCTGACTTAACCGCAGCACAAAGCGCACAACTGCAAGATATGGCAGAGAAAGCATTTGCACTGGTCGGCGCAAAAGGCTGGGGCCGTGTTGATGCAATGCAAGGTGCTGATGGCGAGTTTTACTTGCTTGAAGTCAACACCGTACCGGGTATGACAGAGAAATCGTTAGTGCCGATGGCAGCAAAAGCGACGGGCCTAGATTTCACTCAGTTAGTAGTGAAGATTTTGGAGCAAACACTGTAAATGGCGGTGATAAGAGAAAAGCTGAGCGACATAAAACAACGTGCCAATTGGTCGTTGCTATTCGGCATGAGCTTTTTTCTTGTAGTACTGGTGTTGATTATCAAACTAACCTTCAACTTTTCTGATTGGTTAGTGCGAGATAAAGACGCGCAGTTGCGTCAATTGCAAGTGCTAGGACAGCCAAAGTATACAGAGGAAGCTGACATCATCAGCGCCATTAAAAAAGCGAAGTTAGATAGCTTCTTTGACCTTGATGTAAAGCAAGTGCAAACCCTAGTCACCGATTTACCTTGGGTTGCCAGCGCTTCTGTGCGCAAACAGTGGCCCGACACCTTGCAAGTGTACGTGGTAGAACATGATGTGGTCGCTTTTTGGAATGATGATCAGCTGCTTAACGCCAAAGGCGAAGTGTTTTCAGCACCACAACATAAGTTGAGTAAAGATTTACCCGCTTTATTTGGTCCTGAAGGCAGTGAAATTGAAGCATGGCAGACATTCTCTCGTTTTCACGAGCTGTTTGCAGTGAATGGATTAACGCTTTCAAGCTTGGCATTGTCAGAGCGATTTGCATGGCAATTGTGGCTTGATAACGGCATTCGTTTAAATCTGGGGCGTGATGATAAAGCGCAGCGAGTGCAAAGATTTATTGATGTCTATCCGCATCTGAAAAAACGTCAAGATGTGCAGGTAGATGTTGTTGATTTGCGATATGATACCGGGCTGGCGGTGCAGTTTAAGCCGCTTGCAGTAACGGAAGAAGAAAAAAAGAGTAAGGTATGACCAAGTCAGTAGAACGTAACCTTGTTATCGGTCTGGATGTCGGCACGTCAAAAGTCGTGGCGACAGTTGGAGAGATCACCGATGACAATAAGCTCAGCATCGTCGGTGTTGGCCGCCAAGTATCCCATGGTATGGATAAAGGCGGTGTAAATGATCTGAACTTGGTCTCAGAGTCTATTCGTCGCGCTATCGACGAAGCAGAATTGATGGCTGATTGCCGCATTAGTTCAGTGTATCTAGGTATTTCAGGTAAACACATTCAGTGTCAAAACGAAACGGGTGTGGTTGCAATTAACAACACTGAAGTAACCGATGAAGACATTGATAATGTGATTCACATCGCACGCTCAGTGCCTATTTCTGCCGAGCGTAAAATGCTTCATGCATTACCACAGGAATACAGCATTGATATGCAAGAGGGTATTAAAAACCCGCTTGGCATGAGTGGTGTGCGCATGGAGGCTAAAGCCCACATTATTACTTGCTCAAACGACATGGCAAAAAACATTGAAAAATGTGTTGAGCGCTGTGGTCTGCAAGTTGACCAACTTATCTTCAATGCCTTGGCATCATGCTACTCCGTGCTCACAGAAGATGAAAAAGAATTGGGCGTAGCGGTGCTTGATATTGGTGGCGGTACTATGGATATCACCATTTATATCAATGGTGCCTTGCGTCACTCTGCCGTTATTCCAGTCGCGGGTAACCAGGTAACGGGTGATATTGCCAAAATTTTCCGCACACCAATTTCTCATGCTGAAGCTATTAAAGTGCAACATGCGTGTGCAAGTAGCCAAATGGCAAGCAATGAAGAGCAAATTGAAGTGCCAAGCGTGGGTGGTCGTCCATCACGCATTATGTCGCGCCACACTTTGTCTGAGGTGGTAGAGCCGCGTTTTAGAGAATTATTTGAACTGGCGCTCGAAGAGATCCGCCGTTCAGGTTTTGAGGATCAAATTGCCGCTGGTTTAGTTATTACCGGTGGTAGTTCAAAAATGACTGGTGCGTTGGAAGTGGCTGAAGACATCTTCCAAATGCCAGTTCGGATCGGTAGTCCTATAGGGATAACTGGATTAACTGATTATGTTAGCGATCCTTCGTTTGCAACTGCTGTAGGTTTGTTACAATATGGTCGGACCATGCAGTCGATCAACGCAACAAAAGCAAAAGCGGACGAGGGTAACTGGTGGAACCGTGTTACGAAGTGGTTCCAAGGTGAGTTTTAATACTCAAGTCGGAGAGTAAAAAAATGTTTGATATGATGGAAGAACACAGCGAAGAAGCTGTCATCAAGGTAATTGGTGTTGGTGGTGGTGGCGGTAACGCCGTAGAGCATATGGTGCAACAGCACATCGAAGGCGTGAAGTTTATCGCTGCAAATACCGATGCGCAGGCACTACGTAAATCATCAGCAGATGTAACCGTGCAGCTAGGTACACAAATCACCTCTGGTTTGGGTGCAGGGGCGAACCCTGAAGTCGGTAAGAAAAGTGCCGAAGAAGATGCCGAAACCATTAAGAGTGCTCTAGAAGGTGCCGACATGGTATTCATCGCCGCTGGTATGGGCGGTGGAACAGGTACTGGTGCTGCGCCGGTAGTGGCACGCATTGCTAAAGAGCTCGGTATTCTTACTGTTGCGGTGGTAACGCGCCCATTCGATTTCGAAGGTAAAAAGCGTGCAGCAGCAGCGGATCAAGGTATCAGTGAACTTGCCGAAATGGTTGATTCATTGATCACTATCCCAAATAACAAGCTACTGAAAGTACTTGGTAAAGGCACCACCTTGTTGGATGCTTTCGCTAAAGCGAACGACGTACTTTATGGCGCGGTACAAGGTATTGCTGAGTTAATTACTCGTGCTGGCCTGATCAACGTTGACTTTGCAGACGTACGTACTGTTATGTCGGCAATGGGCACTGCAATGATGGGTTCTGCATCAGCATCAGGTCCAGATCGTGCGCAAGAAGCGGCTGAAGCAGCTATTTCAAGCCCACTACTTGAAGACGTCGATTTAACCGGTGCCAAAGGTATCCTCGTTAATATCACTGCTGGTATGGACCTATCAATTGAAGAATTTGAGATTGTAGGTAACCACGTTAAAGCGCTTGCGTCCGAGAACGCGACGGTTGTAGTGGGTACTGCGATTGATATGGAAATGAGTGACGAGCTTCGCGTTACTGTTGTTGCCACTGGTCTTGGCGGTGATCGCCGTCCACAGTTTGGTGTTGTTGATAATGGTTTTAAACGTGCAGCCGGTTCTGACGTGAACGCACAAAGCACACAAAGCACGTCGAATACATCGATGTTCGTGCCAAGTTTTGCGACCCAAGGTTCATCAAGTAGCTATCAAGACACTAGCCACGCTGATGAGTCAGTAAGCTCAGCTTCAGGTACGACATCGCAAACTAGCGCTTCTGTTCCTAATCAAGAGAATAAGACATCAGGTTCAGCAAGTGTTGGTAAGAAGCAAGAAGATGCCGGTGATTATTTCGACATCCCTGCGTTTTTGCGTAAACAAGCAGATTAGTACGAAAAATCAACTAATTTGTTAACTGGTGCGATGTGTGATACACTCCGCCGTCTAATTTTAGTTAAACAGTGAGCGAAAGCCTATGATCAAACAGCGTACGATTGCAGAAGTAGTCAAAGCCACGGGTGTTGGTCTCCACAAAGGTGAGAAGGTTTCCTTAACTCTCCGACCTGCGAATGCGAATACTGGGATAGTATTTCGTCGCGTGGACCTTGATCCGGTTGTGGATTTCGAAACAACCCCGGAAGCAGTGGGTGATACGCAATTGTGTACCTGTTTAACTAACAAGGACGGCGTGCGCTTGTCTACCACAGAGCACCTTATCGCTGCGGTTGCTGCACTAGGTATTGATAACCTAGTTGTAGAGTTAGATAGTGGCGAAGTACCGATCATGGATGGTAGTGCGCTACCATTCATCTATTTGCTGCAAAAAGGTGGTATCGCTGAGCAAAATGTTGCCAAGCGTTTCATCCGCATCAAAGAAAAAGTACGTGTTGAAGAAGGTGATAAGTGGGCTGAAATCGAACCATACGATGGTTTCCACATTGATTTCGAGATTGCGTTTAATCACCCAGCTATCAACGAAAGCCGTCAGCGTATTGGTCTAGACATTACGCCGCAAAACTTCATTGAAGAAATCAGCCGCGCGCGTACGTTTGGCTTTATGAAAGACATTGAGTACATGCATGCAAATAACCTTGCACTAGGTGGCAGCATGGATAACGCAGTGGTGCTTGACGAATTTAAAGTATTAAACCCGAATGGTTTGCGCTACGCAGACGAGTTCGTAAAACACAAAATCCTAGATTGTGTGGGCGATATGTTCATGACTGGCCATAATATTCTTGGCAAGTTAACCGCTTACAAATCAGGTCACGACTTGAACAACAAATTGCTACGTAAAATCATGGCAACTGAGTCAGCGTGGGAGTGGGCTACATTTGAAGACACAGTGTCTATGCCTGCACCAGCGTTTGAGCTGCATACCGCTTAATCGCTCACTACAGATTAAAAGAAAAATGACGCCTAGAGCGTCATTTTTTTTGTCTGCCATGCTGGGCTAAACGTATCAGTTTTTGCTGCAGTGAAGGTGGCGCGTTCTGTGCAATGTGCTCCAAATAATCGGCCGTTTGTTCACTCATATTACGAGAACTTGCTGTGCTGCTTGGCTCTTTTGTTTGGGCTTTTAGTTGCGTTGATGTGCGCTGAGCGGCATTCGGTGAAGTGTTAATCTTTACTTGGCACAAATCAGCCATGCCACTTTGGCGAAACGCTGACAGAATATCCATCTTGATGTAATTGAGCTTCATCGCCACAGTCGCACTGATGGCCTCGATAACAAGAGTGCCATCACGCACATTTGCTACGCTGCATTTTTTTGCAAGGTTTTCACCCACTGCATCGTGCAGAATCTGTTGCTGCGAGGCAAGCGCTTGCGTTTTTGCACCATAGCCAGCGATACGGGAGCCAATTCTAGGGTTTAATTTCCCCAAGACGTCCGTTAATTGCTTTGGTGCATAGCGATCTTTAGCCATAAATAGCACTTACCCCTTGAATTTGTCCAAATCGTCACCACTTCTTAAAGCAATGCTAGAGCCAAGTAGTGGGTACTTTGAACTCACTTACCAAATCGTAGTTTGCAAAGATTTCTCTGAACGTTATGATAGGCCAGCGATAATACCAATGCCATTAGTTTTTGATGGTTCAAAGCTGTAAAGGCTAGTTACCAGTCGGGCTTATGTAATTGGTATTATTGGGTGCTGCAATTCATTGAGTTTGTTATGATGTCGCTCAAAAGTACACCGCTCAAGCAGTCACACTCAAAGGTCCACGCCTAACGCCCTTATTTCTTTTGAGCGCGGTATTAAATGGATTAGATAAGTTCGCAAGTGACTTAACAGCCTCGTTATCGAGGAAAGAGCACTTAACGCAGATGAGAATGTAACGGTTAAATCATGATCACGAAAATATTTACCAAACTTTTTGGTAGTCGCAACGACCGCACAATTAAAAACTTACGCAAAACGGTCGCTTTAATTAATGCATTGGAAGGTCAGCTAGAGTCTCTCAGCGATGAAGAACTAAAAGCAAAAACAGCTGAGTTTCGTGAACGTTATAACAACGGCACGAGCCTTGATGACTTATTACCAGAAGCGTTCGCAGTTGTCCGTGAAGCGTCAAAACGTGTATACGGTATGCGCCACTTCGACGTACAGTTAATCGGTGGTATGGTGTTGCACCAAGGCCGCATTGCAGAAATGCGTACTGGTGAAGGTAAAACATTAACAGCAACGCTGCCGGCTTACCTAAATGGTATTTCAGGTAAAGGTGTACACGTTATTACCGTGAACGACTACCTTGCTAAACGTGACGCTGAAACCAACCGTCCGCTATTTGAATTCCTAGGTCTGAGTGTTGGCTGTAATGTGCCTGGCATGATGCCAATGCAGAAAAAAGAAGCGTACGCTGCAGATATTACCTATGGTACCAACAACGAATTTGGCTTCGACTACTTGCGTGACAACATGGCATTTAGCATCGAAGAGCGCGTACAGCGTCCACTAAACTTTGCGGTCGTCGATGAAGTGGATTCAATCCTTATCGATGAAGCGCGTACGCCACTTATTATCTCTGGCCCTGCAGAAGATTCATCTGAGCTATACACCCAAATCAATACCATTGTTCCTGAACTTGAAGTTCAAGAAAAAGAGGACGAAGAAGGTGTTGAAGGCGATGGTGATTACACTATCGACGAAAAAGCGAAGCAGGTTCACCTGACAGAACGTGGTCAGGTTAAAGTTGAAGAACTTCTTACTGCTCGCGGGCTGATTGAAGAGGGTGACTCGCTTTACTCAGCGGGTAACATTACGCTGTTGAGCCACGTATACGCGGCACTTCGAGCTCATAAGCTGTATCAAAAAGATGTTGATTACGTTGTTAAAGACAACGAAATCGTCATCGTAGATGAGCACACAGGTCGTACGATGGAAGGTCGTCGTTGGTCTGAAGGCTTGCACCAAGCGGTGGAAGCAAAAGAAGGTGTTCGTATTCAAAACGAAAACCAAACGCTTGCGTCAATCACATTCCAGAACTACTTCCGTATCTACGACAAGCTTGCTGGTATGACAGGTACTGCTGATACAGAAGCGTTCGAATTCCAGCAAATTTATGCACTAGACACAGTGGTAATTCCTACCAATAAGCCAATGATCCGTGATGACCGTGCTGATTTGGTATACCTAACGCAAGAAGAAAAATACGAAGCGATTTTGGCAGATATTAAAGACTGCCAAGAGCGTGGTCAGCCAGTGTTAGTAGGTACTATTTCAATTGAGAGCTCAGAGTATCTTTCTCAGTTCCTACGTAAAGAGAAAATCCAACACAACGTACTGAACGCAAAATTCCACGCCCAAGAAGCTGACATTGTTGCTGATGCGGGTCTTCCGGGCAAAGTGACTATCGCAACAAACATGGCAGGTCGTGGTACCGATATCGTGCTTGGTGGTAGCTGGCAAAGCGAAGTTGAAAAACTTGAAAACCCAACTGACGAGCAAATCGCCAAAATCAAAGAGCAGTGGCAGAAACGCCATGACGATGTAATCGCAGCGGGTGGTCTACACATCATTGGTACGGAACGCCATGAGTCACGTCGTATCGACAACCAGTTACGTGGTCGTTCTGGTCGTCAGGGTGACGCTGGTTCTAGCCGCTTTTATCTATCGATGGAAGACGCGCTAATGCGTATCTTCGCCGGCGAGCGCATGACGAACATGATGCGTAAACTGGGTATGCAACGTGGTGAAGCAATTGAGCACCCTTGGGTAAACCGAGCGATTGAAAACGCGCAGCGTAAAGTTGAAGCACGTAACTTCGACATTCGTAAGCAGTTACTTGAGTACGATGATGTCGCTAACGATCAGCGTCGCGTAGTGTATGCACAGCGTAACGAGCTTCTTGAAGAAGGTGATATCTCAGAAACAATCGATGCTATTCGCAGTGATGTTATCCATGGTGTTATTGACCAATACATTCCACCGCAGTCATTGGCTGAAATGTGGGATATTCCTGCACTTGAAGAGCGCTTGAAGGCCGATTACTTGTTAGATCTTCCTATCCAGAAATGGCTAGCAGAAGACAACAAACTGTTCGAAGAGAAGCTTCGCGACCGCATTATCGAAGAGGCGACTAACGCATATAAAGCAAAAGAGAATATGGTGGGTCCTCAAGTTCTTCGCCAGTTCGAAAAAGCCGTTATGCTACAAAGCTTGGACCAGCATTGGAAAGATCACCTTGCTGCGATGGATCACCTGCGCCAAGGTATTCATTTACGTGGTTATGCACAGAAGAATCCGAAGCAAGAGTATAAGCGCGAGTCATTTGAATTGTTCTCAGATATGCTAGAAAATCTCAAAACCGACGTTGTAAATATCCTAAGCAAAGTACAAGTACGCGCTGAGGAAGACTTAGAAAAGGTTGAAGAGCAGCACCGCAAGTCTGAAGAAGCGCCTCGTCAGTATCAACATGCTGAAGCCGAGCATGTCGGTGGTGAAGCGCCAGCACCTGTATCGGCGCGCGCAGAACCTAAAGTGGGTCGTAACTCACCATGTCCGTGTGGTTCAGGTCAAAAGTACAAGCAATGTTGTGGCAAGCTTAGTTAAGCTAACCACGGTGTAAAGAAAAAGCGGCCTTAGCCGCTTTTTTTATGGAGTTGATAATGAGTCAGAAGATAGTCAATGTGGCCGTGGGTATTATCCTTCGCGGTGAGCAGAGTTTCATTTGCAAGCGCCCAGATGATAAACATCAAGGCGGTCTGTGGGAATTTCCAGGTGGTAAAATCGAAGACAATGAAACGACCACCCAAGCGCTCGCCCGAGAGCTAAAAGAAGAAATTGCTATAGATGTTCACAGTAGTGAACCGTTTATGCTCATTGAACACGATTATGGCGATAAAAAAGTACGTCTAGATATTCATACGGTCAGCCATTTCAGTGGTGAACCTCATGGCGCTGAAGGGCAGCAAGGACAATGGGTTGATATTGATAAATTGAGCTCATTTTCGTTCCCCAAAGCCAATGAAGCCATACTCGATAAATTATGTTCATAAAATGTTACAAACAGTATTTCTCAGTCTTAACACTTGGGTTTAGAATGAGGAAGCTACGGCGCGTTGGACTTTGAGGTATGAATTTTGTTGAACCCTCTGGGCAGCGTCATTGGGATATTTTGTCTGCGTTATCACCTGACTTACATAGAATGACTATGCGACGCAGGCTCTTCCTTGTCAAAATACCCCAATGACAGCTGCAAAAACAAACAGCAAAGATCAACACGCCCTAGGACAAAACCCTAATAATTAAAAAATCAGGACAACAAAATGTATAAAGTAACATTAGCAGCGGCTGCAACAGCCATTGCTTTAGGCCTTGCTGGTTGTAGCGAACAACCACAAACAGCACAAACCAATAGCGCACAGGAAGTTGCACAAAATACAACAACAGCAGCAGTACAGCCGCTTAGCTCAGGCATCGAGTTAGACAACATTGATAAAGCGGTTCGTGCTCAAGACGATTTTTACTACCACATCAATGGTAAATGGCTAGAGCGCACTGAAATTCCGGGTGACAAATCAAACTACGGTTCATTTACTGCTCTGTATGACCAGTCTCAAGCTGCACTAAAAGAAGTGATTGAAGCCGCTGCAAAGAATACCGATGCTGCGCCAGGTAGTGATGAGCAAAAGCTAGGCGCTTTCTACAGCAGCTACATGGACTTAGAGGCGTTGGAAGCAAAAGGCATTTCTCCACTTAAGCCATACCTAGACAATATTGCAGCAGTGGCAGACAAAGGTGCATTAGTATCTTTGATGGCTGATCTTCGCATCCAAGGTGGCACAACGCCATTTGCTTGGTGGGTAAATAACGACGCGAAAAACTCAAGTCAGTACGCGCTTTATGTGACGCAATCGGGTCTTGGTCTACCAGATCGTGATTACTACCTCAAAGATGACGAAAAATTCACAACAATCCGTGCTCAATATGTAACTTATGTTACTGATATGCTTACCAAAGCAGGTGTTGAAAACGCTGAGAAAGCAGCCGCTGACATTCTCGCGCTTGAAACCGAGCTTGCTACAGCGCAGTGGAGCCGTGTTGAAAGCCGTGATGCCACTAAGTCATACAATAAAATGACCGTTGCTCAAGTAAATGAATTGATGGGTGATTTTGATTTCGCACAATTCTTGACGCAGTCACAAGTGAGTGTTGAAGAACTTGTTGTTCGCCAGCCTTCATACTTTGAAAAGCTTGGTGAAATCTTTGCGAAAACGAGTCTTGCCACATGGCAAAATTACTTGTCTTTCCACTTTGTCAGTAACTACGCAGATGAGCTAAGCAAAGAGTTTGTTGACCGTAAGTTTGCGTTTTACAGCACCACTTTGCGTGGCGTCGAAGAGCAACAACCGCGTTGGAAAAAAGCCGTTGATTCTGCAAACTCGGTACTTGGTGAACTGCTAGGTAAAGTGTACGTGAAGGATAACTTCCCACCAGAAGCGAAAGCGCGTATGGAAGAGCTTGTGGCTAATCTGATCAAAGGCTTCGATCAAGCCATTGACGGCCTTGAGTGGATGAGTGCAGAAACTAAAGTTGCAGCCAAAGAGAAATTGAACAAGTTCACTCCGAAAATTGGTTACCCTGATAAGTGGAAAGATTACTCAGCGCTTGAGATTAAAGCAGACGACTTAGCGGGCAACTTCATCCGCCATAGCGAGTGGGCATATGACGACATGCGTAATAAGCTTGGTAAACCTGTAGATCGCAGTGAGTGGTTCATGACGCCGCAAACAGTAAACGCATACTACAACCCAGTGAACAATGAAATTGTGTTCCCTGCAGCGATTCTACAGCCGCCGTTCTTTAACTTAGAAGCGGATGACGCCGTAAACTACGGTGCAATTGGTGCGGTAATTGGTCACGAGCTAGGTCACGGTTTTGATGACCAAGGCGCGAAGTATGACGGCGACGGTAACCTGCGTAACTGGTGGAGTGAAGATGACTTAGCGCAATTCCAAGAGCGTGGTCAAAAACTAGTGTCGCAATATAACGAGTACGCACCATTTGAAGATGCGAATGTAAATGGTCAACTGACGCTAGGCGAAAACATCGGTGACCTTGGTGGTTTGACCGTTGCGTATAAAGCATATCAGTTATCACTTGCTGGTACTGATGCGCCGGTAATCGATGGCTATACGGGTGATCAACGCTTCTTCATGGGTTGGGCGCAAATTTGGCGTCGCAAGTACCGTGACGAAGAGCTGCGTAATCGTCTTATGACTGATTCACACTCCCCAAGTCATTATCGTGTAATTGGTGTATTGCCAAACATGCCTGAGTTCTACAAAGCGTTTGACGTTAAAGAAGGCGATGCAATGTACATCAACCCAGAAGAGCGCGTAAAAATCTGGTAATTAAGCGCTTTTTGACAGGCGTTAGTGATTTATTCGCAGCAAAATCAGTTGCTGCAAATAAAGGCTAGCGCCTTTTTTGTGCCTGTTTTATCGCACTTCACCCCCACATTAACGCAACCCCATTGCATCACTTCCTACTTTTCTACTAAGTTAAATGTCTACCTAAGCAAGAAAAGAGAATAACAATGAAGCGAATAACACGAGGATTATGCTTAGCAGGGATCTCGCTTAGTTTATTATCATCAGGACTCACTTTTGCCCAAGATCGGATCACCGGCAAGCAGTTCGCAACGCGCTCTGAAGTCATTGCCACAGAAGCGATGGCTGCCACATCGCAGCCATTGGCAACACAAGTTGCACTCGAGGTGATGCGCAAAGGGGGGAATGCTATTGATGCCGCTATTGCAGCTAATGCGATGCTCGGATTGGTTGAGCCTACCGGTTGTGGTATCGGTGGTGACCTCTTCGCTATTGTTTACTCGGCAGAGGACGGTAAATTACATGGCTTAAACGCATCTGGTCGCTCACCTTTGGGTTTGAGCTTCGAGCAGATGAAACAGCTGACCAAAGAAGAGGGAAAAATCCCAAGTTACGGCCCGTTACCAGTGTCTGTTCCCGGCGCAGTAGATGGCTGGTTTGAGCTTCACAAAAAGTTTGGCTCAATGCCCATGGCGCAAATTTTAAAGCCGAGCATTGAGTATGCAGAAAAAGGCTTTCCTGTGAGTGAACTGATTGCGTATTACATGCAGCGAAGTGTGTCAGCGCGAGCACAGTATCCAGGTTTCCAGGAAGTCTTTATGCCAGATGGTGAAATGCCACAAAAAGGCGATATTTTTAAAAACCCAGCACTCGCTAACACCTATAAACAATTGGCAATGGGCGGTCGTGATGCGTTTTATAAAGGTAAAATTGCTAAAGAAATTGACCGTTACATGAAAGACAATGGCGGTTACATTCGCTACGAAGATTTAGAAAATCACACCAGTGAGTGGGTAGAGCCAGTGTCCATTGATTATCGTGGTTATACCTTATGGGAATTACCCCCAAATGGCCAAGGGATCGCCGCGCAGCAAATTCTCAATATTCTAGAAGGCTATGACCTGACGAGCATGGGCTTTGATAGCCCTGAGTATATTCATACCTTTGTGGAAGCTAAAAAGTTGGCCTTTGCTGACCGCGCTAAATATTATGCTGACCCAGCATTTAGCGACATTCCTGTAGAGCATTTGATTTCGAAGGAATATGCAGATGAGCGCCGCAAGCTGATTGACCCTAACAAAGCCATGAAACGTGACCATGCAGGGCCAATTGAAGGGGATACCATTTACCTTACCACTGCCGATAAGCACGGTAACATGGTGTCGCTCATTCAGAGTAATTACCGCGGCATGGGTTCGGGAATGACCCCTGAAAAGCTGGGTTTTGTATTACAAAATCGTGGTGAAATGTTCTCTTTACAACAAGGGCACCTCAATCAATACGAACCAGGGAAACGTCCATTTCACACAATTATTCCCGCCTTTGTTACCAAAGAGGGCAAGCCCTACATGAGTTATGGCGTCATGGGTGGCGCGACTCAGCCACAAATGCATGCGCAGATCCTTATCAACATGATTGATTTTGGTATGAACCTGCAAGAAGCAGGGGATGCTCCGCGTATCTTGCACTCAGGTTCAAGCCAGCCTACCGATGAAATCATGACAGATGGTGGATATGTGTCTCTGGAAAATGGTTTTAGTATGGAAACACGACGCGAACTGATGAAAAAAGGACATATTTTGCGTGAAGCTGTGGGGCCGTATGGCGGGTACCAAGCTATTTTAAAAGATTTAAGCAACGGCGTTTATTATGGTGCCTCTGAATCACGTAAAGACGGCCAAGCTGCTGGTTACTAAAATAAAAAAGTGTTTCTGAAGGCGGCTTAGGCCGCCTTTTTTATATCTTATGCAATGCAAAATGGTTAAAAATTAACGCAAATGATAGCGCTGTCATTTTTATTTTTATATGATGTTAATCATCGCATCGAAACGATAATGAACAACTGAGGGTAGAAGTGAAAATAGTAACACCGAGCATAATCGCCGCATTAATGATGCCATTTGCATCTGTTGCCCAGTTAACGCAACAGCAAGTGAATGAGTTTGCTAAAGAAACTGAGCTGATGTTCTCGGTGCAAAGTAACTTCCATAACGAAGATAAAAGCTTTCTCGGTACTATCACCGTGACAAATCGTTCTGATGTTGCCCTACCCGCAGGCGAGCAAGATTGGCAAATATACCTGCACAGTGTGCGTAAAATGACACAAGGGATCAGTCAGGGGCTATACATTGAGCATGTTAATGGTGATTTGCACCGCCTAACTCCGACTAAGGATTTTCCCGGTTTAGCGCCAGGGGAAACATTAAAAGTACCCTTTGAAGCCGCGGTTTGGATAGTTGCATACAGTGACTTTATGCCCAGAGCCTTTATTGTTTCAGGTGATAGCAAGCCTGCTATTTTTACTAATACCGACTCTGAAGACTTTACTGACTTTGTCGCCCCGCTCACACAAGAACAGCAGTTGCGCCGTTATAGCCAGCCGCACGATCAAACGGTGCTCGCTGATGCGCGAATGCGTTTTGAGCGCAACCAAGCAAATACCACGACTCATTTTGATGAGGCGAATCCGCGCATTATACCCAAGCCACGCAATCTTGATTTCAGAAAAGGCTCACTGGGCTTAAATGAGCAGTGGCAAATCCGCTATGCGGGCCAGTTAGAGTCTGAGGTAAAGTTGCTTCAAGATGATTTGGCGAGTAAATACACGCTGCAGCTCAGTGCCCACCCTGATCATATTCAACCACCAAAGAGCAAACTACTTTCAATAACAATTGATAAGCACATCGCCAACGCCGAAGGTTACCAATTAAAGATTGGCAAAGAGCGAATAGACATTATCGGTGCGGATAATGCGGGTGCTTTCTATGGTATGCAAAGCTTGCTGGCACTTCTGCCTGCCAATGGTGAGTTGATACTGCCGTATGTAAATATTACCGATGCACCGCGATACCCATGGCGCGGCATGCACTACGATAACGGGCGAAACTTTCATGGCAAAGAAGCCATGTTTAAGCTCGTTGAGCAGATGGCACGTTATAAAATGAACCGCTTACATTGGCACTTCTCAGAAGATGAAGGGTGGCGGTTAGAAATTCCTGGGCTATCAGAGTTAACTGAAGTAGGGGCGTACCGTTGTTTCGATTTGGCTGAAAACGAGTGTTTACTTACGCAGCTTGGCACAGGCCCGTTTAAATCCGGCTCGGGAAATGGTTATATGAGCCGCAGCGATTTTATTGAGCTGTTACAGTTTGCCAAAGCGAGGCATGTAGAGATCATTCCAGAAATTGAAGGGCCAGGCCATGCGCGCGCGTCAATTAAAGCAATGGAAGCGCGTTATCGTAAACTTAAAGAAGATGCTGAGCGCCAAGCACAAAATACACTTTTCAATCAGCAGTTAGGCGCGCAAGAAACATCAAGTGCCGATTTATCTAAAGCCACGCAGTATCTACTCACAGATCCTAAAGACACGTCCAGCTACATTACCGTGCAGAACTACACAGATAATTCTATGAACGTATGTATGGACTCAACCTATGCCTTTATTGATAAGGTTACCTACGAATTACAGCAAATGTATCGAGAGGCTGGCACTAAGCTGACGTATTTACATATTGGTGGCGATGAAGTGGGGGCGGGTTCTTGGGTGGGTTCGCCAGCCTGTCAGGCGTTATTCGCTCAGCCTAACAATGGTGTTGCTGGTGTGGCGGATTTAAAACCTTATTTCACCAAACGCGTGGCAGATCTGTTGCACAAGCGCGGGATATCTCCGGGTATCTGGGAAGATGGCATTATGTATGACAAGGTGAATTCATTTAATCGCGATGAATATGCGAACAAAACCTTCTTTACTAATGCGTGGGACAATATTTGGGAGTGGGGGGTAGCAGATAGGGCATACCGCCTAGCAAACTCGGGTTATCAGGTGGTGCTCTCTCATGGTACGCACTTGTACTTTGACCACCCATATGAAGCGCACCCCGCTGAGCGCGGTTATTACTGGGCGACCCGCTATATCGATACCCAAAAGGTGTTTGGTTATATGCCAGATGATGTGTATGCCAATGCGGATTACACTCGTACACGAGAGAAAATAGACAATCTTGAGGCGTTGGTCGGCCGTCCAATGCCGGCTTTGCAAAAGCCTGAGAATATTCTCGGTATGCAAGGTCAAGTGTGGTCTGAAACCATACGCACGGAACAGCAAATGCTCGAGATGGTCTTTCCTCGTATGCTCGCTGTAGCAGAGCGTGCTTGGAATAAGGCTTCTTGGGAAGGAGAACAACCCAATGCACAGCAGCGCCAGCAAGATTGGCAGAGGTTTGCTGCCACGCTAGCTAAAAAAGAATTACCTAAATTAGATCGTGACGGCATTGCCTTGCGTCTCCCTGTGCCGGGCGCTGTAATCAAAGATGGTAAGCTGCATGCGAATGTGGCCTTTGCAGGCTTAGCACTGCAATACAGCGTTGATAATGGCGCGACATGGTTGAGTTATCATTCACCAGTGAGTGTGCCGAGCAAGGGGGATGTGTTGGTTCGTTCGCGTATTAATGATCAGGTGAGTCGAGCAGCTCGCGTCACGTTTTCAGCAGTTCAAGCAAGTTACTAATTCATAATACATTGATTTTAAATTGCTTATTTGGTGAGGCTAAATCTAACTAGTCAAGCTGAGATAATTAACGTAAAGTAAATGATAGCGCTGTCATTTTGTTGATGAGTCATACGATAAAATGTACAAAGAATAAAAATGAAGCTGTTGTGGTGCACTCAACATCCAGATGCGCATGCATCTAGGGTTATCGCAATAGCTGTTTTGATGATATAAAAATCCGACAACGAGAAGATTTTATGGAAGCCACAGTGTCTACAACCAACAAAACAAGCAACTTTGTGCCTATGGCTATAGTTGCAACCCTCTTTTTCATTTTAGGGTTTGCAACATGGTTAAATGGCTCTTTGATGCCTTACCTTAAGCAAATTCTAGACTTGACGCCGTTGCAGGCTTCATTGATTTTGTTCTCTTTCTACATCGCAGTAACCTTTACCGCAGTGCCATCGGCGATGATCATTCGTAAAATTGGCTACAAGAATGGTATGGCGTTGGGAATGGCGGTGATGATGCTTGCCGGCCTTTTGTATGTGCCAGCCGCTAAAACACAGGTCTTTGCGTTATTCTTATTTGCGCAATTAGTGATGGGCGCGGGACAAACGCTACTGCAAACTGCTGTTAACCCTTATGTTGTGCGTATAGGCCCTGAAGAGTCAGCAGCCGCACGTGTGAGCGTGATGGGAATTCTCAATAAGGGCGCAGGAGTTCTCGCACCTTGGGTTTTCACCGCACTGATCCTGAGTAACTTTACAGGGTTAGTAGGTAAAGAGCTGACACAGGCCGAAATAGATGCCATGGCTAATAGCCTGATCCTTCCTTATATCGGCATGGCGTTATTCATTGGCGCCTTGGCACTTGCTGTGAAGTTTTCACCTTTGCCGGAGCTCGTAGATGATGAAGAGCAAAATCAAGAAAAAGGCCAAGTGAAGGCTGCATTATCTCGTCCAAGTTTGGCGTTAGGTGTGGTGGCGTTATTTGTGTATGTTGCGGTTGAAGTAATCGCGGGCGACACAATTGGTACGTTTGCGCTCGCCTTGGGTGTTGAAAAATATAGTGTTATGACTTCTTACACCATGATCTGTATGGTGATTGGTTATGCCCTTGGTATTGCGCTTATTCCGCGTATTATTTCGCAACAAACGGCATTAACCGTATCGGCGATATTGGGATGCGTGCTGACCTTAGCCATCGTTTTTGGTGATACGCAATCAACGGTGATTGCTACTATGATTTTGGTGCCTTTTGGAGCCGTAGCATTACCGGATCCGTTGGTATTAATCGCAGTATTGGGCTTTGCTAATGCGATTGTATGGCCAGCAGTGTGGCCGTTGGCTCTATCAGGTTTAGGTAAACTTACCAGCGTTGGCTCAGGATTGCTGATTATGGGGATCGCCGGTGGTGCGTTTGGCCCTCTATTTTGGGGACTGGCGAGTGGTTCCCAAGGTACTGCGCAAGGACAACAAGGCGCATATTTAGTGATGTTGCCTTGTTATCTCTTCATTCTTTTCTATGCTGTAAAAGGCCATAAGATGACGTCATGGAAATAATGCGGTCGTTTGAGGCAGATCTATCTCCAATTTTTTGAAACCATCCCATGTGAAATGCCAGCGAATGCTGGCATTTTTTTATTTCTCAATATCAAGTAATAGACTACGTAACTGACACAAAGATCGCACTTCAAAAGTGGGTGTTAAATGTTCAGGTGCAGTTTTGTCTAAGCGATTGAGCCAACACGTGTCTATACCTGCGTTGATACCCCCTTGAATATCCGACTCGAGGGTATCACCAACCATTAAAATATGCTCTTTTGGGGGATTACCCATTAACTCAAAGGCATGCTCGAACACGGCCATGTGCGGTTTTGCATAGCCCACTTGCTCGGAAATCACTAACCACTCAAAGGTATCTTTCAGACCTGTCTTTTGCAAACGAGCACGTTGCAGCTCAGTAAAACCATTGGTGATGATCCCAAGTTTCGCCCTACCTCTTAGGGAATTGAGTAACTCTATTGCGCCGGGAAGAGGTTGGCAGATATTCGCCATGGCTTCCATAAATTTAAGGTTGAGTGTGCTTGGGGCTATATCTAAACGCTCAGCCCACAGCATGAAACGCTGTTCTTGCAGATGTTTGGCAGAGATTTCATTATTTTGATACTGCACCCACAAAGGCTTATTCACGCGCTGAAATTCGTGATAATCGGCATCGGTGAAATTAACGCCCAGCGTGTTAAAAAGTGCCTGCAAACCCGCAAGGGCGTCGAAGTGGAACAGAGTTTCGTCGGCATCAAACAAAATCCATGGATAACGCATTAGCAGCTCGCAGCAAACAAAGTTGGGTGGTTAAAAGGTGCCATGGCAAGGGTGAGTGCTTGTTGATAAGTGCTTTGGCGCGTTGCATGGCCATTGGTTAGCAGCGCCATTGCACCACCTTGCTGTTTGATATTGGTGGTGTTGAATGCTTCATCCATCACATCACCGAGTTCTTGGCCTTGTTCAAGTTTGCTGTATAGAGATGCGGGAAGTGGCAAATTACAACTACGGCCAACACTGGATGCGCCTTTGTGCGCGATGACAACATAAGCAAATGTGGCGGTGCCATAATCAAAACGTGCCGCGCCACCTTCCATCGCCATGTAAAAATCGGCCTCATAATGTTCTTGGCAATATGCAACACGATTTTTGGCACCTAATAATGTATCCGTCTCGCCTAAAGGTTGGTCGGCAACCCCCGATGGTGCATCAACACCTTGGCATTCAATGTCATGGTTGGGGAAATAGGTGGCCAAAGTGGCTTTCGCAGCATTTATTTTTACAGGGTTCTTTGAGCCGACAATCAGGGTTAAGCATTTTATTTCGTTGCCAAGGGCCATTATACGTACCAGTAGGAAATCATGGCATCAGTGTAACATGGCCATTGCAAAATAGTGGTGGGGGATACACGTTAATCTGTGTTGTAAATAAGTAGTGATTCACCGGCGTTAACGTATTTTTCGTACTCGCTTTCTTGCCAGTCTAGTGTTTTCAGTATTTTTGGTTTGAGGGTTGCCCAATGATTAATGTTGCGAAAACGTTTGTGGACGTGGGCAATGTTTTCCGCAACTTTGAGTATTGAGTAATATATCTTTTCTTCTTGCGTATGCGGTTCATCCAAAAAATCAATATCGTGATGACGCAGTACCGTGCTGCACAATATTCTCGGCAAGTGCCAAGAGTGAGCCATGTAAAAGCCCAAAATTGCATGGTTACACGGATAGCGCTTGTCTTCTAATTCGGTGAGGCAGGTGCTGATGCTGTCGTTTGCCTCGTTGAGCACATCGACATAATCTGGAAAGTTCATAGCCATCATTGGGATGCCTATGTCATGGAATAGTCCCAGCGTTTGGAGATTATCTGTTGGAATGGTTTTTTGCTTTATAGCTTGTCCTAAATAACCACATAACCGAGAAATTTCAGTTGATGTATCCCAAAACCGCGCAAGCGATATGCAGCTGTTTTCTTGGCGAAAAATCTGCTTTAGCAGGTAGCGTGAAGTGATATGGCTAATGGTGTTAAGGCCAAGCAAAATGACCGCGTATTTGATGTCGGCAATTTCTGGTTCTGGAGCAAAGCCGGGTGTATTCACAACGCGCAACACAGCAGCCGACATTGCTACATCGGCAGCAATCAGCTCACTGACCTTATCGAGACAAGGTTCAGGTTGATTTAATTCTTCTTGTAAGTGATGTAAAGCTTTCGGCTTTACTGGCAATTTAAAGCCAGCTTCTAGCTGTGAAAGTATTTGCTCATCAATACGTTGCATACTACCCCCGCGTTTGTAAGCCTAAGTTTAGCCGAATTAATCAACAACACACCAGTAAATACATGAATTATCTGTATTTGTTTAAAATAAAGAGACAATTTAACGTTATCAGTTCATACTCGAGAGTAATTTTTACAAGGAGATAAAAACACCATGTTTGCTTTTGTTAAGTGCCTAAGCCTGTCTTTTTTAATTACTTTTTCGCTATCGAGCTGGGCTGCACCTATGCATATTGGGTCAATAAGCCCTGCTGATTTACTTACCAATTATGAGGAGTTTAGCAAGGAATATGAAAGTTTTGAGGTGAGCGAGCAAGATATTAAAGATATGCAAAAGCTCGCTGGAAAATCTGTGTTGGTGTTGATGGGCACGTGGTGTCATGACAGTAAAAGGGAAGTGGGGCGATTTTTAAAGTTGCTAGATGCGAGCAAAGTAGAGTTGGCGAAATTAGAGTTAGTCGGTGTCGATTTTGATAAAAAAGATGACAAACACCTGTCAGAAAAATTCGCGCTTCAATATACACCGACGTTCATCATTCTTGCTGATGGTGACGAAATTCACCGTGTTATTGAAAAGCCACAAGGGACTCTCGCCCACGATTTAACGTCTTTTTAATCACCTAATACAACTCGTCAGACCCTCATCCTCACCCCCCATTGGCAGCATTGTCGTTGGGGGTTTTATGTTTCTTATAGGTACAAAAAAATATGAGAGGTTAATTTTTGAACTAAACTTAGTCGGATAAACGTATATACCCTAACTGGTCGCCCAAAGCTATGCAGATAGTTTCTGTATGAGTTCACACCCCGGTGCCGTGACAGGACATAGGAACTTAAATTCATGAGTGTACTTTCGACGCCTTTAAAAATATTAAAATACAAACTCATTACACCGTTTAAACGTTTTAAAATTTCGGCTTCTGCTCAGAACTCGCTGATTAACCATGTTCGATTGACTGTTACGACTATGCCAAGAATGCGTGGTGTTTTGGGTGGACTAATGTTGTTATGTTCGTGGCATAGTGTGGCAGACATAAACATCTCCACCACTGTAACCACCCCCTGCGCTGACAGTAGCGGCACATTTACTGGTTCCAATTGCCAGATTTCCCCCTCACAAATTGAAGCGTATTTAAACGCTGGTTCAGATGTTGTTGTTGAATTGACTGGGGCAAATTTCTTAAATGTGAACTCGCCCATAACAAAATCAGCGGGGGGCAGTGCGACCCTCACACTAAAATCTAGCGCCAAAGTAACCAACTTCGCATCTATAACAAGCACAAGCGGTACTCTAAATGTTGTTATGTGGGGCGATACGAATGATGACACTGGCGGCGGCGTGCAATTAGAAGCAGACATCAACACAAACGGTGGCCATTTTTGGGCTGGTGGCACCAATGGTAGTGGGGGTAGCAGTACTTGGAATGGAATTACCGTGGGGAATGGCCCGTCAAATGGTGGTTCAGGAGTTAATAGTAATGCGCTACAGTGGGTGAGCGCTAACATCACCACAGCTGGTGGTGAAGTGTTAATTTGGGCGGGGACAGGACCTGGTGTGAACGGGGTTTTTGTCAACGGAGCGAATAGCAACAGTATCAATTCAGGCAGCGGTAACGTCACTATTATCGCTGATAACGTATCAGGCTCTGGCGCTAGTTCGATGCCTGTCACGACCACTGGCGTTTTTACGCTTTTACCGCACACTTCTTCCCAAGCACTCGGTTGGTCGCATAATGAAGGGGCAACTGACATTGACTTCAATAATGCGCAATACAACTATCTAAGGATCATTAATCTAGCGAATGTCACCGGCATCACACTCGGCGATTATACCGGTATGAGTGGGGTGACGTTTAACTACACGGGTACCATAACCATTAGTGATCGTCTTGAAGCAGCAGGTCCAATTACTCTTATTGGCGGGCGGGTTTTAACCAATGGTACAGGTTCAATCACCAGTTCTAATACGGGTGACATTTTTATTCAAGGTAAGACCGTCGCCAATGCTGGCATTCAAATTGACTCGGGCATTTATAAAACTGGTGGCTCGACTTCAACTCTTACCCTAAAAAGTGTTGCGAGAGTCAGCGTTTACAGTGATATTGCTAGTGTTTCTGGCTCCCCGCTCAATATCATTTTGTGGAGTGATTACGACGACGGCGATCAAGGTGGTGTTTCATTAGTTGGAACGAATATTACCACCTATGGCGGACATGTTTGGGCGGGAGGGAGTACCGCAGGTGGGGCGACACAAAGCACTTGGAACGGCCTTACTGTTGGAGATGGCCCAAGTATTGGAGCAAGCGGTTACAATAATAACGCTCTTGATTTCGGCGCGAATATCGCCACATCAGGTGGCGATGTCCTTATTTGGGCTGGCTCTGGCGTTAGTAACGACGCCAACAGAAGTGGTATTCAAGTTGATGCAGCAGGAGGCTCGTCCATTGATGCAGGCACAGGGAACGTCACGCTGATAGCAGACTACATTCTGGATTCGACAGCCGGTTCATTGTCGCTCAATATTTCGAGTCAAGGGCACTTTACCCTGTTACCTAACTCCCCATCTAAGTCGCTGACTTGGTCGCACGGTGAGAATGCTGGTGGCTTATTGAATTTTGGCGGTGACTATAACTACCTTTACTTCGGCTCTGATTTTTCAGCTCTGTCAGGGGTTACGCTCGGTGACTACACAGGCATGAGCCCAGTGATATTCAATTACACCGGTGCAGTCTCAATAACTAATAGCATCAACGTGAATGGACCTATTTCGGTTTACGGTGGAAGTATTGCGACTTCCGGAACGGGAGCTCTTAGCGCTAACAACAGCGACATAATTCTTGATGCCGATACAGGGAGTGACCTTGCAGGCAGCGTCGTATCAATGAGTATCGGGGCTAACGTTACCACGGTAGGGACCGGCAATATTTCTATGCTCTCCAGAGGTCATACTGGCACAGGTAATGTGATCACGCTGGGCGCCGTGAATGTGAGCGCAGTAGGAACATTGTCAGTTACAAGTACGCGGCCTGCTTCAGGCGCTAATCGTGGCATTGATGTCATTGGCACGTCATTGAGTGCGGGAGGTGATATTACCCTTGTTGGTTCATCAGGCACTAATGCGGTGTGGGATATTAATCTCAATGGCGCAAGTATTACCAGTACTTCGGGTAATATTTCCATAACCTCAGTAGGTGCGCAAATCAATGATCAGTTCACCTTGCAAGGCACTAATAGCATTACTACTGGCAGCGGCAATATCACATTGAGTGGTAATGACTTTAATGTTAGTAGTAATACACTAACAATCAGCACTCCGGGCATATTTACCGTTGAACCTACCAATATTGGCTTCAATTCGGATTTAGACGCTAATTATGGCGAGTTTGATCAAGATTCATTCACTTGGTCTGCATCAGGATCACCAGATATCACAGTCGGCGGGAGTCTGGCCAACACCATTATCCAAAACGCCGATACCATGGCTGGTGTTGTGATAGGAAAGGCAACAAACGAGTCTGGTGTACTTATCTCCGGAGATACAAACTTAGGTGGTACGTTCACTGTTTATGGCTCAGATATTATCCAGTCTGGCACGGTCACTACTGGTGGTAGCGTTAATTATATTTCTAATAAAACGGATCATGCTGATGGCGCAGAGGCGATAACCGTTAATGGGGCACTTGATGCTGGTAGCGCAGATATTAATATCAGCACACAAAGTGGAGATATTATAATTGGCGCGGATATTACCACTACATCAACAAATAGTACCGCTATCGTGCTTAATGCCGGTGACGCTGCAGGTGCAGGGGATAGTAGTGGCGGTAATGTTATTTTAAATTCGGGTAATCTTAGTGTTGGCAGTGGTGGAAGAATCACTGTTTATACTGGTGATTATTATGACTCATTTGGTTTGGGGGGGCTAGTTGCAGGTGGCGCTGGCAGTGCATTCTATAATTCCGATGGCTCCGGATTGTCTTTTACCTCAAGTATCAACGTGGTGTATCGTCAAAGTAGTGCATCATTACCCAAAGCATTAAAGATTAATGGTGCAAGTCAATACGTGACCTTGCCCACATCCGGTTGGGCTGATATTAGCAATACCATAACTATCGAAGGTTGGTTTAAAGTCGATAGCAGTGCTAATGGTGACATTATAACGCGTCATAATAACTCTACTGCTACAGTGCAGCTGCTTTGGGGGCTTCGTTACCGTAATAACGCCTTCATGCTGCATATTTCTGATACTGCTAATCATTATCGCTGCACCTCGCAAACTGACCCCAATGCCGATGGCAAATGGCATCATGTTGCAGCGATGTTTGAGAGCGGGGTAGGCATTCGTATTTTTATCGACGGTGTTGAAGAAGAAGTACAAAACTGCGTCACAGTAGGAACAGGGTTAAATCTGACCATTCCAAATTCTGGCGTCAATGCGTTAATTGGTCGTTACTACGATGGTAGCAGTCCGTTCGTTGGTAGTATGGATGAATTGCGGGTATGGAGCACCACACGCACAGAGCAGCAAATCCGCGAAAACATGATGCGTACTGTACCAGCCGACTCGGTGGGGTTGGTCGCTTACTATACCTTTGAGCACGACAGCGGCACATTTGTCAGTGATGTATCGGGTAATGGTCTCAATGGCACCCTCACTGGCAGTGACAGTAATTGGATAGACACTCGCGCGTTTAACTCTTGGCTTGATAACTCAACAGATTGGAACGATGCGGCGAACTGGAGTTTGGGTAATGTGCCCGTGCATTCAGATAATGTTGGCATTTACGCTTCGATAAACAGTCCCACAATAGCTGCAAATGGCTCAGGAGCAGCCGGAAGTGCATTAGATTTTGACGGCGTTGATGATTATATCTCCTTTGCTGATGCCGACATCCTTGATGGTTTGAGTGCCATGACGATTGAAGTATGGGTGTGGGGTATCGACCCTGACGGCTCGGCTGTAGTCACCAAAGATGGTGTGTTTTCTTTAGAAACGGGCAGCACCGGAAATATTGCCATGTACTTCGGTGATGGCACAACAACATCTGCCGGCGCTGATACGATTGTCACCGGTGCGCTTAAAGATAACCAATGGAATCATATTGCTGCATCCCGCGATGGCAGTGGCAATGTAAATATTTACGTAAACGGTATCTTTGTGGGTAGTGGTGTTGATACCGATACGGGTAGCAATGCTAATGGGCTCAGCATAGGAGGCTATCCGCCGCCCTCTACATACAAACATGAGGGTAAACTCGATGATGTTCGTATTTGGAATATCGCGCGGACTGAAGCTCAGATCCGTGACACCATGAATGTTACCTTGAGTGGTTCTGAAGCGGGGTTGATAGCGTATTACAAATTCGATGAGGGTTCAGGAACCACTCTGACAGACCTCACTGCGAATGGAAACAACGGTACCTTAACGTTCATGGATGACAGTGACTGGGTTACGTCAACCGCGTATATTGGTAATCCTGCAGTGCATCATCTTTTTGTCCAGTCTACTGCTACGCCCACACTGAATACATCGATAGATGTTAACGGTCATTTGTTTTTGGATAACAACCTCGACCTCAACGGAAACACCGTTGACTTAGGCGAAACGGGGTACTTGTATGAAATGGCTGGCTTATTCACTGACTCTGTGGGCAGTGGTGGTATTGTGGCAACTCGTGAGCTTGCAAATATCAGTGCAGAAGATGTCGCAGGGTTAAAGGCGTTGTTAACGACCACTGCGAATATGGGAAGCACTACCATAACCCGCTCTCATGGCGCCCTGAGTGACCCTGTCAGCATCAATCGTGCCTATGATATTAGCCCTACCAATAACAGCAGCTTGAATGCGACGCTGGTGCTTAATTACAACGACAATGAACTTAATGGCATCACGGAAACCGATCTGGGTTTATATAAGTCCACTGACTCAGGTTCAACATGGCAAGGAGTAGAGGCCACACTTGATGACACTAATAATACCCTGACAGTTACTGGGTTATCTGGCTTTTCTAGTTGGACTGCCGCGGATGTGACTACTGCTGACAGCGATAATGACGGCATTAGCGATTTTGATGAAGGTTATAGTAATACTGGCACTGCCAGTACTGACACCGATGGTGATGGCATTGCCGATTACATTGATACCGACTCAGACAATGACAATATTCCCGATAGCATTGAAGGGGTTGCTGACGCTGACAGCAGCGGCATAGCAGATCGTTTGGAAGTTAACAGGAACACGGCTGGCGCCGCACTAGCACTCGCTTTTGATGGTGTGAATGACTATGTCAACGTCGGTACAGGGGTTGCTGATTTCCAAGTTGCTCAACTGTTTTCAGTGGAAGCTTGGGTGAAGCTCGACTCTGCGCCAGCTTCAACTGGGTATATTTTGTCGAAGTTTTCCCCAGGTGGTGGACAACGAGAGCTTTGGTTTTTAGCAGTAAATAATGATTTAACGGTTAAATTTCACCGTGAGGTCGCGCCTTGGGATGTATTCAGCGAATCAACGCTTGAAGTAGGTCGTTGGCACCATATTGCGGGTGTTTATGATGGGGCCAATATTAGTATTTACATCGATGGCGTACTAAGAGGCACTCAAACTTCAGGCGCTATGGCAGACAAAAGTGGTTTAGCTGAAAAAAATCTCACCATTGGTAGCCACTCACTAGGAGGTGATTACTTCCCAGGCCAGATCGATGAAGTTCGCATCTGGGATGATGCCCGCTCTGAAGAAGAGCTTCGTACGTTCATGATGCAGCAACTACAGGGGGATGAAGCCAATCTAGTTGCTTATTACCGGTTAGATGATGGTGCAGGTGGTACAGCCGTGGACTCCAGTGTAACTGGTGCCAATGGTACCCTTACTAACATGGATACGCTCCACTCTTGGGTGCCTTCCACCGCCTTCAACAACTGGGTGGGTATCAGCACAAATTGGCATGATCCGAGTAACTGGAGCCTCAAAAACGTACCCATAGAGCAAGATAATATTGGTATTTATACCACCGCTAACCAGCCCATTATGAGTGCTGCGAGTGCATATAGCACGGGCAGTGCCATCACGCTTAATGGTACTACGCAGTACGTCAACGTCACACCAAGCCCATTGGCTGATATTGGTAATACTAATACGGCGACGATAGAGGCGTGGATTAAGCCCGCAGATTTAGCGGATACGCAGGTTATTGCCGGTTTTGGTAAAGCGGACAATTCCGCTGATGTGCAGTTTAGGCTCCTCGGCGACAAACTCAACATATACATGAGTAATGCAAGCTCTGCAGAGAGTTCGTTAAGTTTATCCAGCACTGAATCTATTCCAACGGGGCAGTGGACTCATGTTGCCGTCACGTTTACAAGCGCAGGCAAAGTGACCCTGTATATCAACGGAGAAATTGAGGCGGCCTCTACAACATCGGAGTACGTAGTGTCTTTGGCAACCATGCTAATAGGAAACACTTGGTACGTTACACCACAAAGCCTTTATTACGCGGGTGATATCGATGAACTTAGAATTTGGGATAGCGCCCGAACTCTGGGGGATATTCGCGACAACATGAAGCGTACACTAAGTGGCTCTGAGAGTGGATTGGTTGGTTACTATAAACTTGATGGGGACGTCTTGGATTCAGCGGGAGGAGATCAGCCAGGGAGTGTTGTAAATGCACCAAGCTTTAATGCGTCATCAATATTTACGGGCGGCACTATTGCGTTTGATGATATGTATCTGTCAAACAGCGCGGTACTGACCATTAACACCGGCTTTACGGTTGCCAACAATCTTTTTGTAAATAGTAATATCGACTTAAATGGTCAAACAATTACGTTGGGAGCTACTGCTACCTTGTTTGAAGCTGCACTGATCAGCGATTCTCTCGAGTTTGGCGGCATCACTACAACTCGGGCATTAAGCAATATCAGCTCAGAAAACGTTGGTGGTCTGGGCGCCATACTTACGACGACTGCGAATATGGGCGTTACCACAATAACCCGTAGCCACGCGGCATTGACAGATCCCGTTAGTATTAAGCGCCAATATAACATCACACCCACTACGAATACCGGCTTAAATGCAACACTGGTGTTTGAGTATGACGATACCGAGCTCAATAGTATCAACGAAGACTTTTTACTCTTGTATAAGTCAACAGATAGTGGTGCGACATGGACAAGCCAAAGTGCAACTGTGCTTGATACAACAGCGAATACCATGACCTTGTCTGGTTTAGATGGGTTTTCTGTTTGGACCGGCTCAATGGATCCTTTGATTGATACCGATGGCGATGGTGAACCTGATATTACCGACACGGATGATGATAATGATGGCCTTAGCGATAGTGATGAGTTAACACTTGGCACAAACCCTCTGGTTGTTGATACCGATGGCGATGGCATTTCCGATGGTGATGAAGTTGCTAATGGTGGTAACCCTTTAAATGCACCTCCTGTGATAGCTCAAAACAGCCCGCTCACGATAACCATAGATGAAGATGAAAGCCCTACAGCTTGGGTATCACCCAGTGTTGTGGCTAGTGATCTTGATGGTGACACGCTTACTTGGACGCTTAGTCGCGACGGCTTACACGGTACTGCATTGGTATCAGGAACTGGCAGCAGCCCAGCTACCTTAGATTACACCCCGGATGCTGATTACTACGGGGTTGATTACTTTGAGCTCACCGTCAGCGATGGCACAGAGTCAGACACGTTGTCTATCAAAGTAATTGTTAATGCTCAGCCCGAGCCTGGAGACCCAGCAGCGGGTGGGGCTTCAGCTATCAATAACTTTATACCTTATACCGTCAGTGGTTTGCCGGTATATGACCATGAAGGCTCGAGTGACCCAACTAATGGCGGTGCGTCTGTGCAACCAACACAAATTGACATTAGTTCTTGTTCAGCGGATGGGGCAACCCCAGGCAATCAACCAAGTACATGGATTAAGTATGAAGATACAGATACCGACCTAAATACCACCAATGATGCATACCTCGTAATGCGTATGCGTTTGGATGCAAACCCTTCTGAGCGTGGCCGTAACGGTTCTGGGCTAATCAGCTCGCATTGGAACTTCATGATCGATATCGAAAACGATGGCAGTAACGACTACATCATTGATGTTGACGGTACCTTTGCGTCGAACCTAGTCGATAGGGTGTGGATGTATCAAGACGATAACAACAACTTCACGATTGACGATGGTGCTGCGGTAAATTCTTATATTGCAGCGGGCTCTAATGCAACCAGTGCAGAACAAGCAACATCAGTTGTGACTATCACAGAAGATCAGTCGGTTGTGTGCGGCAGCAGTTATGACTTCTTCCTTGACGTACGAATTCCTGTGGACGATTTCCCTGATGGCTTCGCTAACTATGATGCGAATGTGGGTATTGGTGTGTTCTATTCGTCATCAGCGTCGAATACCGACCCATTGCAAAAAGACTGGCAGGGTTTCCGTGATGTACCGCCAGATACGTTTGAAGCTGTTAATGGCGGTTTTGCAGCGCCAGTAGGCAGTATTGCAGGAAGTGTTTTTGTAGATAGTAATGGCGACGATTTTTATCAAAGCGCTGTTGAAAGTGCACACAGTACTCAAAGCATTGATATTTTCACCGAAGCAGGTGTGCAGCTTGTCGCTGGTACAGACTACACCTTTACCGATAATGGCGATAGCTATGGTGTTACAAACCTAGCAGCAGGTAATTATCGAATTCAAAATACAGCATCAGCTGGGGTTACTCAGCTTACTAAAAATGTCACGGTACAGGGCGCGGCGACAGCAGCCATTGATATACCTGTGCGAGCCATCTCTGAAATAACCGTTTTCGTCTATGAAGACCTCGACGGTGACGGCTTCTATGATGCTGGGGAGTCTGGTATTGATGGCGCTGGTATTGAATTGGATAACGTTAGCCAAGGTAATACTGCTGGTGGTGGTTTCCTCACCATCGATTTTACCGCCAAGGCCGATGGCCCTTATACCGTTACACAAGCCGCAGTGCCTGCTGGTTATGTTGCCAGCTCAGCGGTCAATGTAAGCGTAAACTATACTAGCGGCTCCAATTTGTCTGTCAGTTTTGGTGTGGTCAAGGCCGGTGAAATATCGGGCGTGGTCTACAACGACAAAGACGGCGATGCGACCAAAGACAGTTCTGAGTCAGGGTTGTCAGGAGTGAGTATCACGGTGACTAATGAAGCCGACACCGTGGTAGGTAGTGCTACTACAGGAAGCGATGGTTCATACCGAATCACTGGTTTAACACCGAACACTAAATATTATGTTGCTCAATCGAACCTTGCTGGATATGCCAGCACTACCAGTGACTTGTTGCCAACGTCGTTTGGTTCTGGTGGTAGTTCGGTCATTAACTTTGGTGATGTTTTAGAGGGTAAAGTATCGGGATTTGTTTTCAGTGATGACAATGGTAACAGTCGAGTCGATGATGGTGAGCAAGGTTTGCAGTTTGTCACCATCACTATTTATAACCAAGGTAATAGCGCCATTTCGATTAGTGGCACAAGCTATCAACCTGGTGACATTGTTACTGCAGTTCGCACTAATGCTGATGGTTTCTACGAGGCTACTTTACCTGAGGGACGCTATCGCATTGAAGAGACAGACCCGCTTGGTTATGTCAGTGTAAGCTCAAATTCTAAGAACGTAACATTACCCAGTACCCAGACTATCGCGAACTTTGCTGATATGAAGCAGGGCGTGGTAACTGGCTTGGTATTTAATGATCTTAATGCCAATGGCAAATTAGATCCCGGTGAGCCTGGCGTTAATGGTATGACTATGACCATAACCTCAGGACCAGTAGTCGACACAACGCAATCAGATGGTAGCTTCTACTTTGGCAATCTTGCAGATGGCGGTTACACACTGACGATGACTGTGCCAACAGGATTTGTTTCCACCACTCAAGAGAGTCAGTCTGTAACCATCAGTGATACTAATGTCAATGCAGGCCTGCAGTTCGGGGTTAAGATATCAGGAACTATTGATGGTGAAATCTATCATGATCTCAATGGTAATTTACGCCGTGATGCGGGTGAGGAAGGTATTGGTGGCGTAACCCTCACACTTGATGGTGGTGCGACAACGACCTCTCTTATTAATGGTCATTACAGTTTCACTGGGCTGACAGCGAATCAAGCCTATGAAGTAGTTGAAACAGACCCGACCAACTATGTAAGTACTACCACAAATAACATTACCGTAACCCTAGATGCTAATGGTCGTGCTGATAGAGCTGCGACATTTGGCGATCAGTTCCAAGGGGTCGTTGCAGGCACTGTTTTTGAGGATATAGACGCCAATGGTGCCCAAGATGCGCTAGAGCAAAGCTTACCCGGCGTTGTGATGAGCCTCACAGGCTTTGTCGACACACTCTCAAGTAACAGTGGCAGTTTTGAGTTCGTTAAAGTGAGCGGCAGTGGTCTGAGTCTGTCGGCGGCGGTGCCAAATGGATATGCAGTGACCACTAACAACAACCCTGAAACTATTGATATGACTGCTTATGATGGCAGTAGTAACTACGGTTTACAGCCAGATGCTACGGTTCTGGGTTACGTATTTAGCGATGCGAATGGGAATGGCGTTCAAGACGGTGAGGAAACGCCTTTGGCCGGAGCTACGGTTTCTATGCTATCAGGCGAGACCGGTGTTTCAGATGTCAATGGGCTAGTACGTTTAAGCGGCATAACCCCCGGACTCAATACGGTATCGATTTCCGCTTTGTCAGGGTATACCGATACAACAGTAACGAGCATTCAGCTATATGCTGAGGCTGGGCAAACGGCAACCGTGCGCTTTGGTAAATTCATTAATGTGGCGCCTTGGGCACGCCCAGAGATTTTCACTGTGGCCGAGAATGCAGCGACATCGACCGTGATAGGCACAGTAGTATCCGGTGATGATAACGGTGATGCTGTGACTTATAGCATTAGTGCAGGTAATGGCGCAGGTCTGTTTGCCATAGATGCTAATACAGGGGTAATTACTCTGATTGGGGCACTGGATTTTGAAACCACCGCATCGTATACATTGACGATAACCGTAAGCGATGGCTCACTCACATCGACGGCAGATATCACAGTCTCTGTTACTGATGTCAATGAAGCCCCAGTGGCCGATAACCAGAGTGTTTCCGTCAACGAGGATAGCGCGATTAGCGTTACCTTAACGGGCTCTGATGTCGACGGTGATAACCTGAGCTACACTGTGGCAACGCAACCCAGTAGTGGCACCTTAACCGGGACTGCTCCTAATCTGACTTACACGCCAAGCGCAAATTTCAATGGCGGAGATAGCTTTACATTTACCGTTTCTGATGGCGTTTTGACTTCTAACACGGCGACCATCAGCATCACGGTGAACTCGGTTAATGATCTACCGGTTGCAACTGCACAAACCGTGTCGACAAATGAAGATAGTGCTGTAGCCGTGACCTTAGCCGGAACAGATATTGACGGCTCCATAGTGAGTTATGCAGTGGTCAATGCACCAGCTAATGGCACCTTGAGTGGCACAGTGCCTAACCTCACCTATACGCCAAACGGTAATTACAATGGTAGTGATTCATTTACTTTCACCGTTACCGACAACCAAGGCGCAACTTCAGTAGCGGCAACCGTAAGCATCACTGTTAACTCAGTGAACGATGCGCCTATTGCCACTGCACAAAGCGTCACCACTACAGAGGATGCTGCTCTAGCAGTGACATTAAGCGGCCTCGATGTGGATGGCACCATTGCCAGTTACGCTGTGGTAACTGGGCCAAGTAGTGGCACCTTGAGTGGCACAGCACCGAACTTGAACTACACACCAAGTGCCGAATTCAGTGGAGCAGATTCATTTACCTTTACTGTGACAGATAACGGCGGTCTAGCCTCTGCTGCAGCCATCATTTCGGTCACAGTGACAGCCGTCAATGATGCACCTATTGCGACATCACAAACGCTGTCCACAGCAGAAGATACGGCGTTGAATGTGACGCTTGCTGGCGCTGATATTGATGGCTCGATTGCAAGCTATACCGTGGTTACAGCTCCGTCTAACGGAACTTTAACTGGAACAGCACCAAATCTGACTTACACGCCAAGCACAGATTTTAACGGCGCGGATTCTTTCACCTTCACTGTAACCGATGACCAAGGCACCACATCGGCAGTGGGGACAGTGGCTATTACTGTGACGGCGGTTAATGATGCGCCTATCGCGGTTGATGATAATGTATCAACATTAGAAGACACCCAAACTCTGATTGAAGTGTTAGCGAATGATATAGATGCAGAAAATGCGTTAACGCCGTCGAGTTTAGTTATTATTCAGCAGCCCACCAATGGCTCGGTAATAATTGCACCAACAACCGGACGTGTCATTTACACTCCGAATGCCAATTACAATGGTGCGGACAGCTTTACTTACCAAGTTAATGATAATGGTAACTTGACCTCGAATATAGCGACTGTCGCCATTGATATTGGCGCGGTGAATGATGCACCGGTTGCCAATAACGATGCCCTCAGTACTGATGAGGACACCGCGCTGCAAATTAATGTGTTAGTCAATGATTCGGACATAGACGGTGCAGCGTTACTTGCTGACAATGTAACGGTTGTGAGCCAGCCAGCTAATGGCTCACTGAGTTATGCTGACGGTACTCTCACCTTTACGCCAGATGCCAATTATGCAGGTAACGATACGTTTGAATATCAAGTCTCGGATGATCAGGGCCTCAACAGTAATATCGCAACCGTTTATCTAACCGTTGTAGGCATTAATGATCAGCCTACAGCCATTGATGATACCGCAACTACTGATGAAGACACTGCGATTGAAATTGAGGTGTTAAGTAATGACACTGATATTGAGGATGGCCAACCAAACTCTAGCACTGTGCAAGTAATACAGGCGCCACAGCATGGCTCTGTGACAGTCAACAGTACTACAGGTGCGGTAACTTACACGCCTGAGGCCGATTACTTTGGCACTGACAGCTTTGTTTACTTCGTTGATGATACAGGGAATACGTCACCGGTAGAGCCTCCGCTGCATTCAAACCCAGCAACCGTGACCATCACTGTTAATCCGATAAATGATGCGCCACGCGCCGCTGATGATGTTGTTATTCATGAAGAAATCGATCAACCAATCGGAATTAATGTCCTTGGTAATGATGTTGATGTAGATGGTGTAATTGATATTTCTTCATTGGCAATTATCACTCAACCACAATTCGGTACGTTGACGGTTGATACCGTTACTGGGCTGGTTAAGTATACCCCTGCTCCTGAATATAACGGTGATGATACCTTCTCTTATCAAGTGGCAGACGACAATGGCGTATTGAGTAACGTAGCCGATGTACTTCTCACTATTACGCCGGTCAATGACGCGCCAGTGGCGCTAGAACAGTCTGTGAGCACAGATGAAGATACAAGTTTGAATATTGTACTCGAAGCCACCGATGTAGACGGTACTGTGGATTTCTATAGTGTACAGACGCAGCCAAGCTTTGGGCAGCTCTCTGGCAGTGGCGCTAACTTAGTGTATACGCCGAATACTAATTTCAACGGTGCAGACAGCTTCAGTTTTGTTGCCATTGATAACGAAGGCGCCGCATCGCAAGCAAGCACTGTCACAATTACTGTCAATGCTGTTAATGATACTCCAATTGCCCAAGATGACGCCGTTACAGTGGCCGAAGATAGCACTGCCAACATTATTGATGTACTGAGCAATGACAGCGATATAGATGGTGATGCACTGCAAGTAACTGAGGCAACTGCAACTTCAGGGCAAGTGAGCATCAATTCAGATGGTACGCTGACCTTTACACCAGCACCTGACTTTAACGGCGTAGTGACTATCACTTACACGGTCTCAGATAGCAATGGTGGCACCCAAACGGCAACCGTAACGATCACTGTCAGCGCAATCAATGATGCTCCAGTCGCACAAGATGATAGTGCAACAGTGGCAGAAGACAGCCTCAATAACACCATAGATGTTTTGAGTAACGACAGTGATATTGATGGTGACACGCTCAGTGTAACTGCAGCTCAGGCCTCATCTGGTCAAGTCAGCATTAATTCAGATGGAACATTGAACTATACGCCTGTGCCTGACTTCTTTGGTACGGTGACAATAACGTATACCGTATCAGATGGTAACGGCGGGACTGCCAGCGCAACCGTATTGGTGACAGTTGGCGCGGTGAACGACTTGCCATCAGCCGTTGCCCAAAATGTGGTGACCAACGAGGATTCGGCGCTTGCCATTACCTTATCGGGCAGCGACAGCGATGGTTCCATCACCGGCTATAACATTGCAACCCAGCCAAGTAATGGTGATGTAAGTGGCACAGCACCTAATGTGACTTATACCCCGTTTGATAATTTCAATGGTGTAGACTCGTTCACATTCACAGTGACTGATAACGATGGTGGTATCTCAAGCGCAGCGACCATTACTGTTACCGTTAATCCTGTTGATGATGCGCCTATTGCTGTTAATGACAGTGCAACGTCACCGGAAGACACTCAAGTTGTGATCAATATTCTGGACAATGACTTTGATTCAGAGAGTAATATTGTACCTTCAAGTGTGTTGATCACTGTACAGCCAGCGAATGGCCAGTTGTCTGTTACGCCAACGACCGGACTGGTATTTTACACCCCAGACGAAAACTTTAATGGCGCTGATAGCTTCAGGTATCGGGTGAAAGACAGTACCGATCTAACCTCTAATGAAGCAACGGTCAGCATTGATGTTGGTGCAGTAAATGATGCGCCAATTGCTAAGTCTGATGCCGTAGCCATGCCAGAAGATACAGCCACTAACATCAATGTGTTGGTTAATGACATAGATGTTGATGGTGATACGCTTAATAGCAACAGTATTGTTATCACCGCACAACCTAGCCACGGAGCAGTTAGTCTTGTTGATGGCGAGCTCAATTTTATCCCTGAGCCGGATTTTGTAGGTAACGATACCTTTACCTATAAAGTGGCCGATTCACAGGGCCTTGAAAGCAATATTGCCACCGTTTATGTGACAGTCACTGGTATTAATGATGCGCCAGTCGCATTAGACGATATTGCGCAAACCAATGAAGATATTGCTGTTGAGATAAACGTGCTTGCCAATGATACGGATATCGAAGATGGTCAACCAAACCCAGAGACGGTGCATGTTATTGAGCAGCCAGAGCATGGCAGCGTGGCAATTGATGCGGCTAGCGGTGTGATCACCTATACCCCAGCGCAAGATTATTTTGGCACAGACAGTTTTGTGTACTTCGCTGATGATACTGGCAATGCATCACCGTCAGAGCCGCCATTGCATTCGAACCCAGCAACCGTGACTATCACCATTAATGCGGTGAATGACGCCCCAATGGCACGTAACGACGTGATTGTGCATGAAGAACTGGATGCGCCGCTTGATATCAATGTACTGGGTAATGATATCGATGTTGATGGGACGCTGAACCCGAGTTCGCTCACTATATTAACGGCACCACAATTTGGCTCTGTATCCGTTGATACGGCAACTGGGTTAGTACGATACGCACCTGCGCCTGAGTATAACGGTGCTGATGAATTTACCTATCAAGTGGATGATAACAACGGATTAGCGAGTAACATCGCCACTGTGACGTTAACCATCACGGCGGTGAATGACGCGCCATTTGCTCAAGACCAGAGCATCACAACATTGGAAGATACGAGTTCAAGTATTGTTCTTAGTGCTTCGGATGTTGATGGTGCGATTGCTTTCTACCTCGTTGATATTCAGCCTAGTCATGGTGTCCTTTCTGGCAACGCGCCTGAGCTTGTTTATACCCCAGATACCAACTTCTTTGGTATAGACAGCTTTGCCTTCAGTGCAGTTGATGACCAAGGTGCGACGTCTAATATTGCCACGGTCACCATTACAGTGAGTCCGGTAGACGATGCGCCAGTGGCATTGCCGCTATCGTTAGTGACTACACAAGATCAAGCACTGCCCATCACTCTTGAAGGTACAGATATTGATGGTGATGTTCTCACTTACATAATTGATACTCAGCCAGAAAATGGCATGTTGTCAGGCTCTGCAAGAAGCTGGATATATACACCAAATCCAGGTTTCTTTGGTGAAGATAGCTTTACCTATCACGTCAATGATGGATTTGAAGATTCGGCAATTGCAACCGTGTCTATTATCGTTAACGAAGCTGAGCCAGCTGTAAACGCTGTAGACGATGAGTTTGAGGTGGCTGCAAATAGTGGCTCATTGCTCGATGTACTAGCAAACGACACCAGTGCTGATGGTAGCGCCTTAACCCTAGTATCTGTTTCGAGCACCTATGGTGAGGTCGCTATTGTTGATTCTCAGGTGCAATTCATACCGCCGACGGGCTTTAGCGGCACCGTGATTATTCGCTATCTGGTGCGCAATGAGCGCGGTGATTATGATACAGCAGTGGTTAGCGTAACAGTTATTGGTGATGGGCAAGGGCCTGTGGTAACAGCGCCTAATTCGGTAACTGTTGATGCTAATGCTTTGTATACCAAAGTAGATTTGGGTGTAGCATCAGCACGTGATCGTAATGGTAACCCATTGCCTGTGTCATTTGTGAGTGGCTCATTATACTTTGAACCAGGCGTTAACTATGCGCTGTGGCAAGCTACCGATGCAGACGGTAACGTGTCTACCGCTGAGCAGCTTGTATATGTTAGACCACTTGTATCGCTGGCTAAGGATCAGTTTGTTGCCGAAGGAATGAATGTGCAAATTGGTGTCTACCTCAACGGTTACTCGCCAAGCTATCCGTTGGAGATCCCCTACACCGTGTCTGGCACCAGCGATAGTAGCGACCATACCTTGGCATCGGGTGTAGTAGTTATTAACGAGGGTACTCAAGGCGTTATTAATGTCTCTATCCTAGAAGATGCAATCAGTGAAGAAGATGAAACTCTGATTGTTACACTAACAGATGCGAGTAACTTAGGTATCAAACGCGAACATGTGATGACTATCACCGAAGGTAATATCGCTCCGCGGGTGGAACTAATCATGGAGCAAAATACCAAAGAGCGCTTGACCATTAGTCAAAGTGAAGGGGCTGCCGTTATTACAGCGGACGTGTTTGATCCTAATGTGTCTGACACACACAGCTATCAATGGCAGATGCTAAGAGGTGAAGCTGTTGATATCGATGCACAGAATAGCACCTTTACGATTGACCCAAGTTTGATGCCAGAGGGCCTCTATGTTGTGCAAGTGACAGTCACTGACGATGGTGCTCCTGCATTATCGCAAACAGTAGACTTGTACTTTGATGTTGTTGCGCAGTTGCCTGAACCGGGTTCTCAAGACAGCGATGGGGATTTGCTGCCTGATGATATTGAAGGCTTTGCCGACGCAGATGAAGATGGCATTCCTGATTACCTTGACTCTAGAGATGAGTGTAATGTGCTGATGGAGCAGGGCTCTGAACAAGATGCATTCTTGGTTGAAGGTGAGCCTGGGGTGTGTCTGCGCGTTGGCTTCTATGCGCATAGTGGCGAGTTTAAAGGGGCACAATTGTCAGATGGAGACATCAACAAGCCAGGTGATGATTTGACGCCTGACGACGAGGCGGATCATGTAGATGGTGTATTCGACTTTATTGCCCGTGGCTTACCTGAGTTTGGCAGCAGTTATAAAATCACCATTCCACAAAGACAGATCATTCCTGAGCTAGCTGTATATCGTAAGTTTACGGCTAAAGCTGGTTGGTTCACCTTTATGGAAGACGATAATAATCAGCTTCATAGTGCCTCTGGGGATAAAGGTTTCTGTCCGCCTCCAGGGAGCAGTGATTGGCAAGCAGGATTAAACGCGGGCCACTGGTGTGTGCAGCTAACTATTGAAGATGGCGGCCCTAATGATGCAGATGGCCAAGCTAATGGCACCATTGTTGACCCAGGCGGTGTGGCTGTTCTTATCAGTGCGAATCAGCTACCTGTGGCGCTCAATGACGAAGTGTCGATTGAACAAGACACCAGTGTCACGATTGATGTCATTACCAATGACAGCGACCCAGACGGTGACAATTTAACAGTGTTGGCAGCGTCAGCGCAGCTTGGCTCGGTGCAAATCAACCAGAGCAGCGAATTGGTATACACCCCATTAGCGGGATATGTCGGTAGCGACGAAATTACCTATGCTATAGGTGACGGTCAAGGCGGGACTGCAAGTGCAGTCGTAACCGTTACGATCACAGCCACCGAGGTTACACCTGAACCACCAACACAAACTGACGACATCGTCACCAAAGGGGGGGGAGCATTGGGTATGTGGTGGTTACTGTTATGTCTGGTTGGTATTTGGCGATGCGTTGCTCATAGGCGTGTCGCGAACATACGCCGCTTTGGAGAATGGATATGATGAACAACAACCGGGTTATCACTCGCACTAAGTTAAAGCCGTTTGGGCGTGCGTCACTTATCAGCACAGTGTTGCTGGTGGTATCAACACCGGCGCTATCAGCACAGAGCGACGAAGACAAAAAGTGGTATGTCGGCGGAGCAATCGGTTACGCCAGTAGTGATGCATCTATTGGCAGTATCGATAGGCAGTTTGCTAACGTCGGCTTAGACGCAAGTGTGACTGCGTTGGACAACAGCGACATGGCTGTATCTTTGTACCTTGGTTATGATTTTAATCAACATTGGTATTTGCAAGGTGGCTACAAAGACATTGGTGAAGTGCAAATCAATATTAGTGCGACTTATGACGATGAAGTTGCTTTTTTTGATGAGATAAGAAAGATTCACCCAGAGTCCGGTGATGGGCTATTTATTGCGCTTGGCTATCACTTTTACATCAATGATGATTTCACTATTGCGCCACAACTAGGTCTGTTTGATTGGCAAGGGAAGTTCAAAACCACTAATGTGGGAGAGCTCAAAGGTCGAGATAAAATCAGTGGCACTGATATGTTTTTGGGTATCAAAGGGGAGTATCGGCTGTCGCAAGAGTGGCGCGTTGGTCTGAGCTGGGAGCGCATCAACTTTGATAAAGACGAATCCGATGCAGTGTGGCTTAGCGCCCGTTACCAGTTTTGAGAAAAGCGCCAATGTGGCGCTTTTTTCTATCTGTTTCATATATTCCTCATAACACAGGGCACCTTCTATTGCTGAGCGCAGTGTAAAAGAGCTCTTGGTATTGATACTCATACTATCAATGCCGTGTTTAAAGGCGTTTACGGCGGGCTTTTGATTTTGTCTGCGTTATCACCTGACTTACATAGAATGACTATGCGACGCAGGCTCTGCCTTGCCAAAATACCCCAATGACTGCTGTAAAAAAACAGCAAAGGTCAACACGCCCTAGGTCTAACTGGGTCTCTATAAGTATGCTCGCGCCACGAAAACCACGCTTCTCATCGGTACCACGCTACCACATAAATATAAGTATTAATTCTATTTGATTAGATACATATAACATAATGATCTATCTTTTTTCGTTAATAATGTTGTAAATAGTAATTATTATCATTAAGATCCTCGCCAGTTAAAATACTAATGACATCGCCGTAGCTGATTCATCTAGCGAGTAGCTATAAGCGAAAAATATAAGAGGATTGAGTTGTGAAGTTTAAATTGACTTGTGTTGCTGCTGCCTTAGCTCTTAGCCAAAACGTTTTGGCTGAAAGTGGTGATTTTGAAAAGATTGTTGTTGAAGGCCGCTACTTATCGATTAATGAGTCTAACTCAGTAAAAACACCAACTCCTATCATTGATGTACCTCAAAGCCTATCAATCATGACATCAGAAGAAATCACTGAGCGTGGTATTAACAGCATTGGGCAAATTATTGATTACACACCGGGCGTAAACAACTCGCAAGGTGAAGGTCACCGTGACTCAATTGTATTTCGTGGCGTTCGCTCAACAGCTGATTTCTACATTGATGGTAATCGTGATGATGTGCAATATTTCCGCGCGCTATACAACATCGAACAAGTAGAGATTCTGCGCGGCCCTAATGCGTTACTATTTGGTCGTGGTGGTACAGGCGGTATCTTAAACCGTGTATCAAAGAAAGCGAAGCTAGACAATCAGTTCTCGGGTTATCAAGGTTCATTGGACACGTTTGGTGGTTTCAGTGGTCAGGTTGATACCAATATTGTAACCAGCGAAAACTCTGCGCTACGTATTAATGCCATGTTCGAACAGCTAGAGAATCATCGCGATTTTTACGACGGTGAGCGTATGGGCATTAACCCAACCATGCACTTTGAACTTGATAATGACACTGCTTTAGACGTGAGCTATGAATACATCAACCATGAGCGATTTATCGACCGTGGTATCCCAACGGGTGAAGATGGCCGTCCGGTTGAGTCATTAAAAGATGTGGTGTTTGCAGACCCTAAAAATAACTTCCATGAAATCGAAGCTCACACGTTCAGAGCCAACCTTTCGCATCAGTTTAATGACTCAGTGAAGGGTAACTTAAACGCGTTTTATGGTGATTACGATAAAGTTTACTCGAACTTCTATGCAAACAACTATGACGAGTCAACAAATGTTGTGCAGCTAGATGGCTACGTTGATAACACGGTACGTGATAGCTTTATCTTATCAGGTAACATTATTGCAGAATTAAACTCAGGCAACATTGGTCACACTTTGATGTTTGGTAGTGAGTGGGTGAAAACTAACTCTGATCAAAACCGTTTCAACCCTGTATTTAGCACCACTAATTCAGACAAAGAATATTTCAATGTTGAGCGCCCACTTAACTTTGACGGCCTAACAGGCATGAACGCCAGTGGTGAAGAGTTCACCGTTGCGTTCTCTGATTTAAATGACGACACTCGCGTTAAGCTAGATGTAGTTTCATTGTACATGCAGGATGAAATTGAAATTACTGAGCAGTTTGATGTTGTTCTTGGCGCACGTTTTGACCGCTTTGACATCGAAGTATTCAACGCTGACCCAAGTGTTCTAGAAACTCGTACTCGCACAGACGAAGAAGTGTCGCCACGTGCAGGCCTTATCTATAAGCCACAAGAAAACATTTCGTTGTACGCAAGCTACAGTGAATCATTCCTACCACGAAGCGGTGAGCAGTACGCGAATATCAACGGCAATAACAACCAGTTGGATCCAGACTCATACACCAACCGTGAAATCGGTCTTAAATGGGATTTTGAGCGCGGCTTGAGCTTCACAGCGGCAATCTTTGAGAACACGCAAAGCTCACCACAAGTTGCAGACAACGATCCAGAAACATTGGATGTAATTGACTCTGAAATCTCTGGTTTTGAAATGCAATTGGCTGGCAACATCACAGATGATTGGTCACTATCGCTTAACTACAGCACACTAGATGGCGAAATTGTTGACCGCAATGGCCCAACGGGCAGAACACCACGCGAGCTACCTGAGAATACTTTCTCAGTATGGAGTTCATACCAAGTGAATGACGTATTTGGCTTTGGTATTGGTGCGACGTATCAAGATGAGAGCTACATCAATAATAGTAACAACGCAGTATTGCCAAGCTACACGCGTTTTGATGCCGCTGCTTACTACGATGTGTCTGATGATCTGCGCATTCAATTGAATGTTCAAAACTTCACAGATGAGTTGTACTTCCCTACAGCACACTCAACTCACCAAGCAACAGTAGGTGAGTCTGCAAACGCTAAACTGACGCTTGTAGGCACATTCTAAGCACCATAAAAGGTTAGCCACTCCCCGTGGCTAACCTTGCTTTTATCGCCCTTGCGCAGAGTTCACCTATCCAATAAGTACTCCCTTTCAAGTACTCCCTTTCAAAGCACTTGCATTTCACGCTCGCCTAACTTTTTATTTCACTCGACACTAATTTCCTAGGCACCTCCTAGTGAGATTGAGCGTTGCGATAGATGGTTGAGCAAGGCCGGTCCTTCAGATGTAATGTCTGTAAAGGCAACCTATTTTATGCTCTTGGAGTTGAGATTATGATGGGCAATAAAAAAGCGCCTAAGTTGGCGCTTCTTTACTTATTTGGGCGGCTGCTTTGATGGGTAATTTGATTTTGGGAAGCAATTGCTTTGTCTATTACGTGAGAATAAACTCTCTTTTTCTCACTCGAGTTAGCGTTAAGAACAAATTCAGACAGCTTTGAGCTATGCGAACTCTTTGATTTTAATAAGGTAGCTAACATTTATAGTCCTCTCAGGGCTTAAAAATTCTAAGCTGAATGATTATCTTATCAACACTTCAAGCTCTTCGCGAGTAAATTTTTCACCAACATGGTGTTCTACCGCTTGGATGTTATCGTGATAAAAGCGCGTTTTGCCCACATTGTTTTTTACTAGCAAGTCTACTTTTATCTTATTACCGAATCTTGCTTTTAGTTCCCGAATCACTTCTTGTGAGCCAAAAAACTGATCGATAAACGTTGCTGGTAATATCCTACGGCCTTCTATTTGCTCCCTTGCTTGAACAAATTCCCACGCAAGCGCAGGGTGCTGATATACAAATAAAATCAAGACAGCTCTTTTATTACGCAAGGAGCGCTCAATGTTTTTTTCTGCAACCTTATAGCTTGAAAGCGTACCATCTAATAGAAAAGATTGTTTATTATTGAAAGCACGGTCGAGTGCTCTCTCTATAAGCAGTGATACTGCTCTATGGAAAAGGTATGAGTTGCCACCTGTATAATCATCAAAGCGCTCTCTTAGGTCATCCGGATCTAAGCGGATAACACAGTCATCACCGAGCTCCTCAAGGAATGCTTTAGAGGCTTCCGTTTTACCCGCACCAGGGGAGCCGCTCATAAAGACAGAAACGGGCTTATCATCTGGGAGAAAAAAAGACTTATCCGTAAGCTCTTTTGCTATTTTCGTCTTGTTGGCTTTAGCGAAAGCGATAGCATCGGTGATGATCTGTTCTTCAGTTTTATCCATGAAATCCATTTTTCCCACCATTTGACTTCATTATGTCATTAATGTGGCTTTCAGCAAGTAAGCTCATCTCTGTTATCGACTTATGCCTTATCGAAGCGCATCAGAGCCTCTTTTATACGAAATCAGTCACTCGTATTTCCAAGGGCCCAAGGCATCATGAGCGGTGGTGTCCACTTCACCTATACTGCAAAGTAGCACAGAGGTAGCACCGAAGGGATTCGGTTAGTCGTTAATAACATGGAAGAGTAGGAAAAATGGTGGCCCCACCTGGACTCGAACCAGGGACCTAACGATTATGAGTCGTGTGCTCTAACCAACTGAGCTATAGGGCCATTTTTTGTCATTGGTGCAGTCGGAGTATACACGTCCATGATGATCTGCACTCAGCTCGGTCATCCACGACCTCGCGTTCTTCACTTTCGAAGTGATGTTAAATCAGTTCTCAAAGCCTATAGCTTACGTTCATCACCTAAGCTATAGGGCCATTTTGTATCTTAGACGCTCACTATGATTTTCTAGGATAGGAGATATCCTTAAGCAAGCGCCGAGCAGTATAAAAAGTTTTAGAGGCCTTGTCACTAGCAAGCGGGTGATTATTTATGTTTGAATAAATCAATCGCTTACTAATTAAACGATGGTCTGTTTTTGTAGCAATCAGCCTAAATAGCCAATCATTTTAGCGGGCTAAATATTGTGCCCATCTCGCTAAAGCTTTTCCATTTAAAACAAGGGCGTAAGAAAACACTTCCTTGTTAGCACGTTATTTATACAACGCTATATCGGTTCACATTGTGATGCTGATTGGTATTGCCGCGCTAACGCGTTCATTAAAACAAAAAAAGCCGACTCAGGGTCGGCTTTTGCTTTGCTTAACATGTTATTTATAGGCCAAGCTTCTTCTCAAGATAGTGGATGTTTGTGCCACCATTTTTGAAGTTCTCGTCCGCTAAAATAATCTTGTGTAGTTCAGTGTTGGTCTTAATGCCATCAATCACTAGCTCGTTTAACGCGTTGCGTGAACGTGCAATCGCTACATCACGGTTTTCACCGTAACAGATCAGCTTACCAATCATTGAGTCATAATGCGGTGGTACTGTGTAATCCGCATAAATGTGGCTGTCCCAACGAATACCTAAACCGCCCGCAGGGTGGAAGCGAGTGATTTTACCCGGAGAAGGGATAAAGGTTTTCGGGTCTTCCGCGTTAATACGACACTCAATAGCGTGGCCTCGGATCACTACGTCTTCCTGAGTGATTGATAAAGGCTGACCTGCAGCAATTTTCAGCTGCTCTTTAATTAGATCAACGCCTGTAACCATTTCCGTCACTGGGTGCTCTACCTGAATACGCGTATTCATCTCGATAAAGTAGAACTCACCGTTCTCATATAGGAATTCGAACGTACCCGCACCACGATAACCGATTTCGATACATGCACGTGTACAACGATCACCGATGTACTTACGCATCTCAGCAGTGATACCCGGCGCAGGCGCTTCTTCAACAACCTTTTGGTGGCGACGTTGCATTGAACAGTCACGCTCACCTAGGTGGATAGCATTGCCTTGGCCGTCAGCCAGTACTTGAACTTCAATGTGACGTGGGTTTTCTAGGAATTTTTCCATGTAAACCATGCCATTACCGAAGAACTGTTTAGCTTCTTGCTGTGTAAGTGCGATTGAGTTAGTTAACTCTTTTTCACTGCGAACAACACGCATACCACGACCACCGCCGCCGCCAGCAGCTTTGATGATCACAGGGTAACCGATGCGCTTAGCGATCTGCATATTGCGCTCGTTGTCTTCTGTTAGTGGGCCGTCTGAACCTGGTACACACGGAACACCCGCTTTACGCATTGCTTCGATAGCTGATACTTTGTCACCCATCAGACGAATCGTGTCGCCCTTTGGACCGATAAAGATAAAGCCACTTTGCTCAACTTGGTCAGCAAAGTCAGCGTTTTCAGAAAGGAAGCCGTAACCCGGGTGAATCGCTACTGCGTCAGTTACTTCAGCTGCCGCGATGATACGCGGAATGTCTAAGTAGCTTTCAGAAGCTGCGGGTTTACCAATACAAATAGTCTCATCTGCAAGGAGCACGTGTTTTAAGTCACGGTCGGCGGTAGAGTGTACCGCCACGGTTTTAATGCCGAGCTCTTTACAGGCGCGCAACACGCGAAGTGCAATTTCACCTCGGTTTGCGATAACAACTTTATCTAACATAGTTGATGCCTTGTTTAGGTTGCGCGATTATTCGATGATGAAAAGTGGTTGATCGAACTCTACTGGCTCGCCATTTTCAACCAAGATAGCCTTAACGGTACCAGCTTTGTCAGCTTCGATTTGGTTCATCATTTTCATAGCTTCAACGATACAAAGCGTGTCACCTACATTTACTTTAGCGCCTACTTCTACGTATGCAGGAGCTTCAGGTGAAGATGCTGAGTAGAAAGTACCAACCATTGGTGACTTAACTTGGTGACCAGTAGGTTGAGCAGGCTCTGCTGTTGGTGCTTCTGCTGCAGGAGCTGCAACTGGTGCAGGAGCTGCTGGAGCAGGAACGCTGTACTGTTGTGGCATAGCAACTGGTGCTGGACTATGACGATTAATACGTACTGACTCTTCACCTTCAGTGATTTCTAGTTCAGCAATACCTGTTTCTTCAACAAGTTCGATTAGTTTTTTAATTTTGCGAATGTCCATGAAAAACCCGCCTGTTAGTTAGTTTTTAATTCGAATCTTGCAACCGGCTCACCGCTGCTTGTAGCGCGAATTGATAGCCCATTGCTCCAAAACCACAGATCACACCTTGCGCCACATCAGAAAAATAAGAGTGATGGCGAAAGGCTTCCCGTTGATGAATGTTGCTCAGGTGCACTTCAAAGAAAGGAATGGCAACGCTTAATAATGCGTCGCGAAGCGCCACGCTGGTGTGCGTAAATGCCGCAGGGTTGATGATAATGCTATCAACACTTTGCCATGCGTCATGAATACGCTCAATTAAGGCTGCTTCACTGTTACTTTGAAAATGCTCAAGTTCAACATTGAGCGCCGCTGCTGCATGATTTAGCTCATCGGTAATTTCTGCCAATGTCTTCGAGCCGTATTTCTCAGGCTCACGACGACCTAACATGTTTAGGTTTGGGCCGTTGATAACTAAAATCTTAAACTTTGCAGCCATATTGCGACTAAAATCCTTTATCTTGTGAGTTATAAGTGTTTATACGAATGTCTGTAATAAACTTAAGGGTAAAAGCTGCGAATAGCAAACTTTTCTCACTTTAGCGCACTATTATAGTGAGTTCGCGGTAAATAGCAGCAAAATACTGGTCTAATCACCCAGAGCTCCATGCGAGTGCGGGAACAAAATAATACTTTATTGCCAAATTTAAATTGAATTTAGCCACGTGGCGAAACGCATTACCTTCATTTTTGCCAAATTTAGCGTTTTCTCAGAAGAAACCGCAAATAATGGCTAAATCGGTAGGCTAACGTAACATGTTTATGTTCGAGAACTCATTGGGCCAATGTACGGGCAGGTGTGGAGGCAGGGATTTTGAAAAGGCGAAGCGCGTGTTGCACCTCGCCTTTGGCAATGCAGTTTAGTTAGCGCTTTTATCGCGTACTTTTTGTAAGTGCGCAGCAAACTCATCAGCACCTAAAAAGCCAGTAACGCGCAGCGTTGATAGCTCTTTGTCATTGGTATCGAAGAACATAATCGTTGGCAGACCAAATACCGTGAACTCTTCCATAAACTCAATGGTGGTGTCATTGGTCTCAGTCAAATCTATTTGCACCAAGGTGAAATGTTCAAACTGCTGTTGTACTTGTTCTTTAGGGAAGGTGTAATTCTCAAACTCTTTGCAAGCTACACACCAATCAGCATACAAGTCCACCATCACCAGAGTATCGGTATTTGCCAGCAGCTCGTTAAGCTCTTTAAGATCTGCTACCTGAACAAAGTGATCTTTTTTGGTTTTAATGCCTGACGATTGAGAACCACCCGCAGGTTGTACCGTTTGGTTTACTGTGTTTGCAGGCGTGTTTGGCCAAATATAGTTTTGCACGAGTAACAGACCACCCACAAACAGCAGCATTGCAAAGCTCCATAAGGTTGTTTTACCTGCACCTTGAGTTTGTCCGCTTTGCCAGTGATGCAAATAAATTGCCGTAGCAATCGCGAGTAAACCAGCCATGAGCAAAATGATCTCAAACGCTAAGATACGCTCAAGCAAGATCAAGGGTACGAAAAGCATCAAGAAGCCGAACAAGGTTTTTACCTGCTCCATCCAGCCGCCGGCTTTTGGCAGTAATTTACCGCCTGACGTACCCAACAGTAGTAGAGGTAAGCCCATGCCTAAACTCAGTGCATAAAGCGTCAGGCCTCCAACTACAAAGTCACCGCTTTGTGCCACATACAATAAAGCTGCAGAAAGTGGTGCGGTGGTGCAAGGAGATGCAATTAACCCAGAGAGCACGCCCATGAAAAACACACCAGCATAATTGCCGCCTTTTTGCTTGTTACTCACATTGGTGAGTTTTTCCATCATGCCCTGAGGCAAGCGTATGTCGTAAAAGCCGAACATCGAAAGGGCAAGCAACACAAACAACAAACTAAAGCTAATAAGTACGTAAGGATGCTGCAAATACCCTTGGATATGGCCGCCAAAATATGCCACTACCAGCCCTAAAATGGCATAGGTAATCGCCATACCCTGCACATACACAAACGATAAGCTAAACGCTTTACTGGTTGATAAATTCTTTTGCCCAGCGATTAAGCTAGATAGAATAGGAAACATTGGGAATACGCATGGTGTGAATGCCAAGCCAATGCCCACGACAAAGAAGAACAGCAAGTTTGTCATGAGACTTTGGCTTGCAAGCTTATCGGTCAGAGAAAGCTCACTTTGTTGTTCGCCCTCAACAAAATCCGACATGCTCTCAATTGCACTCGCGGTGCTTTGGGTATCTGAGGCAACCATTGTCAGCGGTATCTCAATCACTTCAGGTGGGTAGCACAACCCGGCTTCTGCACAGCCTTGGTAGCGAATTTTTACGACAGCGCCATCACTAATATTGGTGACTTTAGAGAGTGTGCTTAAAGACTCAAAATAAACTTCGGTGCGACCAAAGAATTCATCCTCAATCATCTGCCCTGCGGGTAAGTCGTTTGGCCCTTGTAAGTCTGCACCTTTGGCAATAAATTCAAGCTTGTGCTTATAAAGGTAATACCCAGGCGCAATGTCCCAGCCAACAAAAAGGGTGCTGCCTTGTTGGTCGAAGTCGACCTTAAAAGCCTCATCAACAGGTAAAAATGTGTTTTGTGAAGGTTCAAGTAAGCTACTTAAAACCGAATTACTCGCAAAGCTCAACGAACTAAATAGCAACGTGAGTAGTAACAGCTGTACTCGCATTAGCATTCGCATTAACCTAGTACCTCATCCATCCAGTTAAAATATGCCAAGTTGCCAGTGGTTACATCGACGACCTGAATTTCAGGTACTTCGTAGCTGTGTAGCTTCTTAATCGTCTGAATCACTTGGTTCATTTTTTCGGACTTAGTTTTAATTAACAGCTTGGTCTCATTTGCATACGTGATTTCACCTTGCCACGAGAAGATAGACTCAATCTCTGGAAGAATATTTGCACACGCAGCAAGTTTAAGCTGCACCAATTGCTCTGCCATGGCTCTGGCTTCTTCTTTATTTGCGCAGGTTGTGAAGATCAACCGGTAATGTGTTGTCATAGTGAACCTTCTAGTGTGCTCTTTTTCTAACCCCATACTAGCGGATAGCAAGATTAAAGCCTATAGAGTCTCGACAGAAGACTTGAAAAGTGACCTTGCCAACCACACATTTATTTCATCGACTTATACGAGACTACTCATGTTTAGAGCACTTTTTTTACTTTTTATCATTATTCCCATCGTTGAGATCGCCTTATTAATTCAAGTCAGTGAAGTGATTGGTGGCTTTGCTACCATCGCATTAATTGTTATTACAGCGATTATTGGCGCCAAGCTTGTGAAGCAACAAGGCGTAGGCGCAATGCGTGATGCACAAGTGCAAATGGCACAAGGGCAAATACCAGCAGAACAAATGTTTACCGGCATCTGTGTGATTATTGCCGGTGTACTGCTACTTACCCCAGGGATTATGACCGATGTATTTGGCTTTTTATTGCTAACTCCAGCTGTGCGCAAACGCATGGCTAAAGCATTTGCTTCACACGCACAGGTGCATATGACGCAAGGTGGTGGCTTTAGTGCGCATTATCAGAGCAGCCACACACGTCATCACTCAGCAGAGCAACATTCGGTGCACAAAGAGCACCAGCAATCGAATACCACAATTGAGGGTGAATTTGAGCGCAAAGAGTAAAAAATTTTTAAATTTAGCTCTTGGGTTTTAATTTGCTCACCCCCATAAATGAAAGCAACCAAATTTTAAGACTTTTCTGTAGTTGTTCAGAAACTGTTAGGAGAACTAAACAAATGAACATTCGTCCTTTACATGATCGCGTGATCGTTAAGCGTCTTGAAGAAGAAACTAAGTCAGCTGGCGGCATCGTGCTTACTGGCTCTGCGGCAGAAAAATCTTCACGTGGTGAAGTAGTTGCTGTAGGTAATGGCCGTGTATTGGATAACGGCGAAGTACGCGCGTTAGAAGTTAAAGCAGGTGACACAGTACTTTTCGGTTCTTACGTTGAGAAAACTGAAAAGATCGAAGGTCAAGAATACTTAATCATGCGTGAAGATAACATCCTAGGTATCGTAGGCTAATACGCCTCCCTGATGTTCTTAAGACCCGAATTAAACAGAATTTAGAGGAAAGAATAATGGCAGCAAAAGAAGTTCGTTTTGCAAATGACGCACGCACTAAAATGCTAAAAGGCGTGAATGTACTAGCAGACGCAGTAAAAGTTACCTTAGGTCCTAAAGGCCGTAACGTTGTTTTAGACAAATCATTCGGCGCACCTACAATCACTAAAGATGGTGTATCTGTAGCGAAAGAAATCGAACTTGAAGACAAGTTTGAAAACATGGGCGCGCAGATGGTGAAAGAAGTTGCTTCTAAAGCCAATGATGCAGCGGGTGACGGTACAACAACTGCAACAGTACTTGCGCAAGCAATCGTAAACGAAGGCCTAAAAGCAGTAGCAGCTGGCATGAACCCAATGGACCTTAAGCGTGGTATCGACAAAGCGGTTATCGCTGCTGTTGAAGAGCTAAAAGCGCTCTCAGTACCATGTTCAGACACTAAAGCTATCGCACAGGTTGGTACTATCTCAGCAAACTCTGATTCAGAAATCGGTGACATCATTGCTGAAGCGATGGAAAAAGTAGGCCGTGAATCTGGTGTTATCACTGTTGAAGAAGGTCAATCACTGCAAAACGAACTAGACGTTGTTGAAGGTATGCAGTTCGACCGTGGTTACCTATCTCCTTACTTCATCAACAACCCAGAGAAAGGTGCGGTTGAACTAGACAACCCACATATTCTTCTTGTTGATAAGAAAGTATCTAACATCCGTGAGCTACTTCCTACACTTGAAGCAGTTGCAAAAACAAGTAAGCCATTGCTAATTATCGCTGAAGATCTTGAAGGCGAAGCACTAGCAACATTGGTAGTAAACAACATGCGCGGTATCGTGAAAGTTGCTGCGGTTAAAGCACCTGGCTTTGGTGATCGCCGTAAAGCGATGCTTCAAGACATCGCAATCCTTACTAACGGTACTGTGATTTCTGAAGAAATCGGTCTAGAGCTTGAAAAAGCTTCACTAGAAGACCTAGGTACAGCTAAGCGCGTAGTGATCACAAAAGATGATACAACCATCATCGATGGTGCCGGCGAACAAGGCGCAATCGATGGCCGTGTTGCGCAAATCAAAGCACAAATCGAAGAAGCAACTTCAGACTACGACAAAGAGAAGCTACAAGAGCGCATGGCTAAACTAGCTGGCGGTGTTGCAGTAATCAAAGTTGGCGCAGCAACTGAAGTAGAAATGAAAGAGAAGAAAGACCGCGTTGAAGATGCACTACACGCTACTCGCGCTGCGGTTGAAGAAGGTGTTGTACCGGGTGGTGGTGTTGCGCTAGTACGTGTTGCGTCTAAGATTGCATCACTCACAGCTGAAAACGAAGACCAAAACCACGGCATCAACGTTGCACTGCGTGCAATGGAAGCGCCTCTTCGTCAAATCGTTTCAAATGCTGGTGACGAAGCGTCAGTAGTTGTTAACGCAGTGAAAGGCGGTGAAGGTAACTATGGTTACAACGCAGCGAACGGCGAATACAATGACATGATCGAAATGGGTATCCTAGACCCAACTAAAGTAACGCGTTCTGCACTACAGTTCGCTGCATCAGTTGCTGGTCTTATGATCACAACCGAAGCAATGGTTGCTGAAATTCCTAAAGATGAGCCAGCTGCACCAGATATGGGCGGCATGGGCGGAATGGGTGGCATGGGAATGATGTAATCATCCCCCGCTATCTAGCTTCGTAAAAACCCAGCCTCGGCTGGGTTTTTTTATGGGGTAATTAATTGTGCAAGCTTAGAGATAGTTATTCAGAGTAATTAAATACAATCACCTGTTCCTTTTTTATTTACAAAATAAGAGCTGTGAGCTTTATTTATTTTATAACCAACAAGGAGGTTGTTATGAAGCTACTATTGCTTTCAATTTTTATATTTACTGTTAGTTCTTTCGCAGATACTTACAAATCTCACTATGGGCGCTCAGATACGCCATATGATCAAAGTATGAGAAAAAAGAAGTTTCGTTAATTGCGTTTTCATCGGGAGGAGCCTCTAGCCATCATTTTACCATCACTAAATATGTCGCAGTTCCTATTAACAATGGTGAAGATAAGTACAACGATACTATGGTGGATATTTACAGTGCTTTAGCTTCTGATTCAACATTAAAATTAGAGAGTTTAGGGAATCACAAAACAATACTGTTTAACACCGATATTTATGGTCCTCATACGGGTGCTCAGAATGAGGTGATTAATCAAGGGTTAGATGGTGTTTTGAATTGGGGGGTGGAAAATGAAAATTTTTAAGATTCCCTTATTTTTGTTTCTTTTATCGTTCAACTTATACGCGTTCATATCATTTAATTCGTTAAGTCTTAATAAGCAAGTTGAAGTTGAAGGGGGGTATTTTACCTGCAACTTTGATAATTATCAGAGCGGAAATTTGATGATAAGAATTCCCAATACCGCAAGCATCAAGACTTCAAATATTGAGATTGTGATGCCAGATGGTAGTGTTGTTAACGCCATGAATTCTAGCTCCTTCAATACGAAAATAATTGATTTTAAACCTCAGAATATTCTTCAAGCATTATTATCACCAAGTGCTAGTTGGGTAATCGAAATAAACAATGCCCCAGTAGGGAAATTTTTACTTCGTGGGGAAATATCAGGTGCTAATCAATTTTCAATTAATATAGTCAATGAAGCACACCCTTTATCTTACCTCACCAACATCGGTGAGTCGGACACTAAGGTTTTTGTTAATACACCAATCCCTATATATACGGCAATTAACCAGGGAACTGAGCCTTATCTTGATGCAAAAGTAAGGTATACGATCAGTACAGGGGGGCAAAAAATGCACGAATTCACCATAGCCGATAATGGCATGTATGGTGATTTTCAAGCTAAAGATGGCTTATATAGCTTTTATTTTGAACCTTTAACTGTTGGAGTTTACACACTGTATGTTGAAATTTTTGATTTATCTGCTGATAGCGAAGTACTAGTAACTAATTTCACTAAAAAGTTTCGTGTGTATGAAAAATACATTGGTCTATCTAAAAATCTACTGGAAGAAACGGTTGATACTGATGATGATGGCTATTTCGATATCCTCCAGATTTCTTTTGCAATCACATACCTTGGTACATTCAGTGATCACCTCAATGCTATAGTGAGTTTGGTTACAGAGGATGGGGTTCGACTTACTCAAAGAGCAAAAATCACCGCTGACAGCACAAGTGATTATTTAATATTTGAGTTTTCAGGAAGAGAGTTACGACAAACTGAGTACTCTGGTTCATTCGTAGTCGATACTTTGAGATTGTCTTATAAAGGCGATGTTCATTTTTCATACAATGAGTTTGCTCAGACTAATTACTACTCCTTTGAAGAGTGGGAGCGTCCCGAGTTAATGTATATTGGTAACTTTGAAGAGTCACCGTTAGATGAGAATGGTGATGGCGTATACGAAGGTATCAATCTCGCTTATGAAGTGGATTCTCAAATTGAGGGGGAGTTTGGTATATCCGTGAAAGCGAGAAACTCTCAAGGTCAGCGTATAGCTAATTTTGGAGTTAGTTCAGTTGATATAAACAAAGGCGTCAACAAAATTCGCTACAAGGTGCCTGCAAGGGAGTTCACTCTGGCAGGTGAAAGCACAGTAGTGACGCTGACTGATTTCTTTATACATGCAAAATTTACTCAGTACTTGACTGGCAAAGAGGAGTTCGTTGGTACGACTCGTTTTTACAGCTGTTGGCAATTTGTTGGTTGTAAAGATGGGCCAAATAACTACCCCGATGCTGTAGATGACAATGCGGTCTCATTTGGAGAGGCAATTACACTCCATGTTCGAGACAATGATACAGACAGTGATGATGATCTCTTATATATCAAGTCTGTCACTCAACCTGCCAATGGCACAATTGAAAATAATGGCTCCTACATAACATATACTCCTAACGAGGGCTTCTTTGGGAGTGATAAATTTACATATGAAATTGTCGATGTTTACCCATCTAACCACGTCAAAAAAAATGGTTTTGATACGGCTTCGGTCATAATTGATGTCGTAAAGAACGCCCCGCCGGTTGCAAACGACGATAGTTACACTGTTTACTCAGGGGAGCAATCCGCATTAAAAGTACTCGATAATGACGTTGATCTCGATAATGATCGATTACATATCGTCCAAATAACCGCTCCTTCAAATGGCTCGGTTATTAACTACGGGAATGAAATTTTATACGTACCAGCTGAAAACTTTATTGGCTCGGATAGTTTTGAGTACACGATAGAAGACTTTGATGTTGAAACTAATTTAAGGAAAAAGGGTTCAGATACAGCGAAAGTGAGCCTAAATGTAATCGAGTTTGTTAATTCTCAGCCTGTGGCGAACAGTGATTTCTACGCTGTAAATGTGGGTGAAACTGCAATTTTTGATGTTATTGAAAATGACACTGACAAGGATGGTGATCAGCTGTACCTTTCGGCATATACCTTACCTCTAAAGGGACTATTGCAAGTTGAAAACGATACATTTCTCTATACAGCACGTGACGGGCAGCAGGGCGAAGATGGTTTTAAGTATAAAGTGGCTGATGGCCATGGTGGTGAGGCTACTGGTAGCGTTGTTATTAACATCCAAGCTCCAAATAAAGCGCCTGTCGCTATAGATGACTTAGTTTATACGAAGCAGAACTTAGCTGTTGAGTTTAGTGTATTGGAAAATGACTATGATGAAGATGGAGACGCGTTAATCATAGATTCCTATACATCACCATTGAATGGTGAATTAACTATACAAAACAATGAGTTTAGCTACTTACCAGAAATTGACTTTGTGGGACAGGATTCATTCAGTTATTCCATTTCAGACACTAAGGGCGGGACGGCTAGCGGAAACGTTGTGATAAACATAGAACAAAGCTCAGTATCAAATAACTTCCCTCAAGCGCAAAATGATGTTGTTGAAACTCTTGAATCCACAACCATAGCAATTAATGTCATTGAAAATGATACAGATGCGGACGGTGATCCTCTTAATATTTCAAGCTTTACACAAGGCTCTCAAGGTGTCGTAACCCAATCTGGCAATACTCTTGTGTACACACCTCGCCAAGATTTTATTGGCGAAGATAACTTCACATATGAAATATCAGATGGAAATGGTGGGATTAGCGGAGCTTCTGTAATAGTTAAAGTTATTAGAGTAAATGTCGCTCCGGTGGCTGAAAGTGACCATGTTTCCACATTTAAGAATGAGCCAGTAAGTATTGATGTTTTGGCAAATGATACCGACACCGATTCTGATAGTCTTAGCATCACAAGTTTTAGCCAGCCGGGCAACGGGGAAGTTACGTTATTAGGTAATAACTTGATATACAGTCCTTCTTTCAATTTTATAGGCGAAGACATATTCACTTATCAAATAGATGATAGTTATGGTGGCTTGAGTCAGGCATCTGTATTCGTTTCTGTTACTGATGACAACATTGCACCAGTTGCTTACGCAGACTCAGTTACTCTCTATCAGGGACAGTCTATGTTGATTGACGTTCTTGCCAATGACCTCGACGAAAATGGCGATGTTTTAACGATCATTGACATCACTGAGCCTGACTATGGCAGCGTGGCGATAGAAATGAATAAAGTGCACTTCTTTGCACCTAGTGATTATATTGGCGTAGTGCAATTTAATTATACCGTTTCTGATGGTTCTATACCCGTCCAAGGAGTGGTTATTGTGAATATTCAAGAACCACCAGACAGCTATCCTTCAATTAGAATTCAACAACCTAGTTCGGGGCAACAGTTTCCACAAAATACGCAAATCGCATTTGTTGCAACTGCTATAGATCCCGAAGATGGCGATATCAGCCAGAATATTTCTTGGGCTTCAAACCTGGATGGCGATATAGCAAGTGGGGCTGAAGTATCAGCTGAATTGAGCGTAGGTCAGCACGTGGTTACGGCCTCAATTATTGATAGCAGTGGCAATAAAGATGAGGCGATGGTTAATGTCGATGTTTTATCGGATGGCGGTACAGAGTATCGTAGTAGTACTGTGCATGTTATTCCCGACAATAGAGGATACGGGATCACATCTAGCATAGATGTGCCTTCACAATTTGAAGCGCAATCAGTAATGGTTAAAGCCGACATATTCCATTCAGATAGCGGTGATATTGCTGTCCAGCTTATTTCACCTGAAGGTAAGCACTACAACCTCTCCAATCCGGGGCAATATTCTAAAGGACAAACTTGGCAACTAGAACTCACTCAAAAATCAGAAGCTCAGGGACTGTGGAGTTTAAAAGTGTCAGATCAAAGAAGAGGTAATTTAGGGGAGCTTAGAAGCTGGAGTATCACATTTAAATGATATGATCTTGTTAGGCTATATAGAGTGATTTATGGCGCAAGAGGCAAGAAATCATTTTCTATAAAACCCAGCCTCGGCTGGGTTTTTGCGTATTGGGTGGTTATAAAAAATACCTCACATACAAACTGCAATCATTGATTACACTTGATAACGAACTTGTTGGGTGTTATGTAATCTAATTGGTGACAAAAAGGTCTATATTTATGTAGGCAAATTAGGAGATAGAGATGAAAGCAACAACCTTATTGCTCGTTACCACAGCCCTGTGCACTTCAGTTGCTTCTCATGCTGGAGAAGCAAAAATTAAATGGGGCGATTTAAATGACTACACCGACGCTCGCCCTGCGAATGAGGTGAGAAGCAAGTTTCATGAGCGCCTAATCAAGCAATTTGATAAACACTTTAATTTCGAGGCGCAAAATAACTTGCCTGAAGGGTATGTGTTCAATGCCGAGATCAAAGACTTAGATCTTGCTGGTGATGTACGTTATGGCATGAATGAATTTCGTATCATTGAAGATTTGTATATACCGCGTATTAAGTTTTCGTACAGCGTAACTGATAAAGACGGCAAAGTGCTCAGTGAAGGTGATGTGAATATAAAAGACATGGGCTTTATGGATAGGATCCGCACCTTTAATGCTGACAAGCAGTTTTATTACGATTTTCGCCTGATCAGTTCATGGTTCGATGAGACGCTTTATCCAGAGCTAGGTATTGAGCCAACAAAAAAATTTCGATAACAATTGCTTATCGGCAAACAGCGCTTTTACAGCGCTGTTTTTATTTGTGTAAGACCAACTCACTTAATTAAGTGAATTGGTACAAAACAGTGCTGATTTGATTGACCGCAAGTGATAATCTAACGCGCAGTATTATTCTGTAGTTACGTTACGCATTTGTGCGATAGTCCATGAAAAGAGCTTATCTCTACCCCTGTGTTTTAATTATTCTGTACTGTGTTTGGCTTGGCGTATTCGCTAGCCAATTTAGTGTGAGTGATTTACTGGCAAATTGGGCATCGTCTGTGACTATGATTTTTGGCTCATTTGTTGCGGGTTCCACCCCTCTTGGCGGTGGCGCTGTAGCCTTCCCCGTGTTTACCAAGCTTTTAGAATTTTCCGCTATGGATGCCAAAGTATTCTCGCTAGCTATCCAAGCAGTGGGTATGAGCTGTGCTACGTTGTTTTTTGTCTCGCGCGGGGTGACTATCTATTGGTCTTTACTGCTGCGCATCATGCCATTTGCCTTACTAGGTTTGGCGATTGGCTTGCACTTCAACGTCGCAAATACCAATTTAAAGGTAATTTATAGCTTCTTCTTGCTGGGGTCTGGTTACTTACTTGTGAAAAGCATGAATGAGCAAGATGGTCTGTGGCGTGGGAGTACTGGCTTATACATAGTCGCCTTGCTTGGCGGTGTATTAAGTTCGTTTGTGGGGGCGGGTGCAGATACCTTATTGTTTTTCTATCTTGTACTGCGCCAACGAGTGAGTGCGAAAGCGCTTATTCCCACTACTGTGTGCTTTATGGCGCTGATTTCGCTATGCGGTATTGCGAGCTTAACTATCAGTGGTGCTTTTTCGCCTGAACATGCGGTTTTTGAGCCATGGTTTTTCGCTGCACCTATCGTAGCTGTGGGCGCGCCTTTGGGGGGATATATACTGGCCATTGTGCATGAGCGCGTGGTGATGCGTTTTATCTATCTGCTCATTGCACTGGAGGTGGTATCGACTTTATTAATTATCGACTTCGCACCAATGATAAAAGCCCTGCTGGCAGGGCTTATTGTGTTTGTTGTATTTAGCTTATTGCGCAGCCGCAAGCAGCTGTCTTCTTAGTTCGTTTTGAAGGTAGCGAGCAGCGTCAGTAAGCTTTGTAGTTTTAATACTGCTTTTTTAAGTAGCTCTTCATCAAGCTCTTCACTTTGACTCAGAGCGTCAACATCAGCGGCAACATCTAACACGTAAGGTTTGAAGCGTTTGGCTTCGAATTCAAAGCCCGCTTCTTGTGTGAATAGCGCTTGGAATTTACCGTGCCCTTCCTTTTGAAGTTGATCGAGCTTTTGGTCTGCATCTAGCGCTTGGCGATACACAATTTTCAGGTTGTCGTTTAACTTTTCAATAATCGAGTTCATTTTCTTCTAAAGGTTTAGAGGATTTGGCCGATATGGTACGTGGATTCATTTAAAAAGTCAGGTAAGCGTTATGAATATCTCTGGAAGCTCTCTCCCTGTGATGAACAGTGGCGGTCAAGGCGCAGAAGTCTATAGCGCAGCGCTTGCTAAGAAGCGTCAGCAAGCTGACGGTCAGGCAGCTATTGCGCTGATTGAGTCTGCTGCAAATGTTACCCGCGCGGCGCAAAGCCCAAGCGCAGGGGTAACATCAACCTTGGGTAATAATATTAATATCCACGTGTAGTCGCAGCAGATACGCCGTAATGAACCACAGCCCGCAATTTGCGGGCTTTTTTTGTGAAAGTCGGTTGTAGGCAAGGCTTTAGCCTTGCATGGTGAATCGCTAGTTTGTCAGGCTAAAGCCCGACCTACAAAGAAATTGCTGCGGTGTATTGTAGGCAAGGCTTCGGCCTTACACAGTGAATCGCTGGTTTGTCAGGCTACTAGGTAACTGCTCCTGCGTTACCCTAGTACCGCCATCCCTGGCGGCAAAGCCCGACCTACGAAGAAACGGGGCTAGGGCTCTAAATGCAAATCGATGGGCGTTTTGCTGTGCTCACCACCAATTTCGCGCACTAACTTCGGCACCAAAAAGCCAGGTAATGCAGCGATGACCTCAGCCATGATGCTTTTGGCTTGCTCATCACTGACCGCAAAGTGCGCGGCACCTTGCACTTTATCAAGTTGATGCAGGTAATAAGGCAATATGTCAGCAGCAAATAACTTTTCACTTAGTTCAATTTGCGCACACGCACTGTCGTTTATATCCCGTAATAACACTGCTTGGTTTAGCTGAGTAACCCCAGCTGCTTTTAACATCGCTGTTGCTTTGGCGAAGTGTTCATCAATTTCATTGCCATGATTAATGTGATGCACCATCACCACCTGCAAGCGGGTTTTATTTAATATATCGCAAAGTTCAGGCGTAATACGGGAGGGGATGGTCACTGGCAAACGTGAGTGTATACGCAGGCGTTTAATGTTTGGTAAAAGCGCTAATTGTTCAACAAACCACGCAATGTATTCGTCTTTAGCCATCAAAGGATCGCCACCGCTGAGGATCACTTCGTTTACCTCGTTATGCGCCCCAATGTAGTCGAGCTTGTCTTTTAGTGCCGCCTTATTGAGTTGGTTGTCTGCATAAGGAAAGTGGCGACGAAAGCAATATCGGCAATTAACAGCGCATGCCGACTTAAAAACGAGTAACACTCGGGAGCGGTATTTGTGCAATAAACCGGGCTGTTCATTATCTTGCTCTAGCAGAGGATCAGTGCTGAATCCTACTACTTCGTTAAACTCTTGCCGACGGGGTAAAACCTGTAATAACAATGGGTCACGCGCATCCCCCTTGGCCATTTTGGCTATAAAAGGGCGCGGGACGCGCAGATTAAATAGCGCGCGAGCTTCACAATCTGCGAGGTGTTTTTCAATGGGTAATTCGAGTAATTCAAGTAGCTCCTCGGGGCGAGTTACCACGTCTGCTAATTCTTTTTGCCAGTTTTTATGCAAATTTACTTCGATTCTTTGTATCATTGGCAGGTTAATTACTCGAAATTGTTGATTAGAGGACAAGATGGCGAATTATAGCACCAACGAGTTCAAGGGTGGCCTTAAATTTATGATGGACGGCGAGCCTTGCAGCATCCTTGAAAATGAGGTTGTTAAGCCTGGTAAAGGTCAAGCGTTCAACCGCGTAAAAGTACGCAAGTTGATCTCTGGTAAAGTATTAGAGAAAACCTTCAAATCAGGTGAATCAGTAGAAGCTGCTGACGTAATGGATACAGACTTAGCGTACCTTTACACTGACGGTGAGTTTTGGCACTTCATGAACAACGAAACGTTTGAGCAAATCGCGGCTGACGAAAAAGCAGTAGGCGATAACGTGAAATGGTTAGTTGAGAACGACTCGTGCACGATCACTTTGTGGAACGGCAACCCAATTGCGGTAACACCACCAAACTTCGTAGAGCTTGAAGTAACTGAAACAGATCCTGGCCTAAAAGGCGATACTGCGGGTACTGGTGGTAAGCCAGCTACACTTAGCACGGGTGCTGTTGTTCGTGTTCCTTTGTTCATCCAAATTGGTGAAGTGATCAAAGTAGATACACGTTCAGGTGAATACGTAAGCCGTGTAAAGTAATTGCACTGAGCAATTTCAATACATGACTTATAAGCCCAGCCCGGGCAACCGAGCTGGGTTTTTTATATCTGATTTTTAGCTTATAGGTATTTTTGGTAAGGGTAGATAATGAGTCAGCAGCAATCGCTTTGGCAACCAAGTGCACAGATAACTACATTGCAGCAGCGAGCCAAAATCTTGCGAACTATTCGCGAGTTTTTTTATGAGCGAGGGGTTATGGAGGTGGAAACACCCAGTTTGTCGCAAGCCAGCGTTACTGATGAGCATCTACAAACATTTGCTACCGAATTTGTCGGCCAAGGGTACGCGCAAGGGTTACCTTTGTATCTGCAAACTTCACCAGAATACGCAATGAAGCGGCTATTGGCTGCGGGAAGTGGAGCGATTTATCAAATCGGCAAAGCGTTTCGTAACGAGGAAAATGGTCGTCATCATAATCCCGAATTCACCATGCTCGAATGGTACAGGCCGGGTTTTGACGAATTTGACCTAATGGATGAAAGCGATGCGTTAATGCAGCTAATAGTAAATACACAAGCCGCTGAACGCATGACCTACCAACAGGCTTTTCAAACGTATTTGCAGCTAGACCCGCTGGACGTGACGCTTGAGCAACTCAAAGTTATTTCAGCTGAACATGGGTTTGAGCATATCGCCGATAACGAAACAGACCCTGATGTACTGTTACAGCTGCTGTTTTGCATGGTTATAGAGCCAAAAATTGGCCAAGAAAAACCGTGTTTTGTATATCACTTCCCCGCGTCTCAAGCGGCACTCGCACAGCTAAATAAAGATGACCCACGTGTAGCCGGGCGTTTTGAGCTTTATTTTAAAGGCAAGGAATTAGCAAATGGTTTTAACGAGTTAACCGATGCCTCGGAGCAACGAGCACGATTCGAGGCAGACAATAAAAAGCGAATTGAAAAGGGTTTAAAAGCAGTAGCGCTTGATGAGCACTTTCTCGCAGCGCTCGATGCAGGGTTGCCTGCGTGTTCGGGTGTCGCTTTGGGAATTGACCGCCTAGTGATGCTTGCATGCGACAAAAGTCATATCAAAGAAGTGCTGAGTTTTGATGTCGAGAGAGCTTAGTAATTTTGTTGTAGGCAAGGCTTGAGCCTTGCGCGATGGTTCGCAGGTTTGTCAGGCAAAAGCCTGACCTGCAAAGATACGATGCGGTGTTGTGCAATGTAGGCAAGGCTTCAGCCTTGCAAATGCACTGAAAACAAACTCAATACGTAAAATAACAGTATTAATTTCACAAGAAATTTGAAAAAAAGAATAAAACAGAAATACTTAGGAAGAAAAAATGGGGCGACTGACGAGACTTGAACTCGCGACAACCGGAATCACAATCCAGGGCTCTACCAACTGAGCTACAGCCGCCATAATAGAAGTGCACACCTCTCGATGTGTGGCGCGCATAATACATAGTTTAATTGTAGTTGTGAAGAGAAAATTACTTAGTTTTTTTTGATTGTCGTAATTTTAGCCATCATTTCAAGAAGGTATTTCCCGTACTAGGTAAAAAGGAGTAATAATTAATGCCTAAGTGAGCGTTTGGTGCTTAAACATCGTAACTTCGTTCAGTTGTGATTTATTTAAAAACTGAGAGAATATTATATTAGGTACAAAGAGCAGTAACGTAATACTGAATGTCGTGCTTTTTTATAGCAAATCGTAGGAGTGCTAATGGAAACTATAACAAATTGGATCTCAGATAACTCAGGGATGTTAACTCACTATGCATTACAAGCTGTGCTTGCAATCATCGTTCTTATTATTGGTTTACGTGTTGCAAAGTGGTGCAGCAACTTAACGCAAAAAGCATTCGCGAAGCGCAATGTGGATAAAGCCGTTGGATCGTTCTGCGGCAATATCATTTATGCGCTAGTGTTCATCGGTACGGTATTGATGGCGCTGTCACAAGTGGGTGTTGAGACTACCTCATTCATCGCGATTCTTGGTGCTGCAGGCTTAGCGGTTGGCTTGGCACTGCAAGGCTCTCTTTCTAACTTTGCTTCGGGTGTATTGATCATCATCTTACGTCCGTTCAAATCAGGCGACTACATTGAAGCAGGCGGCAAAGCCGGTGTGGTTCGTAAAATTGAGATTTTCTCTACAGAGCTGAATACACCAGATAATAAAATCATTGTTATGCCAAACTCATCGATTATGTCTGGCGCCATTGTGAACTATTCACGTGAAAAGACTCGTCGAATCGACTTAGTGATTGGTGTAAGCTACGACGCAGATTTGAAAAAGGCGAAAAGTGTACTTACCTCAGTACTTGACGCCGAAAGCCGTATTTTGAAAGAGCCAGCATATACTGTAGCAGTAAGCGAGTTAGCTGATTCAAGTGTAAACTTTGTGGTTCGCCCTTGGGTTAACACCGCTGATTACTGGCCAACATACTTTGATCTGATGGAGAACATTAAAATTGCTCTTGATGACAATGGCGTTGGTATTCCGTATCCACAAATGGATGTGCATTTACACAAAACTGGCGAATAATCTGGAGATGATCGCTAAAATGAAATTAAAGTATTTGTCGGTGTTAGTTGCAGCTTTCGCTGCAACTAACGTTGCCGCAGAAGAGAAAAAAACATGGGAAGCCAACGCTGAGTTGGGTGCCATTATCACCAGTGGTAACACTGAAACAACCACCTTCAAAGGTGCGCTTACAATCAAGCATAACCTTGAGAAATGGAATAATGAGTACAAACTAAGCGGTTTGTACAAAGAAGATGAAGTTGAACAAGATAACGGCGTTAAGATCACCGAGCGTACAAACGAAAAGTACTTTGGCTCTGCGCAGGGTAACTACAAACTTAACGAAGACAATGCACACTTGTTCATTTATGGTTCTTACTTGAGTGATTACTTTGGTGCTTACCGTGAGGAAGCCGTTGTTTCAGGCGGTTATGGTCTGCGTTTAATTGACGATGAAACCATGGTGCTAAATGCTGAAATCGGTCCGGGTTACAAATATTTCAAGTACCCAGATGACAGCACTGAAGTGGACTCAAATGGCGCACCTCTAGCTGGTGAGTGGGAAGGTGAACTAATTGCCCTAGCTAAAGCTGACTACACGTGGCAAATTTCTGAGGGTGCTAAGTTCACTCAGCTACTGGCAGTTGAATACGGTGATACCAATACCAAAACACGTTCAGAGACTGCATTGTTGACTAAAATCAACGGTTCTTTGCAAATGAAAGTGGGTTTCAACGTTACGCACAACTCTGATGTTGCTGACGATAAAGAAAACACAGATACAGAAACAGCATTGACGCTCGTTTATAATTTCTAAGAAAAGTCTAAAAACCCACGTGAAAAATGCCCTATACGCATTTTTTTCGTGGGTTTTGTCGTGTATCATATTGTATCTTTACAAGAGTCGAACATGCAGGGAAAAATGTTTAAGACCTATCTAAGTGCTTTTTCAGCAATATTAATCTTACTTTACAGTGGCATAGCCCAATCACTCACACCATCTCCAGCGCAGATTGAACAATTCAAAAAACTCCCGCGCGCGCAGCAAGAAGCGTTAGCGAGGCAATATGGTGTAGATCTTGGTTCAATAACCGGTTCAAATTCGTCAAATGGCAATGCAAGCCCTGAGGCCGCCAAGACGATTGGAGAGCGCAATGTGTATGGCGAAGAGCCAGTAGCACAAACTCCAGAGCAAAAGTTCAAACCTAAAGAGCAGGCATTGCAACCGTTTGGTTATGACATCTTTGCAGGTGAGCCAAGCAGTTTCATGCCAAGTGAAAATGCGCCAGTACCCGATGATTATATTGTTCGCCCAGGCGATGAAGTGCAAATTTCCCTGTACGGTAAAGAATCTGGCACTTACGACGTGAGCATAGACCGCTCTGGCCGTTTAAGTATTCCCAACTTAGCGCCGGTTCAAGTTGCAGGCATGACCTTCAAAGAGCTCAAGTCACTAGTTAGTGAAAAGGTCAGCAATGAAATGATCGGCGTAAAAGCCTTTGTTTCATTGGGGCAACTGCACAGTATTCGAGTGTTAGTTGTAGGCGAAGCGTATAAGCCAGGTAGCTATACTCTTTCTTCACTAAGCACAGTGACCCATGCGTTGTTCGCCAGTGGTGGCGTGAGTGATATTGCGTCCCTGCGCAATATTCAAGTAAAGCGAGGCGGCAACGTTGTTAACACCTTTGACTTGTATGATTTGCTCATTAAAGGTGATAGCAGCAACGACATCATCTTAAAACCGGGTGATGTAGTTTTCATCCCACCAGTAGGCGCGCAAGTGAGCGTTGACGGTGCAGTTAAACGCCCTGCCATTTTTGAATTGAAAAGCGGCGAAGGCGCAAAAGAATTACTTGCTATGGCAGGTGGTTTCAAACCAGAAGCATATGCAAAGCGTGTGTTGGTTGAACGCTCAGGCCAAGGTGACTTTAAACAAGTTTTATCATTCGACTTCTCAAAAAATGCATCTGGCTATATGCCAAAAGATGGTGATGTGATCACCATTGACCAAAGTAGCGCCACTTTCAATAATGCGGTGACCTTGATTGGTGCAGTTACGCGCCCAGGTGAGTATGCATGGCACGAAGGTAAACGTGTATCTGACATTATAACATCTGTACGTGGTGCATTACTGCCACAAGCGGACCTAACCTACGCGCTGATTCTGCGAGAAGTGGATGTGTTCGGTAATATAGATGTATTGCAATTCTCATTAGCAGAAGCTGCAGCGGGCAACACTGAACAAGATATGTTGTTGCAGCCATATGACAAAATTATGGTGTTTAGCCGCTATGAATCTAAAGCAGCAGAGCAAAGTGCATTAAAGCAATTAGCGCTCACTGAAGAAGAGCAGCAACTGCAAGAGAAAGTGAAACTATGGCATATGTTTGAGCAGCGCCAGTTTGACAAGTTTGTAGGTGCTAAAAGTGATGCTGCAGTGAATGAAGAAACATTTGCCAATGCAAACCTTTCAAACATTGTGTCTGGTCGACAAAGCAATGAAAAAGGCAACGACTTTGCTACGTTTAGCCGTACTCAATTACTCGCCCAAGTGATTAACCAGTTACAACTTCAAGCCAATGCGGGGCAAAAAATTAAGCTGGTTGAAGTCAATGGTAATGTGCGCTTCCCTGGCGTGTATCCTCTTAGCAATAATATGACCGTTGCTGAGCTTGTTGTTGCTGGTGGTGGCCTTACTGAGTCTGCATATTTAGAGCAAGCGGAGATGACGCGAACTCTATCTGGCACTAATGATGATATTCAGCATATAAGCTTTAACTTAAGTAAAGCACTTGCTGGTGATGCCAAGCATGACACTGCTTTACAAAGTAAAGATAGCTTGAATGTGCTGACGGTTCCGAACTGGCAAGAAAACGTAAAAGTGACATTGCGCGGTGAAGTCACATTCCCAGGCACCTATACCATTCGTCGCGGCGAAACGATGAGTGATGTGATTAAGCGTGCAGGTGGCTTTACCGAGTTTGCCGCACTAAATGCTTCCGTGTTTACCCGTGAGTCAATAAAAGCTCAGGAGCGAGAGCACCTAAATCGTTTAACAGATGAGTTGCGCCGTGATTTAGCCTCAAAGAGTTTCGAGCGCTCAATAACGAGCAGTAACGTTTCGTTAGATGAGATGAACAAGCTATTAGCGCAGCTCTCTGACATACCAACCTTGGGGCGTCTTGTAATTGATTTGGGCGGAATTTTAGCTGGTGAGCAGAAGCTGGTATTACAAAATGGTGACGCCCTCTATGTTCCTTCTAAGCGTGACTCGGTAAGCGTAATGGGTGAAGTGAACTACGCATCGTCACATTTATTCAAGGAAGGTACAGATTTAGAATCTTATATTCGCCTAAGTGGTGGAACTAAAGAGCGCGCAGACGAAGAGCGTATCTACGTGATTAAAGCCAACGGTGCCGTGTACGTGCCACAAACTGAAGGCTGGTTCGCGGTAGATATGAATCAAGAGATTGAACCAGGTGACACGATTGTTGTGCCAATCGATACATCACATATGGACGGCTTGACTCTTTGGAGCACGGCAACACAAATCTTCTATCAAATCGGTGTTGGCTTAGCTGCAATTGCGGCTATTTAAGGTGGTATGAAAATGACAATTCAAAATAATGAGCAGCAAATAGCTCAGCCGTATTACGCCGATGATGAAATTGATTTAAAAGAACTGTTCTTAGCACTGTGGCAAGGTAAGTGGATTATTATTGGCACGACGATTATCGCTGCAGCGATTTCTGTTGTGTATGCACTTAGCCTACCAAATATCTATAAAAGTGAGGCTTTGCTAGCCCCTGCCGAAGATGGTCAAAGTGGCGGTTTATCGGCATTGGCTGGGCAATTTGGTGGGTTAGCTTCTTTAGCTGGTGTGAGCTTAGGCGGCGGTAGTGCTGATAAAACTACTATTGCGCTGGAGTTGCTTAAAAGCCGGTCTTTTATAGGTGAGTTTGTTCAAGAGCATAACCTGAAGCCTCTGATTATGGCTGCGAATGGCTGGGATCGTGAGAACAATACAGTGCTTTATGACCGAGAGGTCTATAACCCTGAAACAAATAAGTGGTTGCGAGAGGTTAAAGCGCCCAAGCAGCCAGAGCCAAGCCTTCTGGAGGTACACGAGGAGTTTGTTAGGAAGTTTCTATCAGTATCTCAAGATAAGGAATCAGGTTTAGTTACCGTAACTATAAAACACTACTCACCAGTAGTGGCGAAAGAACTAGCAGATAAACTTATAAAGCAGCTTAACAATACCATGCGAGCAAATGATATTGCCGATGCCGAAAATAGTATTCAGTATCTTAATAGTGCTCTCGGGGAAACTTCTGTTGCTGATATGCAGAAAGTATTTTATCAATTAATTGAACAACAACAGCAAACAAAGATGTTAGCGAGTGTACACGCAGAGTATGCACTCAAGACAATAGATCCAGCAGTGGTTGCAGAGAATAAAGCGGGGCCTAAAAGAGCCTTAATTGTGATGTTGAGTGTTATTCTTGCGGGGATGCTCGCTTCTCTATTTGTGCTTATCAGATATTTTTCTAAAAAGCCAAGTAGAGAGGTTGTCTCCTAAATATATCTAGTGAGAAAAGAATGGAAATAAATTCAATGCCTGTAGGCAAAATAGCAATTATCGGGCTAGGTTATGTCGGACTTCCTTTAGCTGTGGAGTTTGGAAAACAGTTTGATGTGTTGGGTTTTGATATAAATCAGAAGCGAGTTACAGAATTAAGCAATGGTTCAGACAATACCTTGGAAGTTAGTGATGAGCAGTTAGCTTCTGCGAACAAACTAATTTTTTCTTGTGATGAGAAGGACTTAGCTAATTCAAAGATATATATTGTAACAGTCCCAACTCCTATAGATGAGAGTAATTCTCCAGACCTTACTCCTCTTCGTAATGCCAGCGAAATGATTGGTCGTTATGTCAAGGACGGAGATATTATCATTTATGAATCGACAGTTTACCCTGGAGCAACAGAAGAGGTGTGCATTCCAATTGTAGAGAAAGTTTCGGGGCTAAAGTTTAATAAAGATTTTTATGCTGGCTATTCTCCTGAGCGAATAAACCCAGGTGATAAGGTTAATACCTTAACCAAAATCACTAAAATAACATCAGGTTCAACCCCCGAAGTTGCTGAGCTTATAAATAGTTTGTATGGCTCGATCATAAAGGCTGGCACCTATCAAGCGAGTTCAATCAAGGTTGCAGAAGCTGCCAAAGTAATAGAGAACACACAGCGTGATTTGAATATTGCCATCATTAACGAGTTTGCCAAGATATTCAATCGCCTTGGTATTGACACTGAAGAGGTTTTGAATGCTGCTGGTACAAAGTGGAATTTCCTTAAATTCAAGCCAGGCCTTGTAGGTGGGCATTGTATTAGCGTAGATCCCTACTATTTAACACATAAGGCTCAAGAGGTTGGTTATAGACCTGAAGTTATTTTGGCTGGACGTCGGATAAACGATGGGATGGGGGAATATGTCGCGACACAATTAGTAAAGAAGTTATCTGCAAACAAAATACATATTGATGAAGCAAGAGTGTTGATTTTGGGTTTTACCTTCAAAGGTAACTGCCCAGACGTACGAAATACTAAAATTATTGATATCTACAAGGAGCTCAAGGACTTCAACATGTCAGTAGATGTTTATGATAGCTGGGCGTGTAAAGCTGAAGTTATTAGAGAGTATAACATCGAGTTAACGTCGGTTTTAACGGAACGTAATTATGACGGTATAATAATAGCGGTTGACCATACTGAATTCAAAGAAATGGGTGTGGAGGCGATTAGAAAGCTAGGTAAGCAAAATCATGTTCTTTTTGACGTTAAGCATGTATTACCCAGAGAAGCTTCAGATATACGTCTATAGATTGTTCACTTCCCAAATATAGACAAAATGAAAGGGAATTTTTCACATGAAAAAGACTTGCTAGAACTTGAGTGTCAATACCGAACGGAAATACAGAATGATACCTTTTAATAAACCCCCTTATACTGGCTCAGAAGATAAATATCTTTTAGAAGCGGCACGGAGCTCTGCGATTGCTGGCGACGGTGCGTTTTCTAAAAAGTGTGAGCAATGGTTTGAACTTAGTTTGAACGTAAAGAAAACACTGCTAACGCCAAATTGCACTCAAGCATTAGAAATGGCGGCTATTTTGATCGACATTCAGCCTGGCGATGAAGTGATAATGCCGAGTTATACCTTTGTAAGCACAGCTAATGCTTTTGTTTTACGCGGCGCAAAAGTGGTTTTTGTTGATATTCGTAGAGATACGATGAATATCGATGAGACTAAAATTGATGCAGCCATAACAGGAAAAACCAAAGCCATTGTGGTTGTTCATTATGCAGGTGTTGCATGCGAAATGGACTCAATTATGAGACTGGCTAATGACAAAGGCCTATTTGTCATTGAAGATGCTGCTCAAGGTATGATGAGTAGTTACAATGGCAAGGCTTTAGGAACTATTGGTCATATAGGCGCATATAGTTTTCATGAGACTAAAAATTATACTAGTGGTGGCGAAGGAGGGTTGTTAATCATTAACGATCCCAAGTTTGTAGAGCGCGCTGAGATCATTCGAGAGAAAGGAACCAACCGAAGCAAGTTCTTTAGAGGGATGATTGATAAGTATTCATGGGTCGATGTAGGCAGTAGCTACTTGCCTAGTGACATCCAGGCCGCATATTTATGGGGTCAATTAGAAAATGCTGACTATATAAATGGTAAGCGACTTGAGTTGTGGAGCCTTTACTATGAAGAGCTTTCATCTATAGCGGAGAAGGGTCTAATTGAGTTACCCTGCATACCTAATGATTGTACGCATAATGCCCATATGTTTTATATAAAAGTAGCTAATCTGGAGGTTCGCACTGACCTGATTCGTTATTTGAAGGAAAACAATATCATGGCGGTGTTCCATTATATCCCACTGCATTCCGCAGAGGCAGGAAAGAAATTTGGTACTTTTTCAGGTGAAGACCTTTACACGACGGTGGAAAGTGAACGATTAGTGAGGTTACCACTATTCTTTAGCCTTGAGCCACAGCAGGTGATCAAAGTTTGTTCCTATATTAATAGCTTCTTTGCTTAATATATAGGTATTGACTTGAAGTTGCGTCGCTCATTATCAGTAACCTTCGGGGTGCAGGCTTACTCTACTATAGTTACCGTAGCCTTAACCCCCGTTCTTCTGACAATGCTAGGTCCAGAGGGGTTTGGGCTTATAGGTTTCTTTCTTACCGTACAAACATTCCTGCAAATTTTTGACGCTGGTGTAAGCGGCACATTGGCACGCCAAATAGCAATTGCTAAGGGATGTAAAAAGGCCTTTAAGTCATTTATTTCAGATTTTTACAGAATCTACATGGGTTTTTTGTGCGTTGGAGCGATCTTGGGAGGTATAGGGTTATTGCTTTCTAGGCATTCTTCGGCGTGGTTTGAGACTACCATCCCTCTAGATATTTTGTCATTTAGCATAAAAGCGATGCTAATAACTCTAGTTGTGAAGTATTTATGCGGACCTTTAAAAAGTGTGCTCATCGGCTTAGAGGTTCATGGCGCGATTGCGACAGCGAACTTTGTTGCTGCTAATCTTAGGTATCCCGGAGGATTGCTAGTATTATATATTTTTGATAACTCTCTTATATATTACTTTGCGTTTCAGGTATTAGTCGCTTTGTTGGAGTGGTTGCTCTACTGTATTCTCTTTGTGTATCATAAAAATGTAACCATAAAGCGAACAATCGTAACGAATAATGTTAGTAGCCTAGGTATAAAAGTTTTATTGGTCTCCGCATTGCAGCTGACTTTGTTGTCAGTTCTTTGGGTTCTAGTATCTCAAGTGGACAAGCTATTGCTGTCCGGCAATGTATCACTAGAGGAGTTTGGATATTACTCGTTAGCAGTGTCTGTGGCTGGTGTTATTCTCACTCTCAACTTACCAATCAGCCAAGTGTTGATGCCACGATTGACCTCCCTAGCATCAAGTAATGAAAATACCGGTTATGTAAGAGTACTAGTACGTTTCATATTGCTTTCGTTTACTCTTTTTATTCCGTTGTGCCTCATGTTTTTTTTATATGGGCAGGAGTTGATTTGGAGTTGGACTGGGAATATTGAAGCTGCGAATAAGGCAGGCTTTTATTTGAAATGGTTGGCTATCGGTAATTTATTTGCGATTTTGGCCAATTATAGCTTCTTGGTACAGTTTTCTATCAAGAAGTTGAGGAGACATTTGATTGCTTACTCTATATATTCCTCTTTACTGTTACCTAGTATTTTTATAGTTGTTAGTAATTTCAAATCGGAAGGGACAGCAATTTTTTGGGTTGTTCAAAATGGATTGTTTTTGTTTTTTTGGGGCTTGTATAGCTTTCGTTTACTTTTACCAAATTTAATAAATACTATTGTGACGCCTATGTTTTTGGCCAGTTTATTCCTTGCTGGAATAGCTGTTTTTTTTGCGTCGCCATTAGTAGGTCTTTTTGGGGATGGACGCCCCGGCACATTTTTTAGTCTTGTACTTGTTGGTGGCTTAGCCGTTGCAGTTTTAATTATTTTAAATTTTTTATTAAAAGCAAGGTTGGAATTGGCAATGAGAAAAATTGAATTAGTAATAAGGTGAATGAAGTGTTAAATGAAAAGAAGTTTATAATATATACCCCCTCTTATAATGAAAAGAGTGGTGGTATTGTTGTCTTGCATAAACTTTGCCACATACTTAATGACTTAGGCTATGAAGCTTACCTTTACCCGCAGAGTGAGCAGTTCGTTTTTGATAAAAAAAGTATCTTTTCTGAGTTCAGGAAATTTATCAAGTTTGAATTGAAATCATTGTTAACCGGATTTAAGGTAAATCCTCATTTTGATACTCCAATTTTCGATTTTAAGAATAAGGAAATTGATGACTCATGTATTGTTTTTTACTCTGAACTAGTATTGGGCAATCCTTTAGGGGCAAAACAAGTTGCCAGATGGCTTTTACATCAACCAGGGTTTCATACAGGCAGAGTAATGTACAATGCTGGCGAGATTTTATTCAAATTTAATAGTGCAGTTAGAGACTTTAATTACCCTGGTTCTATCACGTCAACTCAAGAGTTGAAGGTTATCCATTATCCATTGGAGCATTATAATTTAGATGATGTTAAAGAGGAGAGGCAGGGTACAGCGTATTGCTTGAGAAAAGGAAAGCATAAAGCGATAGTTCATGATCTCAAGGATTCAGTGCTAATCGATGACTTACCGCACGAGGAAGTTGCAAAGGTATTTAAGTCAGTTAAAACGTTTATTAGCTACGATACTTATACAGCTTACTCATTATTCGCAGTTTTGTGTGGTTGTGAATCTGTGGTGATTCCTGATGAAGGAGTCACTGAAGAAGAGTGGTATCCCAACCCTGAAGACCGAAATGGTATTGCTTACGGCATGGAAAATATAGAAAAAGCAAACTCGACAGCTCATCTAGTCAAACAGTATGTCATATCAGAAGAAGATAAGTCATTTAATAATGTTAAACTTGCTATTGAAGAAATGTTGTCACACTGGTCATGAACTTTATTTTTATCTGTTTTCTTTCTATATTTGTCTTATTGGCCTCTTTCGGGTGGTCAATAAAAGTATCAAGAATAAATTCAACATTATCAATTCTCTTTATAACTTTTTATTCTACTTTTATAGGGTTTAGGAGCTCTATTTCTGGATCTGATACGTTATCTTATATTAATTATTTTGAAGATATTAAACATGGCAACAGTCCTGCATTTGGCTTTGAAATAGGCTTTGAGTTATTAACAAGGTTTTTCGTTTTATTTGATAGGGTTGATATTTATATATTCTTTCTAACTTTTTCTCAGATGCTTCTTGTTTATGTGGCAGCATGTACATTGAAGTTAAAAAATAAAATTTTAGTATTGATATTATACGTTTGTTATTTGCCTGGGTTAGATATGCTTTCTAATGCAACAAGGGGTGGCTTGGCTTTGAGTTTAGGCCTCCCAATCCTGGTTTTTACAGTCGTGAGAAACAGGGGGAGCAGAGTTTTTAATTTCTTACCTTTGATGTTTCACTCTTCATATTTAATTCTCGCGATAAATGGGCTTTTATCTAAACGTTTTTCAGGCTATAGGCTTAACTTTTTTTTATTTTCTTTTAGTATCTTCTTTTTTATATTTTGGCTTGTCTTTCCGCCTGAGCTAATAGTGCGCATAGCAGACGGCTTTTCTAAGGAAGGAAGTAACGTAGGAAAGTTTGCAAGATATTTACTTTTGGAAAGAGAGCTTCTTTCTTTTGTAGTTAAAATGTACTTTGTCTTTGTATCAGTTGTTTTTTCCCTTTTTTATATATCTTTCTCTTTTGTTAATCGAAAAATAATTGAGGACGATTATTTAAGCAGGCTGGCTTTTGTGGTAATGAGTACGCAGCTTTTGTATGCAGTTGTATCTTTTAGTGAGTACTCTTTCAGGTTTATGTATCTAGCATACCCCATACAGGTATTGATGGTGTGTTATATCTTTGAAAATTATTTCAGAACTATTTATCGGCCTTTCTGGGCCTTTTTACTAGCCTTTTTAGGCTTTTCTATGACTTACACAACAAAGACGTTTGGCGCTTACGAGCTTCTTTATATATTTTGATTTGGTGATTATTTATGCCTATTGGTTTGTCTGTAGCAATTTTGACATATGGAAAAAGAAAGAGGCTTTTATTTAGTGTTGTTGATGCTCTTTTAAATCAGGATTATAAGTTTATTTATATTTATTGTAATGGATTGGATTATGACTGTTTTGCTGAAATTAAAAGAAAATACAATAATAGAGGGGTTTTTCTATTTTATTCTCCTGATAACTTAGGATCCGCTGGCGGTTATAATAATCTTATAGAATATGCATCTTCGCACAACAATGTGAATCACCTTTTATTACTGGACGATGATAATTTGGTTCCTAGTGACTTTTTTGAAAAGGTAACTCCTCAACTCTCAGAGACGGAGAATGAAATCCTATTTATAAATAGGAAAGATAGGGAGATCTTGAGGTTAGCAAGAGATAGCTCTAAACCATGCTTAGAGTTAGGGACAAAAAATAGCTTTTTAGGTCGAGACATTTTCTCAAAAAAATATCCGGATTATGAAAAAACGGAGAGTGATCTAATCGCTGCTCCATATAGCGGTCTCATCTTGCCGCCTTCAATACTTAAGAAGCGGATCCTTCCTAATAAGGATTATTTTTTATACGCCGATGATCACGAGTATACATATAGATTGGTTACCGAGCATGGTTATAAAATAAAGATGATTGATGATGTTTCTATTACTGATTTAGAGCATAGTTTTCACCTGGAAAAGAAGAGTACTTTTCTTGCTAACAGATATTTAGAAGCACCTAAAATAAGACTTTTCTTCTCGGTTCGAAACCAGCTTTATTTCGGGCTTAGTAGATCTAATCGAAGGCTGTTATTTTACACAAATGTAATATTGGTCAGTTGTTTTATATTGTTAGGCTTTTTGGTTCGCCTTGATATTAAGCGAGTTTTCTGGTTTTTATCTGCTTTAAAGGCAGGGTTTAGAATGGAAAAGGAACATAAATAGTATGGCGACTTGGAACTGTTTTTTATATCACAATCTAACTAGGGCTCGTAGTGATAGTGCAAAGCTCAGCTTAGGCCATGATGTAGATTTCTTGCTTTTTGAAAAGCAAATTGCGAATTTGAAAGCTTCCTATGATGTAATTACTCCAAGTGAAGCTGTATATAATTTGAATAGTGGTAAGAAGGGTAAGTTTGCAACTATATGGTTTGATGATGCATTCAAAAGTGTCTCAACAATTGCTTTTCCAATCCTGTCCAGCTTTAACCTTCCTGCGGCTGTTTCAGTTTGTTCATCTATGTATAACAGAGAAACTGTGTTTTGGAGGTATAAACTTCAAGCTCTAATAAAATTAGGATATGAGAAAGAGTTAGTCGGTTTTTTGAATAAGGAAATAGGGCGGAAGTTTTGGAAAAGAACCACACTAAAAAATGATTCGATTACATTTTTTGACTTTCAATTTATCCAAGGCCTAGATAGTTTTATAAAGTTTAAAGGCTTGAATGAGTTTATTTCATCTATGCATGATGACTTTTGTAATAAGCAGGAGATAGAAGAACTACAAAATAAAGGGTGGGAGATAACTAACCATAGCTCCATGCACTACCCAATAACTGAGTCATCTGCTTTTAATTTAATCGAGGACGAATTCTCAAGTAATTCGTCACAGATCTATGAAGACTTCAAAATCGCATCCCCCTTTTTAGTAGCCCCATTTAGCAGGGAAGGTAAAATGGATGAAAGAGTAAGAGATTTTGCGGCAGGTTTAGTCAAAAAAAATCAATATCTCGTATTGGTTAATGAGAAGAAAAATACCCTTAACAATTTAAAGAAAGGGTTGATATATCGCCATACTGCGAGGGTATTATAATGTTAAAAATAGCTGCTTTTACAGGCTCTTCGCTTCGGCACAGGAGACTCATTCACAAGATAAATAGTGAACTTGACACAGATGTTAAGATCCTTTGGGTACGCTCTAAAGGGGTGAAGAACAGCAAGCAGAAAATTAACAGGGAACGTGTAAAACCGACTCCCTCTAAGCCTAGTTTGCTTAAAAGCCTATTGGGGCTTTCTTCAAAAATTAAAACGCTTGGCCTCAAAAAGGCAACTAAACTGCTCTTCTATTCTTTTTTTGAGAAGGCGTTTAAAAAGCCATTACTCCTTTTTCATAACCTAATGATTTTGAGAGAGGAAAAAAAGTTAATACCTCTTTATCCTGATGCTGAACTCAATTTATACAAAAGCATTGAGACTTCTGATCCTAACTCTTCAGAGATAGAAAAGGTTGTTAATGATTTTTCACCAGATGTTTTTGTCTCTTTTGGTGGACCTATTTATAGAGAGGGGCTATATGCCAGCTCTAAGGTCACCTTGAATCAGCATGCAGGAATGTCTCCAAAGTATAAAGGTAGCTATACAACAGAGCAGGCCCTTATAAATGGAGATTTAAAGGATATAGGGTGCACGGTTCATTTTATATCTAATGAAGCTGATGAGGGAGCAATCGTTAGTGTAAACACACTCATTATGAATGAGTTAGACTCCCCAGCGCGTATTTTCGTAAAAAACTGTGCTCTAGGCACTGATAACTTGGTGATGGCTTTGAAAAGCTTTGTAAAAAAGGGAGCAATAGAAGCGATACCTCAAGAGCGAACTGGTCGCACTTATTTCGCTAAAGAATTTGGAGCAGCAGAGATCGCTTCCTTATACTCGCTTTACTATTTTGGGGGCATGATGAGGAAGATTAGGCGGTTAAATAATGAAGGTTAATTTGTTGGTTGCGTTGTATAGAGACGCATATTTTCATCATTCATTTGGTTATGCAGTCAGAGATCTTCAGTTTCTTGATGCGCTCGCGTCATTGGATGTAGTTGAAAGGGTAACTATCATTAATAGGCCCGTTTCGATATTAGAAAGGGCTTTATTTCGAAAGCCTATTGCAAGGCGAATTGAGAGCGATAAAATTAATACTATTGACCAGCTATCTACTGATATTTTTGGCGCCCTTAAGGGCCGAGGTTGGGCGGAAGATGTGTACCCATCATGCATAGATCAGTTGTTAATTAGTGAAAAATCTGACTCTCACATAAATGTCTTTTTAGACTTTTTGCCTATCGGTTGTTTTTCTGAAAAATTACTAGATGGCTGGCTATATTGGTACGATTTTATCGACAACTTTAAGAAGCACAATAGATTTTCAAAAACAGAAAAAGATCTGGTTAAAAAGAAGTACGATTTTGCTGCCCGAAATGCAAACTTTGTTTCAAGTGTATCTGCAGCTTGCCTCGAAGCAAATGATTTGTCTCTTATGAAGAATTCCATGGTGATTTCGAACAAGGTTTATGTGCCAAAGGGCCAGACTTCTAATCCTTTAAAGCTGGCCTCTAATGCGCAGTTTGACTTTGGGTTTATTGGATTTGTAACTGATAAGCTTGATGTCAAATTTGTAGAAATGGTATCTGAGCGCTACAAGGTCGCGATATACGGAAAAGTGCTCGACGGTGAAACTAAGCGACAACTGTCTAGATTAAAGAATGTAACTTTACTTGGAGCATTCTCGTACAGCGATGTACCAGCGATATGTAGAACATTCAAAGTGGGTTTATTGCCATACCTACAGGAAAAAAGTCATGATGGTTCACCTTTAAAACTTTATGAATATATGAAGTTTAATATTCCATGCTTGACCTCTATGGATTATGAAATAAGCGATACTCGTTTTATAAGGAATTACAATTGCTCTAAAGACATAGATAGTGACATTGAAGATATGCTTTCAGTTAGTGGAAATGATCTAATATCTAGCTCGATTAGAAAGGAGTGGCACCTCTCTTATTGTGTTAATGAAGCATTGAATGCGGTTGTTCAAAGCCGAGTTTAGTATCGACTGTGACTAGATGCTGTTCTTTAAGTATTTTGGAAGATTAATGAAAATTGCAATTGTTGAGACGAGGGGTATACCAAATAGGTATGGTGGCTATGAGCAGTTTGCTGAAATAGTTCGCCAGTATTGGGTTAAAAGTGGTCACGAGGTTATTTGTTATAACCCTCATGAGCATTATTACGAAGAGTCTGTTTATAATCACTTTCAGATTGTAAAAAGTGTGGATGTTTTACTTCCCAACAGCACATCCGAATTGGAGCGAGTTAGAGAGGACATGTTGTTTACTCAAAAACAACGCATGGTAGTTCCAAATGCGGCTGACGGTTATACTGTACAAGGACCAGATGAACCAGCCGAAAAAACTGTTAGGTATCCTGAAAATGAAGGGTTAATAAAGGCGGTTTTAGTTCGAAATATGTCGAGTTTAGTCAAGCTGAAGTCGAAAATCTTAGGGTCAGGAACGAGCAAAAACAAATGACAATTTCAGTTGTGGGTACTGTAGGTGTGCCCGCTTGCTACGGGGGCTTTGAATCCTTAGTTGATAATCTGATAGATACAAAGGATAAACGTTACCTCGTTTATTGCCAGTCAAGCGTATATACGCAAAAATTAGAACACTACAAAGCGGCTCAATTAAAGTACTTGCCCCTTAAGGCAAATGGTGTGCAAAGCATTTTGTATGACGCTCTGTCTATTTTGCACAGTTTGATTTTTACAAAAAATGATTTGTTGGTATTGGGGGTTTCCGGTGCCATTACATTACCTGTGTTCAAATTATTCTCGCGACGAAAGGTAGTCACAAATATTGATGGTCTTGAGTGGAAAAGAGATAAATGGGGCAAGTTTGCTAAGTGGTTTTTAAAATTCAGCGAAGCTGTTGCGGTAAAATACTCAGATTCCATCGTCGCTGATAATAAAGCCATAACCGATTACGTTAAAACAGAATATAATGTTAAAGCCGAAACCATTGCTTATGGTGGGGATCATGCCATTGTGAGTAGTGGAGCATACTCTAGAAGCGACTATTTTCTCGCTTTATGTCGAATAGAGCCAGAAAACAATATTGCTATGATTCTCGAGGCGTTCAGTAAGACTGGCAAAAATTTGAAGTTTGTTGGTAATTGGAATAATAGTGAGTTCGGCAGAAACCTACGAGAGCAGTATTCAGAATTCGATAATGTAGAGCTGATTGATCCGATTTATGAGTTAGATAAGCTTTTTATTCTAAGGTCTGAATGCATAGGTTACATCCATGGGCACTCTGCTGGGGGGACTAATCCTTCCTTGGTTGAAATGATGCACTTTGGCGTGAACACCTTTTGTTATGACTGTAGTTACAATAGAGAGAGCACATCCCAACAAGCGCATTATTTTGGTGACGCCAATAGCCTTGTTAACCTTTTAAATAACGAAGAAGGTGACAATGGTTGTGTGATGAAGGAAATAGCAAGCCATCGCTATACATGGGATGTAATCCGTAAACAATATGAGGATTTGTTTTGAGTTATAGAAAGGGGATTATTTTAGCTGGGGGAAGTGGAACAAGATTGTACCCCTTGACGAAAGTGGTATCTAAGCAGCTTATGCCTGTTTATGACAAGCCAATGATTTATTATCCGCTTGCGACGTTAATGCAATCGGACATTAGGGATATTTTAATTATTGCTACACCTGAAGAAGTTGGTCGCTTTGAGGCCTTGCTGGGCGATGGAAGTCAATTTGGTGTGTCTCTGACCTATAAAGTCCAACCCAGCCCTGACGGTTTAGCTCAAGCTTTTATACTGGCTGAAGACTTCTTAGCTGGTAGTCCTGCAGCATTGGTTTTAGGAGATAACCTTTTTTATGGTCATGACCTCGTAAAATCTCTCAAGTCAGCTAACGAGAACCCTGGCGGTACAGTATTCGGATATCATGTATCTAACCCAAGAGCATATGGAGTTGTTGAGTTCGATGAGACTGGTAAAGCAATCTCAATAGAAGAGAAACCTCAACATCCTAAGTCTAACTATGCTGTTCCTGGCCTTTACTTTTTTGATTCAGACGTTGTTGAGGTTGCAAAAAATGTAAAGCCATCAGCCCGTGGCGAACTCGAAATAACCGACGTGATTGATCATTACCTCAAAGCAGGCAAGTTGAGTGTGGAAATCATGGGGCGGGGAACGGCTTGGCTTGATACTGGTACTCATGACGATTTACTTGCTGCCGCTCAATTCATCGAGACCATTGAAAAGCGCCAAGGCCTAAAGGTTAACTGTCCCGAAGAAGTAGCCTTTAGAAACGGTTGGTTAAGTGCTGAAGAGTTGCGTGATATTGCACAGCCCCTTATTAAAAGTGGATATGGTGAATACTTGCTGCGACTTATCGATGATAAGGTATTTTCATGAAAGTAGTCGATACGTTAATAGCAGACGTAAAAATTTTAGAGCCTTCAGTTTTTGGCGATGAACGTGGTTTCTTTATGGAGACATTTCGCGCCGATTGGTTTAAAGAGAATGTAGCAAATGTTGAATTCGTTCAGGACAATCACAGTAAATCGGCTCAAGGTATCCTTCGCGGCCTGCATTACCAGTTAAAACAGACTCAAGGCAAGCTAGTTAGAGTTGTTTCCGGTGAAGTATATGATGTAGCCGTAGATATGAGAAAGTCTAGTCCAACATTTGGCCAAGCAGTTGGGGTTTTGCTATCTGAACATAATAAACTTCAGCTGTGGGTGCCAGAAGGTTTTGCGCATGGCTTTTATGTTACTTCTGAATCGGCTGAGTTTGTGTATAAATGTACAGACTATTATGCGCCTGAGCATGAGCGGAGCCTTCTATGGAATGATCCTAAGTTAGCTATTGAATGGCCGCTCGTTAACGGGCAAGACCCTCTAATATCTGCTAAAGATGCAGATGGAAAGTTATTTGTTAATGCAGATTATTTTGAGTAAAAAATGAATAAGAAAATTTTTGTAACGGGTGGTGCAGGTTTTATTGGTTCTGCACTGGTTCGTTTTTTAATTAATGAAACTGATAATCAAGTTATTAATATAGATAAACTGACTTATGCCGGCAATCTTGAGTCGCTGGAGAGCATTGCTCAAAACGAGCGCTATAGCTTTGAGCAAGCGGATATTGTGGATAAAGATGCTATGCGAAGTTTATTTACCAAATATCAACCTGATTATGTAATGCATCTAGCTGCAGAGAGTCATGTAGATAGATCAATAGATGGTCCTGGTGAGTTTATTCAAACTAACGTGGTTGGCACCTTCTCGTTACTTGAGGCAGCACGCGAGTATTACAAAGAGTTACCGGAAGAAAAACGCTCAGGTTTTAGATTTCACCACATCTCAACTGATGAAGTGTATGGTGACCTAGGCGAAACTGGTTTATTCACCGAAGAAACATCATATGAGCCTAGTTCACCGTATTCAGCCTCTAAAGCGGCCAGCGATCACCTCGTTAGAGCTTGGTATCGTACATATGGTTTGCCTGTGGTTGTTACTAACTGTTCAAATAACTATGGACCATACCATTTCCCTGAAAAGTTAATTCCTTTAATGATTTTAAATGCATTAGAGGGGAAGCCGTTACCTGTCTATGGTGATGGGAAGCAAATACGCGATTGGTTGTTTGTTGAAGATCATGCGCGAGCTTTATATAAGGTTGTTACAGAAGGTCAGGTTGGTGAAACCTACAATATTGGCGGTTTTAATGAAAAGCAAAATATTGAAGTGGTTCAAACTATTTGCGCTCTTCTTGAAGAACTAGCATCTGATAATGCATTGGCAAAGTCATCTGGCGGTGATGGGTTTGAGAGTCTAGTAACCTATGTGGCGGACAGGCCTGGGCATGATGTTCGTTATGCAATAGATGCAACCAAGATAGAACGCGAATTAGGTTGGCGGCCTGTTGAAACTTTCGAAACCGGTATAAGAAAGACCATTGAGTGGTATTTAGAAAACAGTGTTTGGTGCCAACATGTTCAAGATGGTAGTTATATGCGAGAGCGACTAGGCTCAGATTCTTAGTATACAAGCGGTGACTCCACCGCTTTATTTTTAGGTGTTTTATGATAGTTGTTATCGGTAAATCTGGCCAGTTAGCACAAGAATTAAAGGCTACGGGTACTCATAGGGAGGTTACATTTCTAGGAAGGGAGGATATAGACCTTTTTGATAGAGATAAATTATTTGGCACGCTTAGTGAGTATAAGCCCCAAATTATTATTAATGCTTCGGCATACACCGCTGTAGATAAAGCTGAATCTGATGAGGCTGCCGCTTTCAAACTAAATTGTGAAGCTGTAGAGTCACTAGCTCAATATTGCTCTTTGTATGAATGCAGATTGGTTCATGTTTCTACTGACTTCGTATTTGATGGAAGTAAAAATCAACCATATGAAGTTGACGACAATACTAACCCATTAGGTGTTTACGGTGCATCGAAGCTTGCGGGTGATGAGGCTATTCAAGAAGTGATGCAAAATGGTTATGCCATTATTCGAACCTCTTGGTTATATTCTTGCTTCGGAGCCAATTTCGTGAAAACCATGATTAAATTGATGAATGAACGTAGTGACTTAGGTATCGTCTCCGATCAAATTGGCTGTCCTACTTATGCCCGAGGCCTTGCCGAATTTATATGGCAGTTAGTGGACAGTAAAGAATTTAATGGAATTTATCATTGGTCTGATTTGGGGGTTGCTAGCTGGTATGATTTTGCTGTCGAAATATATAGGCAAGGTAAAGAGTTGGGCATTATTAGAAACACTGTGACGCTAAACGCAATAACAACGAATGACTATCCAACGCCCGCAAAGCGTCCGAAATATAGTCTGCTGAAAGCAGACAGTAGAAGCCGTACTCAATGGCAAGACAATTTGCACGACATGATGGTGAATATAGAAAGAAATTAGTATCGGTAACAAAAAGTTATAAATTATTTGGCAAGATAAATTACTAACACTTGTATCAAGTGTTATAATTTTCGCTACGATTGGATTTCATCTCTCAAGGATATGAGGGAAGCATGGAGAAATAAGTGTGGAGTTTCTAGTAGCTCTTCTTACAACACTCATAGCAATACCCATTTTAAAACCCCTTGCAGTAAAAGTTGGCTTAGTAGATGTCCCCAATGCGCGAAAGCATCATGATGGGGCGGTGCCCCTTATTGGTGGTATTGCGATATTTTTAGGCACTTTGAGTGCCACGTTAATAGCTTTCCCCACAGATGCAACGGTGAGGTTATTTTTACTCTCTGCTGCGTTGATTGTATTTTTGGGAATGCTCGATGACAAAGAAGATTTGCCTGTAAGGACTCGAATCGTAGCTCAAATTCTTATTGGTGGTATTTTGGTGTATGGTGCCGGCCACTATATTCATGACTTAGGGAACCTACTATTTTTAGGTGATGTAGACCTAGGTGTGTTTGGTACTTTCTTTACTATTGTCGCGGTAATAGCCGCCATTAACGCATTCAATATGACCGATGGGATTGATGGTTTAGCAGGATCTTTGGCACTAAATAGCTTCACAGCTATTGCGGTTCTTTTTTACTTAAGTGGTAATACTAATCAGGCGATGTTACCTGTAATTATCGCATTTTCAGTCGTACCATTTTTGCTGTTTAACCTCTCTTTGCTACCGGGCAAGGCTCGTAAAATATTTATGGGTGATGCAGGTTCGATGTTTATAGGCTTGAGTGTAATTTGGATGCTTACGTTAGGAACGCAAGGCGAGAACCCCTCATTTAGGCCTGTAACGGCTTTATGGCTTATCGCCATTCCACTTATGGATATGGTTGCTATTGTATTTAGACGTTTAAAGAAAGGTCAGTCACCATTCAAGCCGGATAGAGATCATTTGCACCATATTTTTATGCGAGCGGGTATGACGCCTAAAGGTGCACTCGCCATTATTAGCATAATTTCAATTGTGCTAGCTGCGGTTGGTGTAGTTTGCGATTACTACCAAGTATCTGAAAGCGTTATGTTCTGTGCATTTTTGGTATTGTTTGTTGTGTACAACTATTCCATGATGCATGTTTGGAAGCTCTTAAAGTTTGTGAGAGTTATCCAAAGGCGAAACCGTATTCGGCGCCTTCGTAATATTAGACGCATTCGCTCCTAAGTTATTCCCTTTAGATATAGCTTTATGTAGAAATCTTAGTAACTAGTTTGTATGCTGGTTATTAAGGTTTCTCAAAGAGTTATAAAATTACATGAAAGCTGTTATCCCTGTTGCCGGCCTCGGCACGCGCATGTTACCTGCCACCAAAGCTATCCCCAAAGAAATGCTCCCACTTGTTGATAAACCGCTCATTCAATACATAGTGAATGAATGTGTAAATGCAGGGATCAAAGAAATTATCTTGGTGACTCACTCCTCCAAAAATTCTGTAGAAAATCACTTCGATACCAGCTTTGAGCTGGAAGTAACGCTAGAGAAGCGTGTTAAACGTCAATTGCTTGATGAAGTTCGCTCTATTTGCCCAGATGATGTTACTATTATAGGTATTCGTCAGGGTGAAGCTAAAGGCTTAGGACACGCAATTTTATGTGCTCAGCCAATTGTGGGCGATAACCCATTTGTGGTGGTGCTTCCCGATGTAATTCTTGATGAATACAGTGCGGATCAAACCCAAGAGAATTTGGCTGCTATGCTGAAACGTTTTGAACAAACCCAAGCAAGCCAGATCATGCTTGAGGCTGTGGCGAAAGAAGACGTAAACAAATACGGTATTGCCGACATTAATGGCGAGCAAATCGAGCCAGGGCAAAGTGCGGTGATCAAATCTATGGTTGAAAAGCCTAAGGTTGAAGACGCGCCTTCTAATTTAGCTGTGGTTGGTCGCTATGTGCTCTCACATAATATCTGGCCCCTGTTACGTAAAACGCCAGTGGGGTCGGGTGGCGAAATTCAATTAACAGATGCAATTGATATGTTGATTGAGCAAGAGCCGGTTGAGGCATTTCGCATGAGTGGGTTGTCGCACGATTGCGGTGACAAGATGGGCTATGTGAAGGCTTTCGTTCGTTATGCACAAAAACACGCAGAGTTAGGTGAAGCACTTACCAAACACATTAAAAGCTTGTAATACAAGGTAGTAGTATGGCTGTTTTAGTAACCGGCGGCGCCGGATATATTGGTTCTCACACGGTATTAGAGTTACTTAATCAGGGCTCTGAGGTGGTTGTGTTTGATAACCTCAGTAATGCATCAAGTGAGTCTTTGCAACGAGTTAAGACGCTAACGGGTAAGTCGGTCACCTTCATCAAAGATGACATTCGCGATAAAGCCGCGCTTGATAAAGTATTCCATGAGTTTGATATCACCAGTGTGGTTCACTTTGCAGGCCTTAAGGCGGTGGGTGAGTCGGTTGCAAAGCCTGTAATGTATTATCAAAACAACGTGCAAGGATCACTCACTTTGATTGATGCGATGCGCGACGCCGGAGTGTTCTCATTGGTGTTTAGCTCGTCTGCGACCGTGTATGGCGATCCTCAGTATTTGCCTATTGACGAACAAGCCCCTGTGGGAGGCACGACTAATCCGTATGGCACCTCTAAATTGATGGTTGAACAAATCTTGCAAGACGTTGCTCAATCAGACCCGCGTTGGCGCTTTGCTATTTTACGCTATTTCAATCCTGTTGGCGCTCATCACAGTGGTCAAATTGGCGAAGATCCCAACGGCATTCCAAACAACTTACTCCCTTATATTTCACAAGTTGCGGTAGGTAAGCTAGAGCAACTCGGTGTATTTGGCGATGATTACAACACCAAAGACGGCACCGGAGTGCGAGACTATATTCATGTAGTTGATTTAGCATTAGGGCACCTCAAGGCACTCGCGCGGTTAGAGCAACATGCAGGTGTGCACATATATAACCTGGGCACTGGTAATGGTTATTCTGTATTAGAGATGGTGCATGCGTTCGAGCAGGCATCGGGAAAACAAGTGCCCTATAAAGTAGGCCCGCGCCGTGATGGTGACATCGCGTCATGTTATGCCAGTCCACAAAAAGCGCTGGACGAGCTCGGCTGGAAGGCCGAACGTGGCCTTGAAGATATGATGAGCGACGCGTGGCGTTGGCAAAGCCAGAATCCCAATGGGTATAGCCAGTAAGGTAAAATGGAGCTGCTTAGCTCCTTTTTTCAGGCTAAATCTCATCAAAGTCATGGTGTTAATTTTGGGGGAAGATCAGTTTGATATCAAAGGTAAGGTAACCGAAGTACCATAGTTATGGCGGTTGGATTGCAACGAAGAAACGAACAAATGAAAGTTTAAGAAACCTGACTCCGGAAGGTTATCGAAAAAAGCAGGAAAACTCTAATTTTGAACTGCGTCACTAATGGGTAAGTGAGCAGTTCCTGTAAAACATAGAAACACTCTGTTCAGTGGGCATAGTTCAAGCCCAGCTAATAACGCCTACAGAGTATTTAAATAAGTCACGGTTAAAATTTTATGTGTTTGTGATAGTCGGTCTTTACATTGATTATTTTAAAACCTAAATTTTGATATAAAGACAAAACGCCTTTATTGGCCGCGGAAATCGTCGTGGATATTTTTGAGTGGCCCTTGTCTTTGAAGTATTGGATGACGCTTCCCCAAAAGAAAGGAGAGTTTAGCTCATAACCCTTTTTACTCCCCCCTAAAATAAGCTCTATGTGAGTGTCGTTTGTTGTCTTAAAGATCATAAATGATAAAATGTCATTTGAGTTTGATCTATTTACTAGACACGTAACGTCTTGATTTGCTAAATCCCTAATCCATTGAACGATCCTCGCATTTGCAAGATCATTCGGAATAAAGGGATCTTCATGAAATCTGGAATAATCGAATGTATTTTGGCAAATATTTGCTAATGTTGAATAATCGTTTTTATCTAAAGTAGATATAGATAGTTTTCTTCTGGAGTAAATGTATGGAAGAGTATAACTTTCCAAATTTTTTAATGTAACGTTTAAGCTCGTCTCACAAATAAAATACCCTGATTTTATCAATATCTCTTTTATTTTTAAATTATTGGATGGAAATCGACCGTAAATGAGTTCGGCCTCACAAAAATCATTTTTTGTGAGGCTCTGGACGCAGAGCTTTTCGTTGGTAATGTCTATAGCTTGAATTTCAAAAGTCTTTACTTTAAGGGCGCTTTCATCCCAAGGGGTATATCTGCCTGTAATCATAAATTCTCCCTTAGGCTGTGCTGCCTGCATCTACGGTAAATGTTGCTCCTGTAATACCTGAAGCATCTTCTGACAGTAGAAACAGCGCCATGCTAGCAGCATCACTAACATTAGCAAGTCTGCCCAAACAGCTGCGCCTTTTTATCTTCTCAAGCTTGTCACCTTTCAAGCCATCGGTCATGTTGGTTTCCATGTAACCAGGAGCTAGCGTATTCACAGTTATTTGTGATTTACCAAGTTCTCGAGCTAATGATTTAGTAAAGCCGCCTAAAGCAGATTTTGTTGCGCCATACACGCTAAGGCCATTGTAGCCCGTTGAACCTATAATTGATCCAACATTTATAATACGACCCTTCCGATTGAGAAGCATAGACCTAGAAACATATTTGGTCAGTAAGATTGGCGCTTCTATATTTATTGCCAACAAAGATGTGATATCAGATTCATGCATAGTTGCTAGTACGCCGTCATGTCCTATCGCTGCATTATTGATAAGCCCATAAATACGGCCATGTTCTTTAGTGATTTTCTTAACTAATAATGAAATTTCTTTAACTTCAGCAAAATCAAATTGGTAAAAGAAGACACTCTGCGGGTAATCAGATTTTAATTGATTGTACTCGTCAGTATAAGTGCGACTTATTCCAATCACTTTATAACCAGCTGCAGCAAGCATCTTTGATGTCTCGAGCCCAAGTCCCTTCGCACAGCCTGTGACTATTATGTTTTTCATTAATATCTTACCTTCTTACCAGTAGCACTAACAGGTATTGAATCTACAACTTTTAATAGTGCAGGAACCTCAAACCCTTCTAATTGCTCTCGACAAAATGACAAAACATTTCGTTTAACATCATTTTGGCTAAGGCTTTTCGCAGATTCTTCAAGAACAACTTCGCAAGCTACGAGAGAACCCAAAACGGGGTTTGATTTCGCGTAAACTTTAGACATCACAACATAATGGTGTTGCTCTAAAATAGACTCGATTTTCTCAGGCATAACTTTATTGCCACCGACATTAATTGCACCACTTTCTCTTCCTAGGAAAATAACTCTATCTTTTAAAACTTTGACCATATCTCCACTATCAATAAACTCTTGTTCATCAACATTTAACTCTCCCTTTAAAAACTTTGTGCATCCATTAGCGCTTTTTATCCACAGATTTCCGTTAACAATTTTAAGTTGGCATGCTAAGTTTGAGTTTTTGGATAAAAAGGAAATTGGGAAACCTTCTTTCTTATCTTTAACTACAAAGCCTACGCCTGCTTCTGTAGAAGCGTATATATGAGAAATTGCTGCTGAGGGATATCTTTGACTCAATGCAGAAAGTACACTCTGGTTACTAATCTCTCCTCCTAGAGTGATCTGATGTAATTTAAGTGCCCGGTGATTTGGCTCCATTAACAACTTACGCCAGAACGATGGCGTTCCGGATAATGCGTTGACATGTTCTCTCGAGAACAGATAAATTAAATCGCTCATTGACGCGTTATTGGATGGAATAGCTAAGGTCGAACCTGACGAAATAACTTGGAGATAAACTTGTAAGCCAGCGAATCTGTTGATGTCGTAAGTCAATCCCCATGTAAAGTCTTTTCCACGACTTACATCAGTTTTTGTCTTTGCAAGAAGAGAGTTTAGCGTGTAGCTTACCAACTTTGGGACGCCAGTTGTTCCTGAAGTTGAGAGTATGTACCCTGGTGAATCATCTTTTTCTTGTTTTTTATGTGTTAAAAGTTTTCTGACCCTACTTACCTTAGCATCGGAAAGATATATAACGTAGTCTATTTCAGCAGTTTGAAGAAAATATTCAAAATGCTCTCCTGCATCTTGGGGTAATAGAAATAACTTGTTTGATAGGTTATCTATTGCAGGGAGGTATATAGCCAAAGATTCACGGTCGGTAGAAATCACAGCACAGTTCTGCTGTTCTAAATATGGGTACTCAGAACTAAAACTATCGCTTAGTGCGACAATGTCCTTGTATTTATATCTTAAGTCTTTTGTTACTAAAAAAGCTCTTTCTTGGGGGATTCGCTTCACTGCCTCAATCAGGCTGCTTGGCTCATGACGAATACTTTTCATAGATAGCTACAAATTCGCCAAAAGTAGTAGGGTAAACTGCATCTTCCATTTGTTGGAAAGGGTCGAAGTCCAGTTCTTCTTCAAGTAAAGCAACAAGAATAGCAAATCCTAAAGAATCTAATCCACTCTCCAATAGAATTTGGTCTTCACTGATGTTATCAAATTGAATATCAGCGTCAGTTTGCTCAAGAGCCTCATTAAATTTTTCTAAAATAATTTGTTTCAAAGTACGCCTCTCCATGATTGTAGCGTTGTCATTAACCATAATTGCTCACGAATGCTATTGTACATTAAAGGGTAATGAAACTTAAAGTGTATAATTTTATAATATGGCTTTCTTTAACCTATCGCATTTATACGGAAGAAGGACTCCAAGTTCGCACCAAAAAGCGGAATAAAATACAGCGGCCCAGACTTTCTTTGAAACTACCGTCAAAGCCGAACCAGCGTTGGTCTATGGACTTTGTTTCTGACCAACTGACGACGGGGAGCAAGTTTCGTATTCTCACCGTGGTAGATACATTCACTCGTGAATGTTTGGCAGCAGATATCTGCTCCCGATTGCGTTCCGAAAACGTCGTAGCAACGCTCACAAGATTATGTAGAAAGAGAGGTGCTCCCAAGCGTATTCACTGTGACAACGGCAGTGAATTTTCGGGTCAGATGACGGACTTATGGGCTTATACCAACAAAGTCACGCTAGCATTCTCTAGACCAGGAAAACCAACAGACAATCCATTTATCGAGTCGCTAAACGGTAGCTTCAGAGATTAATGCTTGAATTGTCATTGGTTCGAATCATTAACTGATGCTAAATTGAAAATCGAAGCTTGGCGAAATGACTATAATCAGAGTCGACCTCACCAGGCATTAAATAACCTGTCGCCAATACAGTTCGCGGCATCCATTAAAAACTAACATGTCTGTTTCATCGGGTAAGTGGTACTAATAATGGGGGCCGGTCAAAATATGAATTATCTCATTGAATGAATGGTACTAATTCAGGGGAAAGGTCAGTCTCAATAATCCATGAAAGTGTTCAGGCATTAATACCCATGTAAGCCATTGGTATCCGCATACACTCTCATTCGGTTCAATGCTGGCACAGAAAGCTCCCGCTAGGTTTGGGTCTTTAAAAATAGGATCTCTGTTACAGCAACAAAATGTAATGAAATATTCTTGTTGAAGTTGTGAGCTGCGGCCTTTTGTTAGTTCGCTATAGGGCATATTCAGTTCCTTTGAATATTTGCATCTCTTAATTATAGCTAATTTGATTAAATATATTGTCAGGCTAAAGCCTAACCTACAAGGTATGTTGGTATGTTGGTATGTTGGTATGTTGGTGTGTTGTAGGCAAGGCTTCAGCCTCGCTTTGTGGAATGAGGGTTTGTTTGGCTGTCGCCAAATTGTCAGGCTAAAGCCTGACCTACAAGGTGTGTTGGTGTGTTGTAGGCAAGGCTTCAGCCTTGCTTTCTGGAGCCGTGCATTGTCAGGCTAAAGCCTAACCTACAAGGTATGTTGGTTTGTTTAGGCAAGGTTTCAGCCTTGCGCTTCGGTGCATTGTCAGGATAAAAGCCTGACCTACAAGGTATGTTGGTTTTTGTAGGCAAGGCTTCAGCCTTGCGCTTTGGTGCAATGCATTGTCAGGCTAAAGCCCGACCTACACGGTATGTTGATTTGTTGTAGGCAAGGCTTCAGCCTTGCGCTCTATCATGTGGCGATTTCTATTTTTGTGTCTGAGCTAAGTGCTTCTGCCAGCTTCTGTGCAAGTGCCGCTTTCGCATCGTCATCACCATGTACTATTTTTATGTGGCTTGGTTTTTTCCTCATACCCGTCACGAAACGTACCAAACTCGCTTGGTCGGCATGAGCACTATAGCCAGAAATAGTATGAATGTGCGCGCGTATATCTATGCGGCGATTATTCAACATCACATAGCCACCGCGCGGGCCATATTTTTGTATCTCTCGCCCTGGTGTCCCCTTGCCTTGATAGCCAACAAAAATAACGTCTGCTGTAGGGTCTTCTAAAAATGCATCGAGATAGTTCACAATTCGCCCGCCGCTGCACATACCGCTCGCTGCAATAATAATGGCGGGTTTGTGTCGGCGCTTTAAGTAGCTCACAACACGCTCATGCTCTTGGTGGCTATCTACGGTATATAGGTGTTCAAAACTAAGAGGATGGCGACCTTTTGCTATTTTGGCTTTGGCTTCTTTATCCCACAGGGTTTTAAACCTTCGGTATTGGGCGGTGAAGTTAGCAGCCATAGGGGAGTCGACAATAACTTCTATTTCATGCCAAAAAGAGCGCTTGGGCGCGCTATAAATAAGTTGTTCTAATTCATAGAGCAACTCTTGTGTACGGCCAATACTAAATGCGGGGATCAATACCACGCCATTGTCTGTTACGGCGCGTTCAATCACTTTTTTTAGGCGTTGCGCTCGAGTTTTGCGCCCTTCGTGCAAGCTATCGCCGTAGGTAGACTCAATCACCAAAGTGTCTGCTTTATAGGGCGCTTTCGGCGCAGGTAAAAGCGGTGTGTAAGGGGCACCTAAATCACCAGAAAAAACCACTCTGTGTGCATTTGCACCTTTACCAACATCAATTTCAACATACGCTGAGCCAAGAATATGCCCAGCACGTTGAAAACGAAACTTTACGCTTGGGCAGACATTTTCTAAGTTGTGCCAAGTGTTGAAGGGCAAGGGCTTAAGTAGTTTTTGTAGCAGTTTGATGCAGGTTGCAACAAGCTCAGGGTCTTGTGTTACACCTATCTTCAGCGCATCTTCTATAACTAAAGGGAGCAGAGCTGCGGTTGCCTCAGATGCATAAATAGGCCCTTTAAAGCCCTCAGCGAGCAAGTAAGGGATGCGACCAACATGGTCAATATGGCAGTGGGTAACAATGAGTGCCTGAGCGCGACTTATATCAAAATTAATGCTTAAGTCGCTCTTGGCTTCAAGGCCTTGAAACATCCCACAGTCAATTAAAAGCGATTGTTCTTCACTGAACACTAATTCGTGGCAAGAGCCAGTGACGCCTTTTACGGCACCATGGTGAATCACTCGCATAGGTACTCTCCTTGTTAGTGACTAGAGCGTGTTAACCTTTGCAGCTTGGTTTGAATGAAATTCATACTGCAAAGGTCACCTCTACTATAGAAGGGCACCTAGGTGTCTGTAAATAAGCGGTTATTTAGCGAGGTTTATTTCTTCATCATTCAGCTGGCGATATTCACCAGGGGCCAAGTCATCATCAAGCACAATTCCTGCAACCGCTTCACGGTGTAAGGTCACAACTTTATTGCCCACTGCAGCGAGCATACGCTTAACTTGATGGTATTTGCCTTCAACAATATGCAACCTGATTTGATAAGGAGCGAGCACTTCTACTTTTGCAGGCTGTGTTAGCTCACGCTCGCCATGCAGTTGCACGCCAGTTTCAAGAGCATCAATATCATCCTCTGATAGTGGTTCGGCAATTTCTACCAAGTAGGTCTTAAATTTTTGTTTCTTAGGGCTGGTGATTTGATGTGTCCATTGTCCATCATTACTAATAAGTACCAGTCCAGTTGTATCAATGTCTAAACGCCCTGCGATATGAAGCTCGCCCAAATTAGGTTCTTCGAGCAGCTCTAGTACAGTAGCATGCAGATCATCGCTGTTAGCGCACACAAAACCTTCAGGCTTGTTGAGCATAAAGTAGCGCATACCTTGATACACTAATACCTCGCCATCAAGCATGATTTCATCTTGCTCGGTAATTGGTTTGTCTAATTGCTTTGTTATTTCGCCATTCACGGTTACACGCTTTTTCTTGATTGCAGCTTTTGCGTGAGTACGAGGAATTTCACCCAAGTGGCTAATAAATTTATCTAAACGGCAAGGAAATTTCATGATGAGGCGCTATACAGAGATATTAATGGCGGGAGTATAGCGCAAGGACTAATGTGAAAACAGCGCAGATTATGTGCCAGGCCAAAGCCTGATCCACAAGGTATGTTGTTTTTTGTAGGCAAGGCTTTAGCCTTGCTCTTTGGTGCAATGCATTGTCAGGCTAAAGCCCGACCTACAAGGTGTGTTGTTTTGTTGTAGGCAAGGCTTCAGCCTTGCTCTTTAATCTTGGTTACAACCAGATCTTTTGTAGCTCTTGCCACTGTTTATCAAACTGGGTGCTTGGTTTGGCGGTGAAGTTTGAGCGTACAAACTGGTTCATCTTACCTTCTACATAAGCTAGGAATAGATTGGCAAGCGTCGCTTCGTCACTGGCAAAGGCTTTGCCTTCACGTAACTTGCGCTCGCGCAGTACCTGTTTGAACTGAGTTTCTAATTTTTCGAATAAACTTTGAATACGATCACGGAGACGTTCATTTTCACCTTGTAGCGCATCGCCGGTAAGGATGCGTGTGATCCCCGGATTTTTCTCGGCAAAGGCAAGTAGTAACATCAAGATGTTATAAACACGGCTTTGTGTTTCTTTTTCGTTTTCTAAGATGATGTTGATACGAGAAAGTAGGGTGTCTTCGATGAATTCAATGAGCCCTTCAAACATGCGGGCTTTACTAGGGAAGTGGCGGTAAAGAGCTGCTTCAGAAACACCCACCTCTGCGGCAAGTTTTGCGGTCGTGATGCGTTGACCTGGGCTGGTCTCCAACATTTGTGCAAGTGATTGCAGAATCTGCTCTTTACGGTTAGTGCGACGAGTAGCAGCCATGACGTTCCTTAGTAATGCTTAATTTAGTGGTCTTTGACCTTTATTATGAACGCCATCTTAATAGTTTCTGAAATCCCTTTCCAGTCTTTTAATTACTTTAAATTAACTTTGTAGCTATCTCTTTCATGACAGTGAGTGCTAACTTACTCTTGTTCATCAGGCCCAAGCTCACTTCGTCATGGGCGCTAAATAAAGTAAGGGCATTGTCATCGCTGTTAAAACCTTGGCCTTGAACTGATACGTCATTGGCACAGATCATATCCAAGTTTTTGTTCTTTAATTTACCTTTGGCGTAGGTGGCCACATCTTGAGTTTCTGCAGCAAAGCCCACGGTAAAAGGTCGATTTTGAGTCAAAGCAGCTACATCAGCAATAATGTCAGGGTTTTTTACTAGCGTGAGTGTTAACTCATCGCCTTGTTTTTTCATTTTTTGTTCGGCGATATCTGCAGCTCGGTAATCAGCGACCGCGGCACACCCAATAAAAATGTCAGATTGAGGGGCTAGGGTAAGCGCTTGGTTATGCATATCCAGTGCGCTTTGCACAGCAAAGACCTGTGCGTTAGCTGGCGCTTTAATGTTTACTGGGCCAGAAATTAAGTTAACGTTAGCGCCCAAGGCGAGAGCCGCTTCTGCGAGGGCATAGCCCATCTTTCCAGAGCTGTGGTTAGAGATGTAGCGTACTGGGTCCAGAGGCTCGCGGGTGGGGCCAGCAGTAATGGTAACGGTTTTACCTTTGAGTAATTGCTCAACGGGTTCAGCACACACTAATTCAACCAACTCCATTGGTTCAAGCATACGTCCAGCGCCCACATCGCCACATGCCTGCTCGCCACTACCAGGTCCCCAAATTTGCACGCCTCGTGCGTTTAGGGTGTGCAAATTCGCTTGCGTAGCCGCGTGTGCATACATTTGTTGGTTCATAGCTGGAGCTATTGCCACATCGGCGTCTGTTGCCAGTAATAAGGTAGTGAGAAGATCATCAGCGATACCCGCAGCCATTTTGGCGATGATATTTGCGGTTGCTGGTGCAACTAAAATAAGGTCAGCCCATTTAGCAAATTCAATGTGGCCCATGGCCGCTTCAGCTTGCGGGTCTAATAATGAATCAGACACCATCTCGCCAGATACTGCTTGCATCGTTAAAGGAGTAATAAAATGTTTGGCGCTGTCAGTCATGACTACTTTGACTTCACAGCCGCGCTCTTTGAGGCGACGAGTTAATTCAGCACATTTGTAGGCGGCGATGCCACCACTGATCCCAAGGACCACTTTTTTATTTCGCATAACGAGCAGTAACTTTTGTTTATCTTCGAGCGGTATCAAGTACCTACAATGATGTAGAAGATACCAGATGTGGCGTGTTTGCACTATAGTTTAGCAAAGGACAAACACGCTAATTACAAGGAGTGCTTATGCGATTAATGGATATTCCAGAGTCTCAAAGACCAAGAGAGAAGTTACTTTTACTAGGTGCTCGCTCGTTGAGTGATGCCGAGTTACTGGCTATTTTCTTTCGCACTGGTATCAAAGGAGTCAATGCCATTGAGCTGGCTCAGCAAGTGCTTACGTTAAGCCAAGGGCTGTCCCCTTTATTGTCTGCAAGTCACGATGAATTTTGCCAACTAATGGGGATGGGAACGGCCAAGTATGCGCAACTACAAGCCGCGATTGAATTATCTAAAAGGCACTTACTGACTGATTTGCAAAGAGATACCGTATTCAACTCTCCTCAGGCTGTAACTGATTTTCTCAAACTGGAACTCAAAGGGCAGCAACGAGAACTCTTCTTAGTGATGTTTTTAGATACGCAAAATAGGCTCATTACCCATGAAGTGATGTTCCAAGGAACCATAGATGCGGCATCTGTTTACCCTCGAGAGGTGGTCAAAGCGGCACTAAAATATAATGCTGCTGCGGTTATCTTTGCACACAATCATCCAAGTGGGATTGCTGAGCCAAGCCAGGCAGATAAGCTGATCACCAATAAACTCACCCAAAGTTTGGCGCTGGTGGATATTCGCGTGCTTGATCACATTGTCGTCGGTGGTAGCACCTGCATTTCTTTTGCACAAGTGGGCTATTTATAGCGTGGTAAATGTTAAACAAATCAGAGATAAAGAGAACGTTGGCAGATAAGGCTGCGTTTAGTGCAATTTAAATGCAGTTTTTGCTTTCCCTTTGCTGCCTAGATCTTTATAATTGGCCGCTATCAAAATTCATACATGAGCTGATTCTTAGATCAGATTCCTTGATCTTTGCCTGTCTATGCTGTATAAAGAGCGCCCTTCGATTTATCCCGGGGCAGTATACAAAAAGGCCATAAGGGAAAATTAAGCTCGAGCGAAGTTATTGGAGATAAATAGACATGTCTAAAGTCTGTCAAGTTACAGGTAAGCGCCCAGTGGTAGGTAACCACCGCTCACACGCGCGCAACGCGACTAAGCGTCGTTTCCTACCTAACCTACAAACTCACCGTTTTTGGGTTGAAAGTGAAAAACGCTTTGTATCACTACGTACTACTACTAAAGGTATGCGTATCATCGACAAAAAAGGCATCGACGCGGTACTAGCTGATATCCGTGCTCGCGGCGAAAAAGTTTAAGGAGCCTGAGTCATGCGTGATAAGATTCGTCTAGTTTCAACTGCCGGTACTGGTTATTTCTACACTACCGACAAGAACAAGCGTAACATGCCTGAAAAAATGGAGATCAAAAAATACGACCCTAAAGCTCGTAAGCACGTGATCTTCAAAGAAGCTAAAATCAAGTAATCTGATTTACAGCTTAAAAGCATATGCTAAAAAACCCGACCTAGTGTCGGGTTTTTTGTTTTCATAGAGTGGCGATGCTAGTGAGCTTGTCTGCATCGCTGCCATTAAGCTGGCAGCTGTGGGTTTTTTGTTGCTGGTGCTTTATCTTCTTTGATCACCGACATCTTGGGGGGTTGTAGCGCAACTATTTTCTCTCCTTGCTCAGGCGGCCGTTCCATCTGTTCGGTAATAATGCGCACCATTTTCTCACTACCAATAATAAATAGTGGGATAGCCTCACTGTTCATTTCTTTATATTGCTGCCAATCAAACTCTTCACTTAAGCGGGTAGCGCTAACTTTGCCGCCTTTAGCGATAAGGCTACTGAGTTTGGCATAAGAGCCATTATCACCAAAGAGGATTTGGCGAGATAAAAATGTCGCACTGTCTTTATTGGCTTTGGCATGGTTCTGTGAAGATTTTAAAGAGAATACCTTGTTCTCACCGAGTAGGTGACTGAAATACTGAATCCCCAGCGCATTGTGGTGACGGTTGGGAGACAATGCTAATACCTTACTCAAATTTGTCAGTGGTAAATAACGCTCGGCATGCTCAGATTGTGGGTTACCGTAATAGCAAGGTAGGCCATCCATACGTGCCATTTTGCAGTTCTCCCATGCAGGATCTGAGAGGTGCACTTCTATCTCTTGCTCTTGTAAGCCGCGCGCGATTGCGCGTGATACGTGGTTTGCACCAATAATAAGAATTGTTGACGGTGCCGGTTGGCGAACCCCAAGTAACTTAGCAAGTGGAATTGCCGTTAAACTATTAAGCACCACAGTTACAATAATGACTGTAAAAATCAGCGGCACCATCTTATTTGCATCGACAATACCCGCCTCAGCCATACTCAACGCAAACACTGAGCCGACGGCCGCTGCAACGATACCACGCGGTGCTATCCATGCCAGTATTAGGCGCGATTTAATCGGTAAGTCACTGCCAAAGGTTGAAATGAAAATATTCAGTGGGCGAGCAATGAACAACACAATGGCCAAGAAAATAAACACTTGCGAGTCCAATGCTAGTAAATCTTCTAGCTTTAAACGCGCTGCCAGTAAGATGAATAAACTGGAGATTAAGATCATCGATAGATCTTCTTTAAATTCAAGTACAGAGTCTATTTCTAAGTCATCTTGATTGGCCAGCCAAATACCAAATACGGTCACCGCTAACAAGCCAGATTCATGGCTAAGATGGTTTGATACGGTAAAACTGATAAGTACTAATGCAAGAATAAAAAACTTGTGTAGCTCATACGGGAGCCATTCACGGCGGATCAACACGGTGGTGATCCAACCTGCCGCTGCACCTAATGAAAAACCCACACTTAAGGTTGTGACTAAGGCCCCCAAGGTATGACTAAAAACGCCGCCACTGGTGCCAACTAGCATCACCGCTTCAAATACTAAAACCGCAAACAAAGCACCTATAGGGTCAATCACTATACCTTCCCAGCGCAGCACTCTGTCGATGTCTTGTGTTGGTCGCATCGCATTAAGCAATGGCGCTATTACTGTGGGTCCAGTAACAACGAGTACCGCCCCCAGAACAGCAGCAACGCGCCAGTCTAGCTCGAGCAAGCCATAGGCACTCGCTCCGATCACTGCAAAGGTGGCTAACATACCCACAGAACATAAATTTCTGACCACTTTGCCAATACCTTTCAATTCTCGAAAGTGCAAAGTGAGGGCACCTTCAAAGAGAATAATGGCAACGGATAACGACACCACAGGGAAGAGCAGATCACCGAGTAGCTCATCAGGCTTTAATAGTGACGTCGCTGGGCCAAGCAACAACCCTGTTAAGAGAAGAAAGAGAATAGCAGGAACACGAAAAGCCCAGGCGAGCCACTGTGCAAATACGCTACATAAGGCAATTCCTGCGATGTAAATAGCTGACATAAATACCCTTTAAGTCAATCAGTGGAATGTAAGTATGGGGTAAGGATGCAGTAATAACAACGTGCTGTCACTAGGTTAGGGATGGTTTTTGGTTGTTTTTGTTTAGGGTACAAATAAAATGTGTATATTTAATAATTATACGTACATTAATTTGTTTTTAGGCGAAGTGTTTATTGTGGTTGTGCCAATAAAAAGTTCTTTAAATTATAGTGTTTTAGCATATATTTCGACTAGATTTATCAGTTTTCGGTTGATTTTTTAATCTAGATCCGCATAATATTGCTTCGAACACGAAACATTAGAGTGCTAATTAATTGTGGTTTGGGATGGTTAATACCGCACTGCGTTTATCGCATAAACCACAACTGTTAGTGCTTTCCTTTTAATTAGTTGGACATGCTATGCCCGTACAGTATTTACGTACATGGGTAGGGTAAAACGCATTTAAAAAACGGCGTCATTACTGGCGGCTTTTTTATGTCCAAGACAAAGTCCACCTTACAGGGTGTACAGGAAGTTTAAGGAATGCATTTTTATACATACCTCTCTTTAGCTCTTTATTTTATTGCCATGCTTGGCATCGGCTTATTTGCTTATCGCAATTCAACGAGTGACATATCGGGTTACATTCTCGGAGGTCGTAAAGTAAGCCCACATGTTACAGCTCTTTCAGCGGGCGCATCTGATATGAGTGGCTGGATGCTTATGGGACTGCCGGGTGCCATGTTTTTAACTGGCTTCGATACTGTATGGATAGCCGTTGGTTTGGTTGTTGGCGCACTTGCTAATTATTTGCTCGTTGCACCGCGACTGCGTGTGTACACCGAAATGGCTGATGATGCATTAACATTGCCGGACTTTTTCGACAAACGATTTAAACGTGAGAACAGTGCCATTCGCGTCATCTCTGCGGCGGTAATTATCCTGTTCTTTACTCTGTACACATCTGCAGGGATCGTTGCCGGTGGTAAGTTGTTTGAGTCAGCTTTCGGCTTGAGTTATCACATTGGTTTAGTTGTCACAGTATCGGTAGTGGTAGCTTACACCCTACTTGGTGGCTTCTTAGCCGTGAGCATGACGGACTTTGTTCAAGGCTGCATCATGTTCGTCGCGCTGATTTTGGTGCCTATTGTTGCCTTTATGCAGTTTGAAAACAGTGCGCAGATGTTTGCTGCAGCGCAGCAAAGCATCCCAACGTGGAGTGAATCGTGGCAAAGCATCACTGTTTTGGGAATTATCTCAAGTCTTGCGTGGGGTCTAGGTTATTTTGGTCAACCTCACATCATCGTGCGCTTTATGGCGATACGTTCGGTGGCTGATATCAAAACGGCTCGCAACATTGGTATGAGCTGGATGACGGTGACCATTATTGGCGCCCTTGCGACAGGCCTGGTGGGCGTGGCGTATGCAAATCAATTTGGTTTGCAAGTGAGCGACCCTGAAACAATTTTTATCTTGTTCTCAGAAATTTTGTTTCACCCGCTTATCAGTGGTTTTTTATTGGCAGCAATCTTGGCTGCAATAATGAGTACGATTTCATCACAACTATTGGTGTCTTCTAGCTCATTAACAGAGGACGTATACCGTGCCTACAGTAAAAAAGAAATCGACCAAGGCACGTTAGTAAAAGTAGGTCGTGTTGGGGTGTTTGCTGTTGCCCTCGTAGCCACACTGTTGGCATTGGATAAATCAAACAGCATTTTATCGCTGGTGAGTAACGCTTGGGCTGGCTTTGGTGCCGCGTTCGGACCACTTGTTTTGTTCAGTCTATGTTGGTCAAAAACGACCTATGAAGGCGCACTAGCGGGGATCGTTGTCGGTGCAGCAACTGTTCTGTTTTGGATATTTGCACCAGTACTTAGTGACGGGAGCACGCTAAGTAGTGTGATGTATGAAATTGTTCCTGGATTTATTGCAAGTTCAACTGCCATCGTATTGGTAAGTAAGTTTTCGCAAGCACCGACGAGTGACGTGCGCGAAACATTCCATGCGACAGAGCAAAAACTTGAGCAACTTAGTTAAAGGATAATTTACCTAATGCAAAATTTTAAATGGCAACGCATCGTACTAAAAGTAGGCAGTGCCTTGATTGCACCCGAGCAAAATGGCTGTAGTTCGCGCTATTTACTCACCATCGCTCAGTTTATTGTTCGCTGTCGCGCTCAAGGCATTGAAGTGATCCTTGTGTCATCAGGCTCAGTAGCCGCAGGCTCGCACCTATTCCCTGAAGATAAGCCGCGCTCAGTCGCATTGAAAAAAGCCATGGCGGCAGCAGGGCAAATGGAAATGATGGCGACTTGGGATCGTTTTTTCGACTTCCCTTCGGCGCAAATACTGTTAACTCACGGTGACTTACGTGACCGTGAGCGTTACAAGAGTATTCGTGAAACAATTTTCACTTTACTTGATCATGGTATTTTGCCGATTATCAATGAAAACGACACAGTAACGACCGATGATCTTAAGGTGGGTGATAACGACAACTTATCAGCAATGGTTGCCGGTGCTGCAGACGCCGATGCCTTGATGATTTTCTCTGACGTTGACGGTTTGTTTGATAAAAACCCGAACCTACACCCTGACGCAGTGTTGTTGCCAGAGGTTGAGGAAATCAACGAAGACATTTATGCCATGGCTGGGTGTGCCACCAGTGCTGTGGGCACAGGCGGTATGAAAACGAAAATTGAAGCGGCCGAGAAAGCCACTTCGCACGGTATTACTACCTTTATTCTAAATGGTTTTAAGGACCAAACATTTAATCGTTTACTTGAAGGTGAAAATCCGGGCACTATCTTTAAGCCGTATGAAAAACCAATGCAAGAGGCTATTCACTGGCGCACGCATACGGCGAGCGAGCAAGGGGAAGTGGTTGTTGAGGGCAATTTCAATGAACCATTAGATGAGAACAGCGAGCAACTCAACCCGCACGAGATTATTGAAGTTCGCGGTGAATTCTCCGTAGGTGACACCATTTTAGTGCGCAGTGATGATGGGACCAAGATAGCGAAGGCAAAAGCCAATTACAGCAGCTGTTTGCTAAGCTTTATTGCAGAGAATGAAAGCAGTGAGTTTAGTGAGGAAGTGCAAGATTCTATCGGCCCAATTATTTCAGATGAAGATATAGCAGTATTGGAGAAATCATGAGTTTAATTAAGGATATTTCAACTCAAGCAGCAAAAGCAGCGAAAGTGCTAGCGCTACTTGATACCGACACTAAGAACACCGTGTTAAAAGACATGGCGAATGCCTTGCGTGCTAACAAAGAGCAGATCAAAGCACATAATGAGACAGACTTAGCCAATGCTCGCGACAACAATTTACCCGCAGCGATGGTTGACCGCTTAACGCTGACAGACGCGCGCATTGAAGATATGGCCGAAGGCATTGAAGTAATTGCTGAACTTGATGATCCTGTAGGCCAGTTACGTCCAATGGGCGAGCGTCCAAATGGCATTCAAATTAATAAAATGCGTGTACCGCTTGGCGTGATTTGTATGATTTATGAAGCGCGTCCAAACGTGACTGCTGACGCGGGTGCGTTGTGCTTTAAATCCGGTAATGCGGTTATTCTGCGCGGCGGTAAAGAGGCGCTAGGCTCAAGTATGGCCATCGCAGAAGTGCTTCATAGTGTGCTTGAAAAGCATAATCTGCCTAAGGCATTGATCTCAGTGATCCCAAATCCTGATCGTGGCCTGCTGATGGAGTTAATGCAGCAACGCGACACGATTGATTTGATCATTCCACGCGGTGGTGAAGGGCTAATCAACTTCGTAACAGAGAACTCGACTATTCCTGTTATCCAGCACTTCAAAGGCGTTTGTCACCTGTATGTAGACAAAGATGCAGACGTTGATATCGCTTTGAATTTGCTACTTAACGGTAAAACGCAGCGAACGGGTGTGTGTAATGCACTTGAAGGTTTAGTGGTACATCAGGACATTGCTGATACGTTCTTGCCGATGGCTGCAAAAGCCTTGGCTGAGAAAAACGTGCGTATCAATGCCGACAGCAAAGCAGCTCAGTATTTTGACGGTGCTAACGTGATTGCTGATGACGAGTTTGGCGAAGAATACTTAGACTTAGAAATTGCCGTGCGCATCGTTGATGATTTTAATGGTGCAGTTGAGCACATTGACAGTTTTGGTAGCTTCCACACCGAAGTTATTTGTACTCAAAACGAGCAAACTGCCACACTATTCCAGCGCAGTGTTGACGCGTCGGTGGTTATGGTTAACGCCTCATCACGTTTCTCTGACGGCTCACAACTGGGCCTAGGTGCTGAAATTGGTATTGCAACGACCAAGTTACATGCATACGGACCTATGGGTCTAGAGTCGTTGACGACTGAAAAATACTTGGTCAATGGTGTGGGTCAAATCCGCAACTAACATTGCAGATAACGAACAAATAAGTATTCAAAAGCCGCGATTACGCGGCTTTTTTCGTTTATTCGGTTATTTTACGAAGCGCTGTAAGTCGCCCTGAGTGGTACGCGTTAGGTGTTCTGAACGGGCGCATTGCAGTGCTGCTTCATCAATTTGTGCTTTGGCCTGTTCGCCTAGGTGACGAATTTGGTCAACCGAGGTTTGTGTGTTGGCTTGCGTTTGCTCTAATTCATGTACCGCAGCAACAATTTCTTGTAGCTGTTGTTGGTTACGCTCAAAGTCATTTACAAGTTGAATAAAGCCTGTGGCCGTAGCATTAATGGCATTCTCGGCTTGTGAGGAATGGTCAATCAGCAGCTCTGACTCTTGGTTGGTATCAGCAACCAAGTTATTCATCTGGTTAATAAAATCACTTATTTGCCCTGTCGCATCACTGACTTTTAACGACAGGCTACGCACTTCGTCAGCGACCACAGCAAAGCCACGACCTGCTTCACCTGCTCGTGCAGCCTCAATTGCGGCATTCAATGCTAATAGGTTTGTTTGGTCGGCAAAGCCCTCGACCATTTTCAAAATGTTGCGAATGTTCTCAGAGTTTTCTTTTAAGCCCGTGACCGTCTGTGCAAAGCGTCCCAAAAGTTGCGTGATTTGCTTGATTTGCTCTACCAGTTGCGTGAGCTCACCAGAGGAGTTTTGTACAAAGACAAGGTTGTCGCTATTGGCGCTAAATACGGTGTCAGTATTGGTGACGATCTGTTCTAAACTTTGGGTCACTTGGGTAGTACTTGCTGCGATTTCATTGCTAAATTGCAGCTGTTGCGCGCCTAAGTCTGCGGTGTTTTGCATTGATAAATTCACGCTTTGGTTACTGTTCGCAGCTTCTTCGGCACCTTGGTAGGTTGACGCTAATAGCTCACCTAAATGGTGAACAAACCGGTTATATTGCTGACTTAATTCACGAAATTCATCGAATGTGAATTCTGGCAATCGCGCATTGAGGTTGGCATCTTGTTGGTTTATTTGAATCAATGTATCGCGCATCGATTGGACTGGTCGCACAATGAGGTGGCGCATATAAAACACGGTAAATATAAAGCCGCCGACAACCAAAATAGTGAGCAATACGAGTAAGCCAATCCCTTCATCGGCCACAGTATCGTACAACCACAATAAAGTGATTAACTGTAATACGAACAAAAAGCTCAGATTGCCGACTATCTTACGTGTCAACGTGAAGAAAAATGTTTGTTCAATGTAGTTATAAATGCCCATAAACCAACTCATGTGATGCGGCTCCACCTGCCTGATAAGCACCATGTTATCCTGCTCAGTATTATATAAAGCAAAATATTTTCAAGTATTTAGCTAATATTGTCTTTTGCGAAAACCGCAAAACCACAGTGTGCTTTAGCCCGTATTTTGCGCTAATACTATTTTAGTGTTGCACGGGTAATTAGTGAAAACGCCATCTAACCCTAGTGCATGCATCTGTAAAATATCGTCGGCTTTATCTACCGTGTATGCATATATTTCTAAATTTCTAGCTCTGGCGTCAGCAACAAACTCATGATTAATGAAGTTTTTATCCACATGCAGACTAAAAGCATTGAGGCGTTGAGCAAATTCAGCATACCCGAGCGGGATTGAAGCCGTTAAAGCACCAATTTTTACCCAAGGAAGGTGTTGCTTCAACCACATCAATTGATGGTGATCAAAAGAAGAGACAATAAGTTGGTCACGGTCCAATAATCCAGCGGTCACACTGTCTTCAATCGTGCTCACGAGTTTGTCTAAAGAGTATGTGTGTTTGAGCTCTAAGTTGAGCATTGTTTGTTTGCTGACCCAACTTATTACATCTTGCAAACCAGGCACGCGCTGGCCCATACCTGCATCGTATAATTGAATATCGGCAAAAGGTGTAGCGTTGACTTTTCCTTGCCCTGAGGTGGTTCTATCGAGCCAAGAGTCGTGGATGATCACGTAGTCATCTAGGCAGCTTTGTAAGTCCAGCTCTATGCCATCAACCCCTATTTCAAGGGCTTTTTGTATAGCTAGTTGCGTATTTTCAGGGTAGTTACCACTGGCACCGCGGTGTGCAAATACTTTCATTGTTTTTGCCTCGATACAGACCACGTTTCAAATAACGCTGCACTGACCACCATTAAACCGCCAATTAAGGTTGTAAAATCAGGCCGCTCTTTAAGCAGCATAAACGCCAAAATGGTTGCATACAAGGGTTGTAAGCAAGAGATAAGTCCAGCCGTTGTTGCGCTCAGCCCTCGTAATGAAGAAGCAAATAATGCATGGGGAGCAGCAGTGAACACAATAGCTACAAGTAGTAATAAGAGTACATCTTGTTGTGCCACCTCAGTGATGGGCACATCCACAAATGCACACAGCATTAACGATGCTATTAAGGTTTGATAGAACATCGTTTGTGGGCCGCTATAGTGAGTAAAATAGCGTTTTTGTAATATATTGCGCATGGCAAAGCACAATGCTGAGAATATTCCTGTGACAATGCCTAACGTGACATCATTACCAAGGTTAGCCTCGGGCACAAGTAAGTAAATCCCCACCATAACGACGATAGCGCTGACTATATCTTTTGCCTTAGGAACCTGCTTACTCAGCAGGGGTTCTATGAGTACGGTTAAAACAGGGTAGCTAAAAAAGGCGATAATCCCTATGGTGATGCCAGCCAGTTGCATGCCCTCAAAATAGGTGACCCAGTGCACCCCAACTATCGCGCCGAGCAATAAAACCACCGCGTAATCTTTACCTTGATTAAGGCGAATTCGAGAGCCTTGAGCGAGCAGTAATAGACACAAAGCGACTGACGCGACGGCTGTGCGATACACGGTTATATCGAGCGCGGATAGATTGATGAGTTTGGCAAACAGCGCGGTTCCGCCAAACAAGAGTACGGCGATATGTAAGTAGATTAAGCTTTGTTTATGAGGGCTCATCGTATTTCAGTAATAGGCTGGCGTAACAGCTTAATAATACGAATAAAAGCACCTAGATGTAAGTCGTAATTGGCATCCGCAAGACTAAAGTCTTGCCTACAAGCTTAAAAAGAGACGACCGACTAGCGGTTTGAGAATACGGGCTTGGATGCCTGACGGCTAAAGGTATTTAAAAAAAGAAAGTGGTGGAGCTAAGCAGGGTGAAAAACGCCCGAAAAAAGCACTGCTTTTTTAGTTTTGAACGCGAGATATGGATATCGAGCCGGGGGATGGGCTTGGATGCCTGACGGCTAAAGGTATTACAAAAAAGAAAGTGGTGGAGCTAAGCAGGATCGAACTGCTGACCTCCTGCGTGCAAGGCAGGCGCTCTCCCAGCTGAGCTATAGCCCCACTTCATTGGGATATTCCCGAAGGAACGATGCGTATTTTATAAATTTTTCTGCGCGGGTCAAGCATCGACCACAAAAAAATTTATTCAAAGTGCCCAATCTGCTCGGCGCTTTGTTACAGTAACCATTAAAGCTAGTTTGAAAGTATAGGTTATGGGCAAAAAATTAAGCACACTTTTTCTGTTGTCAGCGCTTGTGGCATGTAGCTCTTCGCCTGATGAGAAGCCTTATGAAGTAGTTAGTCAGCAGTTTTATGAGAAAACCAATGAGCAAGGGCAGAAGTTATTTGCTTATGTGATGGCGGTAAAAGCAAACAAGCGCACTAATTTGAATATGGATAAACCAGTGAGCCGTTCTCAGCTTAAAAGTTATTTGGAACAAGAACACTTTGATGAATCACCGGCATTGAAACTACAACTCGAAGATGAAGCTGCAGCAGCGTTAAAGAAAGAGTTAAAGGCACGTAATTATTGTCCGCAAGAGTATGACATTAACGAAGTGCTTTGGCGGGATTTTAGTGTGCAGTTACGTGGTCAGTGCAATTAATGCCAGCGTCTATAGAGGCTCTTGATGAGCTGTGTCAGCAATTAGCTATTGAATGCGAAAAACTACCTCACCCGCCATTGGCTACGGCGCAGTGCGCTGATGATATCGCGTTGCACCGTCCTGGGGTGAGACTTAAAAACTTATTTTTGCGCGATAACTACGGGCGACGCCACTTTTTGTTAATAACAAGCCATGATGCGCTCGTTGATTTAAAAGCACTTTCAAAAACTCAGCAGGTATCGCGGTTAGGCTTTGCTTCTGATGAGCGGCTTGAAAAGTTTTTGGGAGTCAAAAAGGGCTGTGTTTCTATGTTGGCATTAATGAATGATCCCCAGTGTCACGTTGAACTATGGCTTGATAGGGCAATATGGAATGAGACTCAACAGAGCACACCGTATCACTGTCATCCTTTTGATAATACGCAAACATGGCTGGTGCCTAAAAAGGCGCTAGAGCAACTTTTTGCACACTGGGGTCATGAGCCTTTGATTTTTGCACACTGGGGTCATGAGCCTTTGATTATAGATGTACCCAAACGCTGCGGCACAACAATAAAGGCGTAACCCATTATACACACCACAACCAAACAGCTTAAAAACGCAAATTCACCATAGGCTTGATACAGCAAACCGGGTAACACTGACCCCAACGCCCCACCACAGTAATAAAAGCTCACGTAAACACCGTTAGTTAAACTCGCGCTTGCACGACTCAGTGTATTCACAAGCGGTGCAGCTGTGGCGTGAATAATGAACATAGACGCGCAAAAGCAAGTAAAGGCAAAGAGGAATAACTCAAACTGTTGCCAGTACATGAGCAAAATGGTCGCCACGTAGAACAAAAACATACCTGCAAGAAACGAGAAAAGCCCTTTGGTGCGCTTATGCAGATAGGGGGTGAGGAGCGTTGCAAGGGCGCCCAGTAAGTAACCGCTGTAAACCAAACCAATATTCTTGGTACTGGTCATGGCATAGGTGCTGCGCAATATGAACGGCAGGTAATTGAGTAATGCAGCAAAGCAAAAGAACATGCAAAACACTGCGCCGTATAAAGTCAGAATTCGGGTATTGGCAAGTGCGGCAACATTACCGCGAAAAGGTGAATGGGCTTGTCGGACTGGGTTCTTTTTGGCAGGGATACATGCGGCAAAAACCAATAATAAGACCGAGTTGAACCAAAAAAAACTTTGCCAGCTTATGTATTCTGTAAACCCCGCTGCTAGCGCACGTCCTAAAAAACCGCCCGCAATGGTGCTGCCAATGTAGCCACTCATTTTTCGGGTAATATCGGCGTCTTTATATCGCAAAGCAATGCTTGCGGTCATCGCAGTAAGTGCTGCAGGAAGCGCAATGCCTTGAATAAGTCGTAGGCTTTGTAACTGCCAAAAGTGCTCTGAAAATGGAATAAGCGCATTGCTAATGGCGAGGATGACCATGACATATTGCAACACCCGATACAGGTTTTTGTTGTTTAAAAGCACACCATATAACAAAGGAGCAATGGCTAGGGGCAACATGGTGAAGGTCATTAATGACCCTGATGTGGCGGGGCTTACCTCGTATTGCTCAGCAAAAAGCGCTAATAATGGCTGTACTGCGTAAAGCACAAAGAAGATAACAACGGAGCAGCACAGCAATAACCAGTACGACATAGCACAGTATCAATTGAACAGTTCAAGCAAAGTGTATCATAGCCTCATAGCTTATCTAGAAAGCATGCGATTAATCAAAATGTTAGTGATTAGTGTATTTCTTACGTAGATGTCACCTTGTTCGGTGTTACGTTTATTTATTCTTAGATGGTCAAAATATGAATTTAATTGGGGTAGAATAATTCTATTCAGTTTGTATGTAATAAGTGACTAAGATGGGTTCGTTACAAGATCAATTACTCAAAGCGGGTTTAACCACAGAGCACAAAGCAAAGTTGGCGAAAACCGAGAAACGCAAAGCGCAGAAGAAAAAGAAGAAGAAAGGCGCAACTAGCGACCAGAGCGATTTGCAAAAGCATATTGAGCAAACAAAGCAAGCGCAGCAAGAAAAAGCGGCTCAACTCAACGAGCAGCGTCAGGCTGAAATCAAAGAGCGAGAGCAAGTTGCGCGCGTTAAACAAATTTTAGAACACCACAATCAGGATGAAATTCGTGGTGAGGTCACGTTCAACTTTACCTACGATAGCAAAATCAAAGAAATTGAGGTTAACGCGCAAACGCAAAAAGCGTTGGCTAGCGGTCGCCTTGCAATTTGTGTTTTAGAAGGTAAGTTTTATGTATTGCAGGATGAACCTGCTCGTAAAATTGCTGAAGTTGATGAAAAGTATATTGTTTTCCATGTTGAAAATGATGACCAAGAAAAAGATGAGGATGATCCGTACGCAGGCTATGAAGTTCCTGATGATCTAATGTGGTAATGCCAATTGGCAGCGTGGCTTTGTGCTCAGTGTCTGTTAATTCTTAGTTGCTACAGTAAAGAACATGGGTCTACACTCATTGCTAGTGGGGTACAAAACGCCCTAATTTTTACCGTCAAAATAAGAGTAAATACTATGAAAAAAATGACAAAAGTACTTATGGGAGCCGGTGCTATTGCAGTTTCTGCGATGGCAATGAATGCACACGCAGCTGATGGTGAGGCTCTTTACACCGCTAAGAACTGCCAAACATGCCATGGCGCTGAAGGTAAAACACCAATTATGGGTATGTATCCAAAATTGGCAGGCCAGAACAAAGAGTATCTTGTTGCGCAGATGAAAGACATCAAGTCAGGCGCACGCAGCAATGGTATGTCAGCAGCGATGAAAGCAATGGTAATGAACATTACTGACGAAGAGTTTGCGGCAATCGCTGATTATCTAGCTGGTGTTCAATAATACTTCAGTAATCGCTAATCAATACTAAGAAACCACCGTTTGGCGAGCTCAGGCGGTGGTTTTTTGTTGCCTCATAAACAACAAGTGTTTAGACTTCTATACATCTATAAAGTAATTGGAGAGACATATGAGTGTGATCCCTCATTTACCCCCTGTGAGCCTCAAAGGTAAAGTCAGTGAACAAGAGTGGCGTTTACGTGTTGATTTGGCTGCATGCTATCGACTGGTAGAGCACTTTCGCTGGGGCGATCTCATCTACACCCATATGTCGGCACGTTTGCCAGGCACCGACGAATACTTGGTGAATGCGTTTGGTTTAAGCTTTGACGAGGTTAGTGCTTCTAACTTGGTTAAAGTAAACCTCAATGGTGATATCTTAGATGATACACCTCATTGCATTAACCCTGCGGGCTTTACTATCCACAGCGCGATTCACGAAGTCCGTGAAGATGCACATTGTGTGATTCACCTACATACCAAAGAGACTATCGCTGTTGCCAGTGTTGAAGGGGGCCTACAACCTTATTCTCAGCATTCTATGTTCTCTTTGCCCTCGTTGTCTTATCACGAGTATGAAGGTTTGGCTGTGAATGACGAAGAGAAAGCGCGCTTGCAGCAAGACTTGGGCACGACAAATCACATGTTGTTGGTTAATCACGGCGGCCTCACTGTTGGTCCTACGGTAGGCGATGCGTTTATGCGTTTTTATGATTTGCAGCGAGCATGTGAAATTCAAGTGGCAATTCAAAGCATGAATCAAGCACCGATTAGGGTGCCGCAACCCATTATCGACAATATTTATAATCAGGCGAATGTTGTACACAGCGGCAGTACTGGAGGTCAACTAGCGTGGCCGGCAATGCTGCGTAAAGCCTACCGTTTAGATCCTAGCTTTGCCGAATAATAGGGGCTGTTGACCTTTGTTGTTCGTTTCTGCAGCAGTATGTAGTGTATTTATATAAGGCCGCACATGTGTGGGGTAGTTATTTTTGCTGCCCTACGGGTTCATCTAAACGCACCCTGCTCTGTGTTGCTCGCTATTTACATAGGCGAGCAAGACCGAAGCAATGCTTCGCAGCATAGCGAGGTGAGTGCATGGATGCACGATGTAACCAAACTTCATGGATGAATTATGCCGTATAGGTTAGTGCTAAATTCATCAAAATGCGTTTAGATTGAACATAAAGTTAACCACAAAGATAAACAGACCCTAAGGAAAGATTATGAAAGTTAATCGCGTTGAAGTATTTGATATTCACTGCCCGGACCGTCCTGCGTGGACGCCGGTATTCGTGCGTATTCATACTGACGAGGGGATCAGTGGAGTCGGTGAAGCAGGCTTAGCATACGACTTGGGCCATAGTGCAGCCGCAGCCATGATTAAAGAAATGGCAGAAGCGTTTTTAATTGGTCACGACCCATTTCAAACGGAAATGCTGTGGTCACGTATGCTCCGCGAGAGCTTTTGGGGCTTAGGTGGTGGGCCTGTGGTGTATGCAGCCATGAGCGCCATTGATACAGCGCTTTGGGATATCAAGGGTAAGGCGCTGGGTTTACCTGTGTATCAACTGCTAGGTGGTAAAGTGAATGATGAGCTGCGCACCTACGCCTCACAGCTGCAATTTGACTGGGACAAAGAGTTTAAAGCGCTGGTGGAGCCTCAAGAGTATGCCGAGGCAGCGCTTAAAGCCATGGCAGAGGGTTACGACGCCGTAAAAGTGGACCCAATTCAGTATGATAAACACGGTAATACCTACTATGACCGCACTAAGATCATCTCTCGTGCGGAAATGAAGTTGTACCGCGCGCGTATGCAAGCAATTCGCGAAGCAGTCGGTGATGAAGTTGATATTATTTTTGAATGCCATAGCTTACCGGGAGCAACATCCGCGATTCAAATCGGCGAAATTGCTGAAGAATTTGATTGTATGTATTACGAAGAGCCAGTGAATTATCTTAACCATTCACTGCATGCCAAGGTCGCTGACAAGGTTGCCGTGCCAATTGCTGGTGGTGAGCGCTTATATAACCGTTGGGGTGTACGTCCTTACCTTGAGGACCAAAGTATCGATGTGTTGCAGCCGGATATCGGTTTGTGCGGTGGCTTTACTGAAACCAAGAAAGTGTGTGATTACGCAGACATTTTCGACGTGCGTATTCAAGCCCATGTGTGTGGTGGCCCCGTTGCTACAGCGGCGTCTTTGCATCTAGAAACTGCTATTCCTAACTTCTTAATTCACGAGCACCACACCTATGCGATTAAGAAATGGAACCGTGAACTGTGTATTCAAGACCCGCAACCCGTGAACGGCAAGTTTAAAGTGAGTGAAGCGCCGGGTATTGGCATTGAGCTCAATGATGAAGTGGTGATGCGCTCAACGCGAGTTGAAATCAAGTAAACGACGTTGCGTTAATACAAAAAGAGCCAGCATCTGCTGGCTCTTTTGCGTTTTAAAGCTACACACGGTTCATTGTTTACACGACAATTGTGGTGCAGCGATAGTTTGCTCTGTGTTGAGGTGACGGATGTAACATTGCGTGCCATCTGTCATCAGCATAAAGCGTTGTGGCATCTCCAGTACCTTGCCCATAATCGGGTTACCGTTTGCATCCGTCATTTTTGGTGGCTCAACGACCAATGAACTCTTATCCATGAATACATTGGAGTTTAAGCGCACCGATTGGCTGTTGAGCATGCCAGCAATCAGTTCAGAAACCTGCTGCTGGCTTGGCTGAGACAACAAGGCAGGCCGCAACTCAGCTGGGAGCTGCTGCGTGGCGTTGCACCCAGCAAGTGCACTTACAGACAGTGCTGATATGAGTGCCATAACGGCTGTTTTAATCATTGGTCGTTCCTTGAGGTAGCGTCAAAATACGATTGTTGCGCAGCTGAGTCTGCCAACGTGGATCGCTAATCACTAGTGCAGGATCGGCGCTAGCACTTTGTACGTCATAACCTTTTAATCCCGAGGTGCTACTTGGAGCAGGGCAGCTTTGGTTGACCCGATAGTTTAGTGCCGCGGCTAACATCGCTTCGTTCGTGTCACCAAGTAAGTTGCTAAAGTCATCTGCTACAGCACAGCCAGTTACACGCACAGGGTTGCGCTCGCTGCTGGTTAGGTTCTGCGGTGCAAATCCCTCAGAATACTCACCAAATCCAGCGTGATTCACACCCGTGAATTGAATCGTGAAAAAGGTGGTATCGCAGTTATCTGTTGGGTAGAAACCATACGGCTTACCACAGGTGTTACCGCCGATAAGGACGACTTCAAAACCACGACTATCTGGAATGCCTCTTAGTCCATTAACCAGAGCTTCACTGGCTGAACAGGTGCGGCTGCCAGCAAGCACAAAGACGCGCTCAAGGTTTAGGCTCGGTAGCTTGGTACCGTCTGTGATTCCTGAGTCAGGATCAAAGCCAATGTATTCATCGATAAATGGGAAAGGTGTGAGCGGTGCTCCTGTAACCGGATTGGTGGTTGGGTATTTGTCGTTAAATATTGTTTGCTCAAAAACGAGATCGCGCGTGTTATCAGCGCCGGCAATCATGTAACCCAGTTGTGCAGCCATAGCAAGATAGCCGCCACCGTTGTAGCGCATATCAATAACGAGGTCTGTAACATTAGCAACATCGAGCTGCCTAAAGGCATCGTACAATTGGCGCTCTGCAGGCGCGTTGTGATCGTTAAACTGGATGTAACCAACAGAACCAGTATTCGTATTGATGGTTTTTACATTCATCACTGGATCTTGAATCACTTCGCCAGAGGTGAGTGATATCCTGCGCTCTTCATTACTGCCTACCAGCTTAAAAGTAAATTCGGTGTTGGTGTTGGCACTAGATGGAAATAACGCACCATTTATCGCATCAACGTTATTACTGTTTACTACGTCAACGCCATTAACCGCGACAATTTCCCAACCACGCTGAACACCTGCAGTGACTGCAGCTGTGTTAGGTTCTGTATAGGTGACTACAACTTCTCGCGGTGGCGCGCCTTTGATGACTTTAAAATTAAAGCCATAACCTAAAGATGCACCGCTTTGTTGCATTTGTTGCCATTCATCAGTGGGAATACTGAAGTGAAAGTTATCCTTGGGCGCACCGGAGCTGGTCGTTTGCTCGGTTTTTAACACATCAAAATAGTCAATTACGCCAGCAATACTGCTTGGGTCGCGGTCAACAATTTCATCGTACCAAAGGTAGGTTTCATTACTCCAAGAGCGAAGCCAATTCTTTTGGTCTAAGGTATTGGCGCATTGGCCTTTGAATTGGTTAGACGAGGCAAACACTCCTGATTGCCAAGAGCTAGAGTTGCCATTTAAGTTCGACTGCTCAGAATCTCCACCCCCACCGCAGGCGGCCAAGGTTGCGCCAAGTGCACATACAACAAGTGACTTACAAAACTGCATAGTCATAATATCAATCCATTTTTCGGTACCTGTTATACACTTTATACTAAAGTGTATAAGGGTGTAAAAAGGAAGTTAAATGTTACGTTTTAGAGCCATTTATGGGATCACAAATAATGCAAAAGCAGTGGCTTTGATTTAGCATACCGCCCCTTGTGTCCATAGTCGGACAAACCGGCTTTTAAAAGGGTTATAACAGTGATTATAAAATGGGTGAGTGCGCTACTTATCTGTATATTGATTGCTGGTTGTGCATCAACAGAGCAACGTTTGGCGAATGAAATGAAGTTTCAGCGTTGGCAACTTGTTATGATTGATTCGCAACCTATTAATACTACAGCTTATATTCGCTTTATTGATGCGATGCAATTAGAAGGTCACAGTGGTTGTAATGACTTTTTTGCCAGTACAGAAGTTGTTGAAAGTACTTTGCTTGTGAGCAATGTGGGGATGACCTACAAACTGTGTGCACAGCAACAGGGCCAGACAGAACAGGTATTATTAGATACCTTGAAATCAACGCCTTCATTGAGTGTCAGTGGAGTTAGCCTAACATTAACTGGCTCACACACACTGACGTTTGCTGCACAAGCAAATTAGATTGAGTCACTAAACAAGCTGTCGAGTTGCTCTGGTATGAAAGGACGCCCCTGAGCATTGACTGAGGTGCCAATCACTTTGGCTTTGAGCGCTAGTTTGTCATCGCTGGCGCGGTAAATGTGCTGGATAAACGCAAATTTCAATCGACTCTCACGCAGCACTTCTACCGTTACGTAAAACTCATCTCCTGGTACTAAAGAGCTCTTATAATCCATTTCACTGCGCACCACCACTAGGTTAATTTTATCCTTCGCGAGTGCGACAAAGTCAATGTTCTTCGCTAACAAGAACTCATGGCGAGCATGTTCTAAGTAGTTGAAGTAAACACTGTTATTAACTATTCCTTGCAAATCGCATTCGTAATCGCGTACTTTCATAGTAAGACGAAAAGTCATTTTAGTTATTCCTATAATTTAATTTTGGGCTGATGCTAGTATTAGCTCAATAGTACATCAAGGCATTAAGTATGAGTGAAGTCGCTATTGTAACGGGTGGAAGTAAAGGAATTGGTCTGGCCATTGTAGAAAAATTGGCAGAGCAAGGCTACCGAGTATACAACTTGGACATCGTAACCTCAGATAAAGGGGAATACCGCCATTGCGATATGCGTGATGTGTCTGCTGTACAAAGTGTTATCGCAGATATTTGCGAGCAAGAAGAACGCATTGATGTGCTGGTCTGCAATGCTGGCATACACCGCAGTGCCAATATTGAACAAACATCACAAGCACTGCTCGATGAAGTCATCGCGCTCAATATTAAAGGTGCTTTTGCTGCAACGCAGGCAGTGTTGCCTTCAATGCGTGAGGCAAAGCAGGGCTCAATAATCTATTTGGCGTCAGACCAAGCCCTCGTGGGTAAGCGTAATTCTTTTGCTTATAACCTTTCAAAAGCAGCTTTGGCATCTATGGCCAAAACCACAGCGCTCGATTATGCCGAATTTGGTATTCGCGCTAATGCTGTGTGTCCCGGCACCATTGAAACCCCATTGTTCCATGCCGCGATTGATAGTTACTGTGAGCGCTCAGGCGAGCCAAAAGACAAAGTTGTTGCTCAAGAAGCGTCACTACAGCCGCTGGGACGACTAGGTCAACCAGAAGAAGTTGCAGAGCTGGTGGCTTTTTTGGCCAGTGACAAGGCGCGATTTATTACCGGGTCGCTGCAAGTTATCGACGGTGGTTACACGGCGCAGTAAATGACTCAACGTATCTATGACCCTCATGTGCACTTCTTTGCTTACAGCAAAGGGAATTATTTTTGGCTAAAACAAGACGGTGAACCGTTTTGGCCGCAAAAAACACTGATCAGGAAAGATTTTAATCGCGCCGATTTAAAACTCGGCCCTGATTTCATTCTCGAAGGTGTAGTGCACATTGAGGCGGGGTTTGATAATCGTGATCCGGTGCGAGAAACGCAGTGGTTACAAAGCCAAGGGTTCAAAGACAGTGCCATTAGTTATGTCGCTATCGACCTGCCTCATCAGCACTTCGCCAAAGCCTTGGATAAGGCCGATAGCGCGATATTGAGAGGTATTCGAGATATCACTGAAGGGGATGACGCAGAGCGCCTTTTAGACAGTAATGTCGATGACAATCTGGCGTTACTCAGTGCTAAAGGGTTGATATGGGAAGCTCAGTTTGATGTCAGTGATGAGCGTTTGTGTAATGGTGTGGTTGACTACGCTCACAATCACCCAAATTTGATAATAGTCATCAATCATGCTGGGTTACCGACGCGTGCTAATTGGTTGCAATGGCAAAAAAATATCGCTTTGCTGGCAGCGAATCGAAACGTATTTATTAAGTGCAGTGGTTGGGAAATATTGCAACCTGATGCGGGAATGGCGTGGAAAAAACAGGTGATAAGCTTTGCCATTAGTGTTTTTTCGAGTAAGCGAGTGATGCTGGCCAGTAACTTTCCACTGTGTTTGTTTGCATCGTCATATGCCGAATTATGGCAAGACTACGCGCAGCTCAATTTACCTGATTTTGACAACCTTGCATTTGCTAATGCCGCGCGTTTGTACGCTATTCACCCATGAGCGTTGACACCTCTGGGCGGCGCCCTTGGGGTATTTTGTCTGCGTTATCGCCTGACTGACATAGAATCATGACTGACATAGAATCACTATGCGACGCAGACTCTGCCTTGCCAAAATACCCCAATGACTGCTGCAAAATCAAACGGCACAGGTCAACACGCCTTAACTCTTCAGGTAGATCTCAGGATTTAACTCGCGAACATCAACACTGAGGCAATACGAACGCCGACAGTAGGTACGCAGACACTCTAGAAGGTGTTGGCTCAATAGCTGTTTTTGCTGTGTCGTTCGCCCCGCCATTATGTATGCGCAGATGTGAATGAAACCATCCTTTCCTTCACCAAGTTTATAGTGCTGATAGGCCACAGCGCGGGTTTTAATCGCAGGTAAATCGAATAAACCACTGCTGAAGGTGGCTTGATGCACTTTCTCTACCAATACCTGGGGTAATACCGGCAGGTCTTCAGAATGTTCAATAATGATATGGGGCATAACTAAACTCGTAAATTATAAGCTCAGTGCTAAGGGGTTTAGCACATCTGTTCGAAAATGCCAAAGGCCGCACCATTATTGTGTTAAATAAGGGGACAATCAAGAGGGATATCGTCTTATGTCGCTGTTATTTTTTATTTGAATTGGTATGCTAGCAAAAGATAATTAGCGCTAAAAAAAGAATATGTTTAACTGGCTAAAACCCGCACCCTTGCTAGAACAAAGTGAACAACAATGGCTCCTCGATACTTTTTTGTGGGCATATGAGCACTTTGATGGCGATTACTTTATGAAGCACAGCCAATTGGTGCTTCCTACCAATGAATTTTTCTCAGGTCGCAGCACCAGTGTTGAGCAAATGGCCAGCCAAGTGTTTGCGCAGGTGAAGCAGTATGCAGGATTACAGCAGTGGCCTGTTGAGCTTGTTGCGCCTGCACGCATGACTCAACAGCCATTTCCTGTGATGCAGTTCGCAGGGCGTTTGCGCGGTGAACAGGCACAACTGGTTGCTCAAAATGGGGTGGTGTATATGTCATATAACCCGCAACAGATTAATCAGCCGCAAGACCTTATTGCCAGCTTTGCGCAGACTTTTGCCCGCGTAATGGTGTATCAAGCACGACAAATGCCACCAGGTGGAGAAGAATTTGTGAATGCTGCGACTGAGGTAATCGCGAGTTTCTTTGGTTTTGGGGTGATGTTGTCTAACACGGTTTATCAGTTCCGCGGTGGCTGTGGTAAATGCTATAACCCTTATGCTAATCGCAGCAGCGAGTTGTCTGAATTACAGCACGTGTTCCTATTGGCTTTGTTTTGTCATGCCAAGGGCATAACAGGGGCTCACAAGCACTTAAAAGGGCACTTAAGAAGCTACTTCAAAAAGGCTACGAAGGAGATTAAAGCGCTCAGTGAGCAAAGTGCCGATCCACTGTTGCTGTCATTAATTGCAGAGGATGCTTCATGAGCTATTGGCCTGAATTTGCGGCTATCGCTATTGCGCATTTCTTTGCCGTTGCCAGTCCGGGCCCTGATTTCGCTGTAGTACTTAAAAACAGTGTCAGTTATGGCCGTGCCAATGGTTTGGCTACCAGTGCAGGAGTAGGAGCTGGCATATTAGTACATGTTGTGTATTGCTTGTTAGGGGTGGCCTTATTGATTTCCCAAGCGCCTACGGTGTTTATGGTGCTCAAATATGTAGCCGCAGCATACCTTGCCTACCTTGGCGTGCAGGCGATTCAGGCGAAACCGTCTGCATTAGGTGATGACGTACAAAATACCGGGCAGCACCAAGGCTTATGTGTGGCGTTTCGTCGCGGCTTTTTAACTAACGCCCTCAACCCCAAAGCAACCTTGTTTTTCTTGTCGTTATTTACGCTGGTGGTATCAGTTCAAACACCTAAAGTGGTGCAGTTAGGCTATGGCATTTACATGGCCTTGGCGACATGGCTATGGTTTTCGTTTTTATCCGTTATTTTGTCAAAGGTGACGGTAAGGCAATTTTTCAATGCCAAAGGCTTTTGGTTTGATAGAGCGATTGGTGTGGTGCTAATTGCACTGGCAATACAGGTGGTACTGTTATGACACGTTATTACTTTTCTTTTGGCTCAAATATGTCAGCGCAACGGATCAAGGCACGTTTGCCTAATGCCAAACGAGTGGGAGTTGCTCATCTCAAAGGGTATAAACTGGCATTTGATATGTTGAGCTTAGATGGCTCGGGTAAGTGTACCATTCATCCTCACGAGCACAGCTCTGTGTATGGTGTGGTATGGGAGCTTGAGTTTCATGAACAAGAAGAATTACACCATATTGAGGGGCCGCGTTATGACATTACCCATGTAGATGTCACTTTAACGCATAATCAAGAAGCGCTGGTTGCATATTGCTACATTGCCAACACCATAGACAAGGTCGCACTGCCATATGAATGGTACGTTCAACATGTGCACTTTGGTGCCATAGAAGCGAACTTGCCCGAGCACTACGTGCAAAGTATAAAAAATCAAGCAAGCGTTGAAGACCAAGATGCGGCGCGTCATCAACGTGAAATGCAGATCCATTTAAAGGACAAAGAATGAAACTTAAGTCACTCCTGCTTAGCTGTGCAGTGTTAGCTGGTGTTCACTTTAACGCTGTTGCTAAATTAGATGAGAATAAAATAACACAGGCTATTGAGCGCTCCATGGCGCGCTTTGATGTGCCCGGTATGGCCGTTGCTGTGGTGGCCGATGGCGAGGTGTTCTACGCCAAGGGGTTTGGCGTTCGTCACCTTGAGACTCAGCAGCCCGTTAACGCAGATACACTCTTTGGTATCGCCTCAAACACTAAGGCCTTCACCAGTGCAGCGCTCGCGATGCTAGTAGATGAAGGTAAGCTTAGCTGGGATGACAAAGTCATTGACCATTTGCCGGAGTTTCGTTTGCACGACCCTTATGCAACTCGTGAAATGAGCATCCGCGACTTACTCAGCCATCGCAGTGGGTTGGGGCTTGGGCAAGGCGATTTGATGATCTGGCCTGATACAGACAAATCAGTTGAGGATATTCTTGCGGGCCTACAGCACCTCAAGCCGCAGTCGAGCTTTCGCAGTAAATATGCGTATAACAATTTGATGTTTGTCACCGCAGGGGAAGTCGTAGCTCGAGTCAGTGGTATGAGTTGGCAAGATTATGTGGAGCAAAAAATGCTGACTCCGTTGGGGATGAAGCAATCACGTGCTGGTTTCTCTCGCATAGATGAAGATAACACCAATTTCGCCACGGGCAACATTCCACTCAACGGTAAGTTACATCCATTTTTTGTTAACTATTTAGAGGATTTTCGTGGTGCGGGGGCGATTGCTTCTAACGTCAATGAGATGAGTTTATGGCTTAATACACAATTAAACGGCGGTGTAATGGCCAGCGGCGAAACTCTTTTCTCCGAGCAGCAACAGCAGCAAATGTGGCTATTGCACATTAACCGCCCCGCTTCAAAAAGTGCGTTTGAAGCTTCGCGCCAACAATTTCGAGGGTATGGTTTAGGCTGGTCAATCGAAGACTACCATGGCTATAAACGAGTCGGTCATGGTGGCGGTATTTTGGGGATGGTGTCGCAGGTCTCTTTGATCCCAGAGAAAAAGCTCGGTGTGGTGATATTGTCGAACCAACAAGCATTTGCAGCGTTATCAGCGGTCACTGAAGAGATCTTTGAGCAAGCATTGGAGCTAGAAGACAAAGACTACGTTGAAATGTATGCGCAGCGCCACTTTGCTGACAAAGAAAAGGCGTATGCGGGTGCTAAACCAGCGCTTGTTGAGGATTATCAAAGCGCACTGCCAGCAATTTACTATACAGGCACGCTGCATGATAACTGGTATGGCGATGTGGTGATTGAAGAGCTTGATGGCAAGTTGCGCATCGACTTTACCCACACCAAGCGTCTCAAAGGTGAGTTGGTTCACCACAGTGGCAATACCTTTGTGGTTAAGTGGGACGAACCTTTATTGGAAGCCGATGCTTTCATAGAGTTCACTATGGATACGCAAAACAAAGTAAAAAGCGCAAGTATGCGTGCTGTATCGACTAATGTGACAGACTTCAGTTTTGATTTTCGCAATTTAGATTTGCGCCCTAAGTCTTAGCAACTAACACCAAAGTCGCAAGGCTGGGCACTTGCGACTTTGTTAAGCTCTACACTCTCAGTGCAACGGAAGCGAATCATGTCACGCATTGCTCTTATTTCTCATCCTGCTTGTCGACGCCACGATATGGGAGCAGAACACCCTGAATGTGCAGCACGCCTGGATGTTATTCAAGACCGGATTTTGGCCAGTGGTCTTGATTTATCACTGACTCAAATCAGTGCTACAAGAGCGCAGCGAGACGATTATCTAAGAGCCCATAGTGAGCAACTCGTTAGTTTAGTCGAGCAGCGTATCCCCAAAGAGGGCTACGCAGATTTAGACGGTGACACGCACCTGTGCCCACATACCATGGCATCTGTGGAGCGCGCAGTGGGGGCTGGGTTAACCGCGGTTGACGCAATACTTGGCGGTACAATCGACAGTGGTTTTTGTGCTGTGCGCCCACCAGGCCACCATGCAAGCCAAGACCACAGTGCGGGGTTTTGCATTTTTAATAACCTAGCTATCGCGGTGCGCTATGCGCAAAGCAAAGGCATTGAGCGTATCGCTGTTCTCGATATTGATGTACATCACGGTGATGGCACACAAAGCATTTTTGCACAAGATGCTAACGTGTTGCTGTGTTCACTCTATCAAAACCCGCTTTATCCAAACCCTGAGCCAGTAGAGCGCGCAAACCTTATTCAATCCCCTTTGCCGCCAGCCAGTGATGGCAATGCATTACGCCAAGTGGTGCAAGAGCAATGGTTACCTTCATTAACGCAGTTTGCGCCACAGATGATCTTTGTATCAGCAGGATTTGATGGTCACATTGAAGATGACATGGCGGCACTCAAATTTGTCGAGCAGGATTATGCGTGGTTTAGTCAGTGTATTGGTCAATTTGCTCGTACGCATCAGGTAAAAGGGATCGTGTCATTTTTAGAAGGTGGGTACCATCTTTCGGCGTTGGCGCGCGGTGTTGAACACTACCTACGCGGTCAGCTTGCTGCGTTTGATGGTTAAACTGTTTATAAATCTAACTCTTTAAGTAGCGCAAAGATCTGATTTTCATCATCAAACTGTAATTTTGCGGTGCAACAATAGCCTTGAGCGCTAACGTATTTTTTTGCCGCATCACATAACTCTTTCCACCGATTAACGCATAAATCACCCTCTGGTGAATAGTAGTTTCCTGCACTATCAACAACAAAGAGTAGTTGGTGGTTGTAGCGACTTTTATATTCTGAGTGGTCCTTTATAAGGTCCGTAAAATCAGGCTCTACAGCGATAATTGGGTACAGAAATTGCGTCATTTTATTGTCCTAGGTCAAGCCTACTTTTTGCACGTTTTATTAGTATGTGAACGTTATTCTCAATGGGATAAATTATGCAACTCAGTACTAGGGATTTCAAAGTAAAGGATGCGTCGACCTCGCCACTGTATTTTTGTGCCGCCGATGACACCGTGCTTAATGTTGTCGCATTTATGCGCAAACATAAAGCCAGTGCTATTGCACTATGTGAGCAGGAGCAAGTGGTGGGTGTATGGACTGAGTCTGATTGTATCAAAATGCAGTCACAGCAACGAGGCTATGAAAACCAGCCAATCTCGCGATTTATGTCATCCCCTGTACATACGATTTCCGAAAATGAAAAGCTCAGTGACGCAGCACTAAAATGTGTGAATTTAAAGATACGTCATCTTATTGTGGTTGATGTGCATAATCAGCCCGTGCGTTTATTATCGTTAGCCAATATTGTCGATAGTCAGGGGTTAGAGCATTACTTGCACTTGAAACTGATTGGCGACCATTACGACAGTGATGTGCCTCGTGTTAGAGGGGATAGCAGTGTCACCTTTGTGGCCAAACAAATGGCGACGTCAAATACTCATGCTGTGCTGGTGGAGCATGATGGCAAGCTTGGTATTATCACCGCAGCTGATGTGCTTGATATGTTGTTAGAAAATGACGAACAACAAGCATGTTGGGCCTTTGCCAGTAAGGAATTAGTGACAGTAACGAACCGTGATACTTTGCTGTGCGCTTATCAAAAATTGCATCATCACCGCATTCGCCACCTCGTGGTCGTTGACTCAACCAGCACAGGTGACAAAGAGCTTGGTGTACTAACACTCAAACATATCAATACTGAGATTGAGTCGGCGTATTTGAGTGAGCTCAGAGCGGTACTTGCTGAACGAGACTCGGCACTACAGGCATCACAAAAAGACTTGTACCTTGCAAACAAAATCATCGCAGCGTCGCTTGATGGCATTATGATCACCGATCAAAACGGGGTGATTTTGCAGGTTAACCCAGCGTTTACCCGGTTGACTGGCTACACCAGTAAGGAGGTTGTTGGTAACACGCCTCGCATTCTGAGCTCTGGCAAGCATGATGATGATTACTACAAACGCATGTGGCAAACCATCAAGCGTCATGGTGTGTGGCAAGGAGAGATATGTAACCGCAGAAAAGACGGTGACACCTATTTGGAATGGTTAACCATCATTGAGATAAAGGAAAAAGGTGAAGATAACGTGGTGTACGCTGGAATATTCAGCGACATTACAGAGCGTAAAGCATCCGAGCGAAAAATTGCTAAATTGGCGTACTTTGATGACTTAACGGGTCTGCCAAATCGGCGCTTATTTAAAGACCGTTTAAGTGTTGCGATGGCACACAGCCAAAGGCAGCAACAAAAGCTAGCGGTGATGTTTATCGACCTTGATCACTTTAAAGGAGTAAACGATAGCTTAGGGCATAGCATAGGCGATGAACTGCTCAAACAGGCCGCGCAACGACTGCAACACTGCGCTCGCAGTGGCGACACATTGGCGCGTCTCGGTGGCGATGAATTTACTCTTTTACTCAATGAAGTAGACAGCCTAGATGAAGTCATTCAATGTGCTGAGCAGGTATTGTCACAGTTTAATGCCAGTTTTGCGCTTGCGCAGCGCAGTATCAATGTCACTACCTCCATTGGTATTGCTATGTATCCAGATGATGGCAGCTCTATTGAGGAATTACTCAAGCATGCCGATGTCGCCATGTATCGCTCAAAAGACTTAGGTCGCAATTCATATCAGCTTTATAAGTCGACTATGAATGCGCGCTCTTTAGAGCGTTTAACGATGACTAGCCGTATAAAGCAAGCGCTCCAAGAACAGGAGTTTGAGCTGTTTTTGCAACCCATTATAGATGGTAATACGTTCACCTTGGCTGGGGCTGAAGCTTTACTTCGTTGGCGTGACAAGCATTGCGGGATGATCCCGCCTTGCCAATTTATTCCCTTGGCTGAGGAGTTGGGCTTGATCACCCAAATCGACTTATGGGTGATAGAGCAAAGTTGCCAACTGCTTGGCCAATGGCAGGCATCAGGACAGTGGCAAGGGCGTTTAGCTATCAATATTTCTGCAGCGCACCTTTGCCAAGATGGTTTGGTGGCAAAGCTACAAGCGGCTATTGAAAAGTATGATGTAGATGCGAGTCAATTGGAGCTGGAGATCACAGAGTCCAGTTTCATCGAGTCTTTTTCACAAGCTAAAAAAGTACTTAATGGGTTAAAGGGGTTGGGAGTGCGCATTGCTCTGGATGATTTTGGTACGGGTTACTCTGCACTGAGCTACTTAACTAAACTGCCGATTGATAAACTCAAAATTGACGCCAGTTTTGTGAGTAAAGTCCCCGATGAGTATGGTAACAGTGAAATAGTCAGTGCCATTGTTGCGATGGCAAAAAGTTTGAATTTGGAAGTGGTTGCAGAGGGGGTCGAGAAAACCTGTCAGCAAGACTTTTTAAAAGCCTTGGGGTGTGATTATCTGCAAGGCTACCTAATTGGTAAGCCTTGCAGCAGCGCAGACTTTGCTATGCGCCATAGTCTACCTCAACCTCATAAGCACCAAATTTACGAATGTTGATTACACCCGTATCAAAAATGAGGTATTGCCCTTTGATGCCATGAAGCACACCACTCACACCGGCTTCTTTATCAAAATTGAAGGAACTAATTTTCTTTGGATAGGTGCTAACTGGGTAGCTAATAGTAACGACCTCTTCGTCTAGCACCTCGATTGCCGTAGCACCAAACAGCTCAGCCAATTCATCTAATTTGTCTTTGATTTGCGGTAACAGTTCATCACGGGCAGCGAGTAAATCAACATCTACCGACGTGCCTTTGAGCATATTGCGCCAATTGGTTTTATCAGCGATGAACTCGGCCAACGCAACTTCCACTAACCCCGACTGAAGGCGAGTTTGCACTTTGATAATTGGCAGTGCAGCTGTAGCGCCTTGGTCAATCCAGCGCGTTGGGATTTGCGTATGGCGGGTGATGCCGACTTTTAAACCTGAGGTATTTGCGAGATACACATAGTGTGGGATCATGCAGTTCTCTTCTCCCCACTGCGGCTCTCTGCAAGTACCTTGTTCAAAATGGCAGGTTTCCGGCTTCATAATACACATGTCACAGCTGGCGAGTTTACGCATACAAACAAAGCAGTGGCCTTGTGAGTAACTCTTTTTAGTTTTCTTACCGCAACTGCTGCAAAAAATGTTGCCTGTGTGAGTGATAGTCAGAGGTTTGCCAATCAATCCATTTAAATCTATGAGCTCTTCGCCAACAGGAAGTTGGTAGTGGACAGTGTCAGCTGGCGTTGCGCCTAGCTGTGTTTTCATTTTTTTTAGTGTCCCTTGCATGTATCACTCCGACGCAATTGTTAAGTCGTTATGGTATCAAACAAAGACGCTCAATGCATGTGAGTTAATGCTGGTTACGATGCTCGCTTAGCCACTGCACATACTCGCCAATAGGCATGGGTTTTGCGAACAGGTATCCTTGTCCTTTTTCGGCACGATATTCTCGCAATAGTGCAGCGACTTCTTGCGTTTCTACGCCTTCAGCAGTGACCTGCAAACCAAGGTTATGAGCCATATTAATCGTCGTGCGCACAATGGCTTGATGATGTTCGGAGCTGGCCATGGAGATAACAAAGTGCTTGTCTATTTTTAGCTCACAGAAGGCGTACTCAAGCACGTATTCTAATGAAGAGTAGCCTGTTCCATAGTCATCAAGGACCACAAGAACGCCTAATTGTGCAAGCTCAGAAATGAGCGTTTTGAGTGCTTGAATGTCGTCAACCAAGGCTGACTCTGTGAGCTCGAGCTTGATTTGGTGTGGCTCAATGTGATTACTCTTGAGGATATATGCGAGTTTATCGGCAAAGTCGTCAATGTGAATATCACGAGCACTAATATTGATAGATACACAGTGTGCGTGCCATGCACCATTTTGTTCAGCGATATCGTGACATACTGTATTGATGACCCACATTGTTAGGTCATTGATAAGACCGACTTGCTCAGCGAGTTTGATAATATCTTCAACCGTGAAATCCTTATTCTGTACTCCAGGCCAGCGCAATAAGGCTTCGGCTCCACTGACTTGCAACGTATCTAAATCAACCTGAGGCTGATAATAAATACGCAGTTGTGAGTGGCTGATGGCTTTTTGCAGTTTTGCGGCAAGCGCGAGTTGGTTGCTGTTACCCGTTTCTTCGTTATCCAAATAAATAACAGACTGTAACTGAGCACTTTTCCTTTGCAAGGTGTGACAGGCATATTCGATACGCTGTTTTACATTGCCATGCAGTGTGGTGCTTTCAATCACTGCAATGTGATAGTCAGATTGCAGTGTTAAAGTCTCAATATCAAATGCTTTATCAAGGGACATGATCATCTGGCTGAGCGCATCATGCATGTTTGTTCGGTTTTGAGTATCTAACATAAACGCTAAGCAACCACCGTTGAGTTCCACGACTTTCTCATCGCTGTGATGCACGATTGGCAAGCAGTTCATGTGTAGCAGGTTTTGGTTGATGTTTTGCGCCACGTTGCGCAGTAAATTGTTACTTTGCTCAACGCTGAGTATTTTCTGCAACCCTTGATAAGTGTTCATATAAATCACGCATAAACAAAATGGTATGCCACTCGATTGCAAGCTCTCAACCTGTTGGCTCAAGGTTGTGTAGTTGAGTAATCCACTGTGAGAGTTGTGCGTAGCATGGTACAGCGCTTTTTTACGCTGATACCGTACTCTGTCGGCCAGAGCCAGTGCCATCAGGGCAATTTCAATCAAGCTGCCGAACAAAAATGCATGGCGAGTAAGGTAGTTATATTCCAACACCCCAGTGAGTTCGAGCGGTTGCACAGCAGCAGAGCAGACTAAGGGGAGCCATGAAATGATATAAAACTTCGCCCAGCGAAACCCTGAAACAAGCTTTTTATAAATGAGCCACAAGCAAATAATGTATAGCCCAGGCATCGTTAAAAAGAACAATGGCGCACTATAGTACTCAGGCAGCCACGCACTGATTATGCACAAGACTATGAGCAGCTGTAAGTAACGAATCGCGATAGTATAAGGGCGCTGTTTATCCTTGTAATACCGCAAGAACATAATACAAAAGCCCAGAGTGGTAATCGCGATGGCGAAGTTGCTAATGATGACTTTGTGGTGGAAGTAGAGTTGCCAATCCACTGGCCATAAATAAAAACCATAACCCAATACCGTACCGAGCAAGGTCATTACCGATAAAATATAAGCAACATAAACTAGGTAAACGCGATCACGAATACTGAAGTACAAAATAAGGTTGTATACAGCGGTCATAAGCAGCACACCCACATACACACTCCACAGTGAAAAAGCGCTCAGAGTAAGATGTTCAAACTTCTCTCGCTCGTGAATGGTGATGGGCGTTTTACTAATGCCTGATGTGTTGATGGCCACTAACAGGTACTGTGTTTCGTTTGCGGGCAGTGTAAAGGCATAATGAGGTAATGCGTATTGCAACGAACTTAAGCCAAGACGGTGATCACCCAAGCTCAGGGACTCGAGGAGCTGTTGTTGTGAATCTAAGTGATACACCGTTAGCTTATCAAGCATTGGGTTATCAAACCGTGCTACTAACTCTTTGTTTTGCTCTCTGGTATTCGTTAGCTCGATACTTAGCCAATATTCCTCAGTCGAAAAACGCCAAGGTACTTGCGCCCAAGAGCCTGACTGAAACAGGGCGTCTGATTGCGATAGTACTTTTGCAAGGAGAGTAGGCTCATCAAGCACAGCAAAGCGCTCATTGACCACAACATCACGATGCTCAGAGATATTATCACCGGCATAAGAAGCGAGGTTTGTCATGAGCACAAACACGATCACGCATAAAGTCGCGAACAGTAAATAAGCGATAACATGATAAAAATTGACTCGTGAATGCAAAAGAGTGTCAGCTTAGTTCCTTTATCTGTTGCCAAATTGTAGCAAAGGAATACAGATGGGCATGTTTTAGAGTGTAAGAAATTACTGCAGGCAACAAAAAAGCGAAGCTGGCGCTTCGCTTTTTATGAATAAACTCACTGAGACTTAGCTTTCGCGTGCAATTGCGCGATAAGCGATGTCAGTGCGGTACTCAACACCGTCCCAGCTAATTTCTTTAACAAGCTCGTAGGCGCGTTGCTGAGCTGCAGTCACCGTTTCACCCAAAGCAGTTGCACACAGTACGCGTCCGCCAGCAGTCACCACGTTGTCACCGTCTTGCTTCGTGCCTGCATGGAATACTTTCTCGCCTTCTGCGTATTGAACACGCAAACCTGAAATAGCATCACCTTTAGGGTAAGAGCCCGGGTAGCCTTTTGCTGCTAGTACAACACCTACCGCAGCGCGTGAATCAAACTGGATGTCAGTTTTATCTAGTTCTTCACGGTTAGCGGCTTCAATCAGCTCTACAAGGTCTGATTGTAAACGCAACATAATAGGCTGTGTTTCAGGGTCACCAAAGCGGCAGTTGTACTCGATCACTTTAGGTGTGCCATCAGCTGCAATCATCAAACCAGCGTAAAGGAAACCTGTGTAAGGGTGACCTTCGCTAGCCATACCCGCAACCGTTGGGTTAATGACTTCATTCATAATGCGATTATGAATGTCTGGAGTAACGACTGGTGCAGGAGAGTATGCACCCATACCGCCAGTATTTGGACCTTGATCGCCATTATAAGCACGCTTGTGGTCTTGGCTGGTGGCAAATGGTAAGACGTTTTTACCGTCAACCATTACGATAAACGATGCTTCTTCGCCTTCGAGAAACTCTTCGATTACAACACGGCTACCAGCTTCACCAAAAGCATTGCCTGCAAGCATGTCACGGACCGCTTCTTCGGCTTCGGCTTCGGTCATGGCGACAATAACGCCTTTACCTGCAGCTAAGCCGTCGGCTTTAACAACAATCGGTGCACCTTGCTCTTTGATGTACGCAAGTGCTGGCTCGATTTGTTCAAAGGTTTTGTAAAACGCAGTTGGAATGTTGTGACGTGCTAAGAAGTCTTTCGTGAATGACTTTGAGCCTTCTAGCTGCGCCGCACCTTGCGTTGGGCCAAAAATAGCTAAACCTTGTTCGCGGAAGGCATCAACCACACCAATAACAAGCGGTGCTTCAGGGCCAACGATGGTCAATTCAACCTGATTCTCTTTCGCAAACGCGATAAGCGCATCGATGTCTTCAACGCCGATGTTCACATTTTCTAATTTTGGCTCAAGTGCAGTACCAGCATTACCCGGTGCTACAAATACTTTCTCTACTTTGCTTGATTGAGCGGCTTTGAACGCTAAAGCGTGTTCGCGGCCGCCACTGCCGATGACAAGTACATTCATGGGCTTATAAATCCTATTGCGGTTTGATGAATTTCAGCGTCATCCGGTCACTTTCGCCGATCGCTTCATATTTTGCGCGATCTTCATCACCCAAACTCAGGCTAGGTGGTAAAGTCCACACGCCTTTAGGGTGGTCGGCGAAATCTTTTGGATTCGCATTGATTTCACTTTTATCTGCTAATTCAAATCCAGCTTCTTGTGCAAGCGCAATCACCCAACTCTCTTTCACATAACCTGAACGTTTTGCTTTCGCTGCATCGCGTGATTCAGGTAAACGGTGATCGACAATACCGAGTACGCCACCAGGCTTAAGTGCTGTGTAGAATGCGCGCATAGCATCTTTAACACCTTGCTCGTCTGCGTTCATGTACCAGTTGTGCAGGTTTCTGAACGTCAGCACCATGTCAGCGCTGCCTTCAGGGGCGATGCTGTGATGTGTGCCTGGGTAAAACTCAGTCAGGCGGATCTCTGAGTACTCTTTGGTGTTGGCGATTTTATCTTTGAACTTTGCCAAAGAGTTTTGGTAGTACTTCACCTGCGAATCAGCAGGAAAGTGGGCTGCGTATAAGACACCTTCACCTTTGAGTAATGGTGCAAGAATATCTGTGTACCAACCGCCACCAGGAGAGATCTCTACCACCGTCATTTGCGGAGTAATACCAAAGAACTCAAGGGTTTGCACTGGGTGACGATACTGATCTCTAGCTTGAGCTTGCTCGCTGCGCAACTCGTTTTGGGTTGCTTCAGTGAGCATTTCAGTTACCGAGGTCGCCGCGCATGCATTCAATGACACAGCAAGGCTCGCTGCAACTAATGTTTTTAAGCTAAATTTCATAATCGAATCCTTGTGTAGTTTTTATGTGCAAACACAACATAGCAGAATGATTTGATTAGTCTATGAAAATGCGCCAGAGCATACATGCACTGGCGCTTTGTTTTTAGTGGCGGAAGTGGCGCATACCGGTGAAGACCATGGCCATGCCGGCTTCGTCAGCTGCTGCAATGACTTCTTCATCACGCATTGAACCGCCCGGTTGGATAACCGCAGTGATACCCGCTTGCGCAGCTGCATCGATACCGTCACGGAACGGGAAGAATGCATCCGATGCCATAACTGAACCTTTCACTTCTAGGTTTTCGTCTGCTGCTTTAATACCTGCGATTTTCGCAGAGTATACGCGGCTCATTTGGCCAGCGCCCACACCAATGGTCATACCGTCTTTTGCGTAAACGATGGCGTTTGATTTAACAAACTTAGCGACCTTCCAGCAGAACATTAGGTCTTTAAGTTCTTGCTCTGTAGGCTGACGCTTTGAAACAACGGTTAAATCGCCCATCTCTACCATGCCTTGGTCGCGATCTTGTACTAAGATACCGCCATTCACACGCTTGATATCAACACCCGTTGTTTTCGCTTGCCATTGACCACACTCAAGTAGGCGTACGTTCTGTTTCGCAGAAACGATTTGCGCAGCTTCTTCACTGATGCTTGGTGCAATGATTACTTCTACGAATTGACGCGCGATGATAGCTTCAGCTGTGTCTGCATCAAGCTCACGGTTGAAGGCAATGATGCCACCAAATGCTGATGTAGGGTCAGTTTTGAATGCGCGGTCGTATGCTTCAAGAATATTCTCACCTACAGATACACCACACGGGTTAGCGTGTTTCACGATCACACAGGCTGGCGCGTCAAACTCTTTAACACACTCAAGTGCTGCGTCAGTGTCAGCAATGTTGTTGTATGAAAGGGCTTTACCTTGGATTTGTTTTGCCGTTGCAACTGATGCTTCTTCGATGTCGTTTTCAACATAGAATGCTGCGTCTTGGTGCGAGTTTTCACCGTAGCGCATATCTTGTTTTTTCGTGAATTGCATGTTGATAGTGCGCGGGAATTTGCTTTCAACCGCGGCTTCTTCAGTGTAATCAGGCACCATTTTACCGAAGTAATTTGCAATCATGCCGTCGTACTGTGCTGTGTGCTCAAAAGCAGCAATCGCTAAATCGAAGCGTGTAGCGTGAGTTGTTGAGCCGTCATTCGCTTTCATTTCAGCAACAACGCGGCCGTAGTCGCTTGCATTGACTACAATCGTCACGTCTTTGTGGTTTTTCGCTGCAGCACGAACCATAGTCGGACCACCGATATCGATGTTCTCGATTGCATCTTCAAGCGTACAGCCTTCTTTGGCGACTGTTTGCGCGAATGGATACAGGTTTACAACTACCATGTCGATTGCGTCGATGTTGTTTTCACTCATCACGCCTTCATCTTGACCGCGACGCGCTAAAATACCGCCGTGGATTTTCGGGTGGAGCGTTTTTACACGACCATCCATGATTTCTGGGTGACCTGTATGATCAGATACTTCCGTTACCTTGATGCCGTTGTCTGCAAGTAGTTTGCAAGTGCCACCGGTAGAAAGAATTTCAACGCCGTGAGCTGCAAGCTCGCGAGCGAAATCAACGATACCCGTTTTGTCAGATACGCTTAGTAGAGCGCGACGAATTGGACGATGTGTATCCATGGTAGTTTTTGTTACCTCAGTTGCGTAGATAATCTTGTCTTAGGCTCAAACCGGCTTAATCCGTGCTCGATACCTTGGGGTTAGACAAGGAGTTTGCTTAGAAACCCTATTTTAAACAATGTTGCGGTGTTAGAACACCCTATGCCAATGGCATAATTTTCACGTGTGGGTGAAAATAAAAAAGCACCCGAGGGTGCTTTTAGGTGCAGCGCGAGGCTGCGATTAAATTAGTTCATGCCGTACTTTTTAAGCTTCTTACGAAGAGTACCACGGTTGATACCTAGTAAGATTGCTGCACGGGTTTGGTTACCGCGAGTATACGTCATTACTTCTTCTAGAAGTGGCGCTTCTAGCTCAGAAAGAACAAGGTCATAAACGTCTTGTACATCCTGGCCGTTAAGCTGCTTTAAGTAGTGGTGAACAGCTTTTTTAACAGCGTCGCGAAGAGGCTGTGGTTTCTCTTGTGACTGAACGTGAGCGTTAGTAATAAAAGGAGAAGTCACATTTTGTTCAAACATCTTTATATGTCTCTTTCTTTCTGGATTAGCAATAAGTTTCAAAGTATTCATTTAGTGCATCAACCTGAGCTTCAGGTGTTTCTAATGCATTAAATACTCGCCTAAATTGACCTTCTTGGTCATGAGCTTGCAAATACCATCCAACATGTTTTCGAGCAATCCGCGGCCCCATGGGCTCACCGTAGAATTGATGAAGATTAACTAAATGCTCCATCAGGATACTGCGCACCTCTTCAATGCTAGGAGGTGGAAGTAGTTCTCCGGTTTTTAAATAGTGGTCAATTTCCCTGAAAATCCAGGGGCGACCTTGAGCGGCTCGTCCAATCATGATGGCATCTGCGCCCGTATACTCTAGTACCTGTTGTGCTTTTTGCGGTGAGGTAATGTCACCGTTAGCAACTACAGGAATTGACACTGAGCGTTTCACGGCTCTGATCGTGTCGTATTCAGCAAAGCCTTTGTACATACATGCACGTGTGCGCCCATGTACGGCTAATGACTGAATACCATTGTGCTCAGCGATAGCTGCAATCTCGACACCATTGCGGTTGTCCGTGTCCCAGCCGGTGCGGATTTTTAATGTGACGGGCACATCAACCGCTTCGACCACTGCTTTAACAATGGACTCGACTAAGTCGGGATACTGCAATAAAGCAGAGCCTGCGAGCTTTTTATTCACTTTTTTGGCAGGACAGCCCATATTTATATCTATGATCTGCGCGCCATTGGAAACGTTAAATTGTGCCGCTTGTGCCATCAGTTCTGGATCAGCGCCGGCAATTTGCACTGAGCGAATACCTGATTCACCACTGTGATCCATACGTCCCATCGATTTGGCGGTTTGCCAAACTTTTGGGTTTGAAGACAACATTTCTGAAACTGCGAGTCCCGCGCCTAAGCGACGGCACAATTGCCGAAAAGGGCGATCAGTGATCCCCGCCATCGGAGCAACCATTAAGTTGTTTTCTAACTGGTAAGGACCAATTTGCACAGTGTTACAATTCACCTCGTTTCAAGGGGCGCTAAGTTTACGGTTTTTTGAGAGAAAATCAAAGGCTATAAATTGAACAAAAGTGGTTTTTTTTTAAACTTTTTGTATTGACATTTTATAACAAGCTGAGGTGTGAGTTGTTTTGTTTAATAAATAACCACACCCTTGAAATGGCTGATGTGTAGCGGTGTTGATGGAGCGTAAACAGTGTAAAAATAGTGCGAGAAGTGCATTACAGTGGCTGCACACCACTGCAATGAAAATGAACAAAAGTGATCTGGACGTATCGATCTTGGCTGTTTAGTTTTTAACCCCATTGATCCGCACCCATTCACCTTCTTGAGCGATAGGCTCAAGACTGACTTTGTGCTCATAGCAACATGCCACAGAATCAGCTTGCTCAGCAAGAACACCTGAGAGCGCTAGTTCACCACCTGAGGCCAATAAACCAATGATCACTTCGTTTAATTCACGCAGCGGCTGCGCCAAGATATTTGCGACCACCACATCCGCTTCGAAGCTCGGTTGATTCTCTGGCAGATACACTTCCAGCTGGTCGGCCACACCATTGCGCTGAGCGTTATCGATACTGGCATCAAGCGCCTGTTGATCGATGTCGATGCCAATAACACGTTTAGCGCCTAGTTTGATAGCAGCAATGCCTAGGATGCCAGAGCCACAACCGAAGTCGACCACGGTTTTGCCGGTTAAGTCTAAGCTTTCAAGCCAACGTAGGCACAAAGCGGTGGTTGCGTGTGTACCAGTACCAAAGGCAAGGCCTGGGTCGAGCATGACATTGACGGCTGTCGGGTCGGGTACATCCAGCCAGCTTGGGCAAATCCATAAGCGTTCGCCAAACTTGATTGGTTGGAAGTTTTTCATCCACTCACGTTCCCAATCCTTGTCTTCGAGCTGTTCTATTTTGTAATGAAACTGCTCTTTAAGTTCCGGCTGTTCTTTTAAATACTCAACCACAGCTTGCATATCATGAGTTGCTTCAAATAAACCAATCACTGTAGTTTCAGCCCAATATCTAATTTCACCTGGCTGTGGTTCGAAGATAGGCGTGTCTTTGGTGTCCATAAAAGTGACTGACGGACAGCCAACATCCATTAGGTGGTCACTGATTGCATCTGCCGTTGCTTCGGTAGCGCGAATGCGGATTTGAATCCAAGCCATGTTAATCCCCATGTAGGACGAATAATGATAAGTGATACCAACCCACATAAATATCTACATCCTTAAGCGGATTGGTATGATACACAAAGGCCGCTAAAATAGCGGCCTTTGACATTCTTAAAGTAGACGCTAATTATTTGTTGGCGTCTAAGAAGCTCTTCAGTAAGTCTGAACGCGAAGGGTGGCGCAATTTGCGCAGGGCTTTCGCTTCAATCTGACGAATACGCTCACGGGTTACGTCGAACTGCTTACCCACTTCCTCTAGGGTGTGGTCGGTGTTCATATCGATACCAAAACGCATACGCAGTACTTTCGCTTCACGAGCTGTTAAGCCAGCAAGTACTTCGTGAGTTGCACCTTTGAGGCTTTCCATTGTTGCTGAATCAATCGGCGATTCAATGGTTGTATCCTCAATAAAATCACCAAGATGCGAATCTTCGTCGTCACCAATTGGTGTCTCCATTGAGATTGGCTCTTTAGCAATTTTAAGTACTTTACGGATCTTGTCTTCCGGCATCATCATACGCTCTGCCAATTCTTCAGGATTAGGTTCACGACCCATTTCTTGAAGCATCTGGCGAGAGATACGGTTTAGCTTGTTGATTGTTTCAATCATGTGTACCGGAATACGAATAGTACGTGCTTGGTCAGCGATTGAACGAGTGATAGCCTGACGGATCCACCACGTTGCATAAGTCGAGAACTTGTAACCACGACGGTATTCAAACTTATCAACCGCTTTCATCAGACCAATATTACCTTCTTGGATTAGGTCCAAGAACTGTAGGCCACGGTTGGTGTACTTTTTGGCAATTGAGATTACAAGACGTAAGTTCGCTTCAACCATCTCTTTTTTCGCACGGCGAGCTTTTGCTTCACCAATACTCATACGGCGGTTGATGTCTTTAATACGCTCAATCGATAAACCTGTGCTTTGCTCAATCTGCTTAAGTTTGTTGATGCAACGCTCAATCTCTGGTTTAAGTTCAGCCAGTTTTTCTGAGTGGCTTGCGCCTGCTGCAATTTCAACGTCAAGCCATGATGCGTCAGTTTCATTGTTAGCAAAGTGCTTAACGAATGTTTTCTTCGGCATTTTAGCGACTTGTACAGATTGCTTCATGATGATGCGTTCTTGAACACGCACTTTATCCATCATGTCACGCATGTTATTAACCATGCGATCAAACTGTTTAGGTACTAGTTTGAAGGTACGGAACAACTCACCGATTTCGATGATTGCTGCTTTGGCATCTGGGTGCGAGCGGCCTTTTTCTTCAAAAATAACACGTGCGTTGTTGTACAAGTTACGTAGGTTTTCGAAGTGAATACGCGCTTCTTCAGGATCAGGACCGTTATCCGTTTCTTCTTCTGAGCTGTCATCATCGTCGTCATCAACGTCGTCATCTTCGTCGTCGAGGTCGTCACCGCTTAATTCTGAACCTACGTGAGTTGCAGAGATTTGTGTCTCTTCTTCATTAGGATCGAAAAAGCCAGTGATGATGTCGCTTAGGCGGATTTCTTCCGCTTCGAACATATCCCACTGCTCTAAAAGGTGTGAGATTGCTTCTGGGTATTCTGCAACGGAAATTTGTACTTGGTTGATACCTTCTTCGATACGCTTAGCGATATCGATCTCGCCTTCACGAGTAAGTAGCTCAACGGTACCCATTTCACGCATGTACATGCGCACTGGGTCAGTAGTACGACCGATTTCTTTTTCTACGGTTGCTAGTGCTGCTGCAGCAGCTTCTGCGGCATCTTCATCGGTGGTAGTTTCAGCCATCATCAATTCATCAGCATCAGGCGCACTTTCGCAAACCTTGATGCCCATGTCATTGATCATACTGATAATATCTTCGACCTGATCCGAGTCAATAATGTCTTGTGGAAGGTGATCATTCACTTCCGCGAATGTCAGATAACCTTGTTCTTTACCTTTCTGAATCAGAAGTTTTAGTTGTGACTGAGGAGTTGGATCCATAGAGATTTGCTCTTCCACCCTGATAAATTAATACAACAGGCGTCAGCTTAAAAACCTAAGCTGGGTGCCCCTAGCCGGTTTGACGCAGTGAATAGCGTAGTATAACAGACCGAGAATTTTCTGGCTAGCTTTCGAGCACTTCACTGCCTTTAAGTGCCTGTGTTAGTAAGGCGTATTCACGCCGTTCTTCAACACTTAAACCTTGAGTCTTGTCTTTTATTAATAGGGACTCGAGGCGATGATTTAAACACTGATCTTCAATAAATTTGACCGTTTGCTGGAAATGCGCTTGCAAAACATCATCATTTACCTGATGCGGCCAAGCTGCCAGTTTTGTCAGGGCACCATATTCTGGCTGTTCCCGATATATCTCCAGTAATTGTGCAGTATGGGCGTTGGGGTTGTCCATACAATACTTTTGAATACTTAAAAATAATTCTAAGCCAGGTAAACCAAGACCCGCTAGCTCCGGCATATAGTCGACGGTGCTTGCTAATGGTGGATGCTGAATCATGAGTGCGATTGCAGTGCGCATTGGGGTCATTTTAAATTGACTCTCAACGCGGTGTTGTTGGCGTGGCGTTTTTAATTTTGCATTAAGTTGTTCGCGGGTACGGCCAATAAAACGCGCCAAGCGTTCGAGTAAGTTTTCTTGGTAGAACTCGCTGGGGATCTTGTCTATTAAAGGTAGTGCCAAGCTCAGCAGTTTGGCTTTACCTGCATCTTGGGTAAGATCAATATCATCACTTAAGCGACTAAAGAACACTTCAATAAAGTCTTTTGCTTCGCTAAGACGTTGTTCAAACGCAGCTTTACCTTCTTGTTGTACCAGTGAGTCTGGGTCTTCACCGTCAGGGAGAAACACAAACTTCAGTGCCTTGCCATCTTTGAGGTGAGGCAGGGCATTTTCTAGCGCGCGCCATGCAGCATCGCGACCAGCGCGGTCACCATCGTAGCAACAGATGACTTTATCTGTTGCCCTTAACAACATTTGCATGTGCTCTGTGGTCGTTGCTGTGCCGAGTGCCGCTACTGCATAACGAATGTCATGCTCGGCGAGGGCGACAACGTCCATATAGCCTTCAACAATGAGCAGTTGATCAAGCTTTTTGTGTGCTTGTTTGGCTTCGTAAAAACCATACAGTTCGAAGCCTTTGTGGAAAATGCGTGTTTCAGGCGAGTTTAAATACTTCGGACCGTTATCATCTTGACCCATGATGCGCCCACCAAAGGCAATAACACGACCACGACGATCGCGAATAGGGAACATCAAACGATCGCGGAAAAAGTCAAAGGTGCGGCCATTGTCTTTTTGTGTTGCCAACTTTAATTCAATGAGCTGTTGTTTTTGTTTTGGGTTTTTACCCAGTGTTTGGCACAGTGCTTCCCATTCGCTAGGCGCATAGCCAATACCAAAGTCTTTTACGGTTTGCCCACTTAAACCTCGGCCTTTGAGGTAATCAATAACGAGCTGTGCATTGGCATGATGGCGCAGTTGCTGTTGATAATAACGCGCTGTTTGTTCCATTAACTCGTAATCTGAGCGTTTTTGCTCTTGGCTCACCGGTGGGTTATTTGAATTATGATTACCTTGCTCTTTAGGAACTTCTAAATGCAGCAAGCTGGCGAGCTCTTCAATGGCATCGACAAAATCGAGTTTGTCGTAATCCATCACAAAACTAATGGCGTTACCGTTCGCACCACAACCAAAGCAGTGGTAAAACTGTTTGTCTTGAGAAACGGTGAAAGAAGGTGTCTTTTCGTTGTGGAATGGACAACATGCTTGGTAATCTTTACCCGCTTTTTTAAGGTTTACACGCGAGTCGATGAGTTCGACAATATCAGTGCGCGCTAAAAGATCATCGATAAATTGTCGGGGGATCTTACCTGCCATTTCCAACACCTAAGTACGATAGAGAACCAGAGTATTATATCAAGCGTCGAGATAAAAGGAGTTTTTAACTTGGACCCTTGGAGAATTATTTTAATGCTAATGTGGGCGCTTTGTGGGTAATGTCATGACATTCACCTGTGCCCAGAAATGAAGAAACCGAGCCTAGGCTCGGTTTGCTTGAATGTGCTTTCGCGACTTTAGGCGTTAAGACGCTGTTTAATAAGGCCGGATAACTTGCCCATATCGGCACGACCTTCAGCTTGACTCTTAATTACGCCCATCACTTTACCCATATCTTGCATGCCTTGAGCACCCGTATCGGCAATGGCTTTATCAATCATTTGACTGATTTCCTCTTCGCTCAACTGCTTAGGAAGAAACTCTTCTAGAACAGTCATCTCGGCTGCTTCAACATCCGCAAGATCGTCACGACCGGCGTCTTTATACTGTGTATAAGAGTCGCGGCGTTGCTTCACTAGTTTAACAACAACCGAAGTAATAGCGGCGTCGTCTAACGTGATCTGCTCGTCAATCTCACGCTGCTTAACTGCAGCAAGTACTGAGCGAATCGCACCAAGGCGCATTTTGTCCTTGGCACGCATTGCGTCTTTCTGAGCGTCTTTTAAGGAATCTAATAGACTCATTAATGCAAGACCTGAAAGTGATTAGTAAAGTTTAACGCGACGTGCGTTATCGCGAGAAACTTTCTTCATGTGACGCTTAACAGCAGCTGCTTTTTTACGCTTACGCGCTGCAGTTGGCTTTTCATAGTGCTCGCGACGACGAACTTCTGAAAGGATACCTGCTTTTTCACATGAACGCTTGAAGCGGCGTAGAGCTACGTCAAACGGCTCGTTTTCTCTTACTTTAATTACTGGCATTAAAATTTCACCTACCTAACTTAATGAGCTGCACTCATTCGATCAAATAATGATCATGTGGTTCAAAAATGGTGCGGCATTGTAATCCGACTTACCCCCACCTGTAAAGAATAAATATCACAATACTGGTAAATTTGCCTTAAGCGAGTAAAATACGCCGTCTTAGCCGTTCCACCGCTCTCAAAGGAGACACACATTGCGCATTTTGGGGATTGAATCATCCTGTGATGAAACAGGGATCGCCATTTATGATGACGAACAAGGCTTGTTGGCTCATCAGTTATATAGCCAAGTAAAGATGCACGCAGATTACGGCGGTGTCGTACCTGAGCTGGCATCTCGAGATCATGTTCGTAAAACTCTGCCTTTAATTGAAGCGGCGTTTGCAGAGGCTAATTGTGGGCCTGAGGATCTCGATGGTGTTGCTTACACCGCAGGTCCCGGTTTGGTTGGAGCGCTTTTGGTAGGATCGTCGATCGCACGATCGCTTGCTTACGGATGGAAGTTACCCACCGTTGCTGTGCACCATATGGAAGGGCATTTACTTGCGCCAATGCTTGAGGACAAGGTTCCCGAGTTTCCATTTGTTGCTTTGCTGGTATCGGGGGGACACACCCTGCTAGTTAAAGTGAGCGGCATTGGAGAATATGAAGTACTTGGCGAGTCAGTGGATGATGCCGCAGGTGAAGCATTTGATAAAACAGCTAAGCTGCTAGGGCTAGATTACCCAGGCGGCCCGTTACTGGCGAAATTGGCTGAGCAAGGCACACCTAATAAATATAAGTTTCCGCGACCTATGACGGATCGTCCAGGTTTGGATTTTAGCTTCAGTGGTTTGAAAACCTTTGCTGCCAACACTATTCGCAGCGAAGGGGATGACGAGCAAACGAAAGCGGATATAGCCCATGCTTTTCAAACTGCGGTTATTGATACGCTAGCGATTAAGTGTAAGCGAGCGCTTAAAGAAACCGGTATTAAGCGTTTGGTGATTGCCGGCGGCGTGAGTGCGAATACGTATTTGCGTGAACAGCTTGAGAAAATGATGCAGGGTATGAAAGGCGAGGTGTTTTACCCACGTCCAGCGTTTTGTACAGACAATGGCGCAATGATAGCGTATGCGGGTATGCAGCGTTTGAAGGCTGGGCAAACCGCGACGATGGATACGCGCGTTCAGCCGCGTTGGCCTATCGATACGCTGCCAAGTATTCGTTAATCTTCTTTGGCGGCGTCAGTGTTCTCATCAGACGCCGCACCTTCGTTCTTCTTTCCTACCTTGGGCTCAGTTCCTTTGAGTAGTCTGACGATATTGCCACGATGTCGAAAGATGATTAACACCGTCAAAAAGGTCACAGGTAAGGTATAAACAGGTTTAATAAGCCATGTGTAAACTGGCGCTAGAGATACCGTTACCAGCGCCGCAAGTGATGAGTAGCGCGTCAGGGCAACGACTGCACCCCAGGTGACGATGAGTAATCCACCCAACGATAGACCAATAGGCAATAAGGCGCCAAACGCAGTAGCTACCGCTTTACCGCCTTTGAAACCGAAGAATAACGGATAAATGTGACCTAAACAGGCTGCTACAGCAACCAAGCCTAAGTGAATGGGATCGATGCCAAGGAAGTAAGCGCCCCACACGGGAATGGTGCCTTTGAGAATATCGAACACCAAGACTAAGGTGGCAGGAAACTTACCGCCTAAACGAAGAACATTCGTCGCCCCTGGGTTTTTTGAACCCGCTTGGCGAGGATCGGGAAGCGCAAACAGATGGCAGATCAACACTGCTGAGGAAACTGACCCCAAAAGGTAAGCAAAAAAGCACATTAACGCTGCTAACACTGTCATCCTTATTTTTTAATTGCACGATTTGAGCTATTATCGCCGCTCATAAATTAGTTCGCGCAGTTGCACTTGCACTCGCCCCGATGTTGGTAGACGCCCAAAATTATACGCGGCGTCAGGGTACTGAGTTTAATCCCTTTTGGGTATCCGACCAGCTGCTATTGGAGCCAAAAATGGACACAATCTACATATCACAGCTTCGCGTCGACACCATAATAGGAGTGTACGACTTTGAGAAAGAAAGTAAACAAAGCCTTTATTTCGATATCGAGATGGATTGTGATTTAGCAAAAGCGGCCCAAAGTGACAACCTTGCCCATACCATTGACTACGCAGTAGTCAGTCAACGAGTGACAGAGCATTGCCTAGCAAAACCAGTGGAATTGTTAGAAACCTTGGTTGAGCAATTAGCAGAACTGATTTTGACAGAATTTAATACCGAACGTGTCAGCATAAAGGTAAGTAAACCTGCCGCTGTGCCTGCGGCGCAAACCGTTGGTGTGAAAATAGTGCGCAGCAAGAAGTAGTTATGGCCCGTATTTATATCAGCCTTGGTTCGAATATCAACAAACGTGAGAACCTCCTTAATGGTCTCGCGGCGCTTGAGCAGCATTTTGGTACCTTGGTGCACTCAAGTGTGTTTGAAAGTGAAGCCGTTGGCTTTAACGGTAGTAATTTTTATAACTCAGTTGCAGGTGCAGACACTGAATTAAGTTTGCAAAGTGTGTGTCAGCTCCTCAAACAAATCGAGCGTGATAATGGCCGAACGCCTAATGATAAAAAGTTCAGTCCGCGCACATTAGATTTGGACTTGCTGTTTTATGACGACATTATTTGTGAGGCTCCTGCGCAAATTCCCCGTGATGAAATCACGAAAAACGCCTTTGTGCTTTGGCCATTGTTTGAGATCGCGCCAGATTTTTATCACCCCGTAGAAAAGACCACAATCAGTCAGTTGTGGCATGACTATGACAAATCAAAACAAAACCTATGGAAGGTCACTATCGAATGAGTATTCTAGCTATTGTTGTACTGGCTTTGATTCAAGGACTGACAGAATTCTTACCTATTTCTAGCTCTGCACACCTGATATTACCTTCTCAACTTTTGGGATGGGATGACCAAGGTTTAGCCTTTGATGTAGCTGTTCACGTAGGATCCTTACTGGCAGTAATGATCTACTTTCGCAAAGAAATCGGCGAAATTTTGGTGGCGTGGTTTAAGTCGTTTGGTTCGCAAGGGGCCACTGATGACAGCAAGCTCGGTTGGTACATTTTGCTAGCGACAATCCCCGCGGGTCTTGCTGGACAATTATTTGAAGGCTTTATCGAGCAGCATTTACGCGCTGCCATAGTGATTGCTATTACCACTATTTTCTTTGGTTTAGTGCTGTGGTGGGCAGACATCAAGGCCAAAGAAGTACGTAACATTTATCAGCTTAATTGGAAAAGCGCGTTGATTATTGGCTGTGCTCAAGCCATCGCGCTTATCCCCGGGACATCACGCTCGGGCATAACCATGACTGCAGGTTTGTTTTTAGGGTTAACCAAAGAAAGCGCTGCACGCTTTTCATTCTTGCTATCAATTCCTGTTATTGGCGGCATGGGTCTTATTAAGACGATTCAGTTGGCAACAGGCGAGCAAGCGGTTGATTGGCAAGCGCTGATTTTGGGCGCAGGTTTATCGTTTATTGCTGCCTACTCATGCATCTTCTTGTTCCTCAAGTTTATTGAGCGCATGGGCATGCTGCCATTTGTTATTTATCGCTTGGCATTGGGCTTTGGCCTGTTGGCGTTTCTGCTGTATCAATAGCCAAACCATTTCTGTGAAAAACACACCGTGTAGTACACACGGTGTTGTGAGCCCAAAGGCGGTGTCGTTTAGCTCAATGATAGGGCATGGGCAATGGCATCTAGTCGCCCTTGTGCTAGGGCGTCTTTGATTTTTGCACCAACCACACCTTGTTGTATGTATGTTTGTGCATTGACCTGTTGCGCTGCTATCGCCGCTTTGAGTATGACCGGCTCGCCTTTAAATTGGCCTTGGGTGGCGCATTGATATGCACTGACTAAATCATGCAGTCGTTGTGGTCTGCGCCAAATATCCAACTGATTAAACATGTGCGCTAACTGTGATGCAGTGTATGTCTTCGCGCTTAAGGTATTGCTATGAGTGGCTAACATCTCACTGAGATCACTGAAGGTTTTAGGTAGACGGTAGTGACTGTAAAATTCCTGTCGAGCTTGTTCATCTAGCAGTTGCATGACTTGCGCGAACTGACATTCCTCGCAGCCGTTATGCTGGCGGGCGTAGGCAATTTGTGCGCTCACGGTGGTTTTATTATTACTCCATGCAGCATCGAGTTGGTGTGATATCACCTTAAGGGCATCACATTGAGCCAGAATATCGATGAATACATCGATATGGCCATCGCTTAGCGCTTTGTGCCACTCCATCCACACTCGCTCGGGAGTCAGTGCCTCAAGCTCACCGCTGTGAGCAATGTCTTTCATTAGCGCGAGGGTTTCATCGGCAATGCTAAAGCCAAGCTCATGGTAGCGAGCGCGAAAGCGAGCAACACGCAGCACACGCAGTGGATCTTCACTAAATGCATGGCTTACATGACGTAAAATACGGTTGTTTAAATCAGTTTGGCCGTTGAATGGGTCAATGAGCTTACCTTGCTCATCTTGGGCGATGGCATTAACGGTTAAATCTCGGCGCTCGAGATCCTGTTCTAAGGTAATGTTTGGGTTAAAGTCGCAAATAAAGCCAGTGTAACCTTGGCCCTGCTTACGTTCTGTACGCGCTAAAGCATGCTCATCTTTGCTCTGCGGATGCAAAAACACAGGGAAATCTTTGCCTACTTGGGTGTAACCAAGTTGCTGCATTTGCGCAATTGTTGCACCGACAACCACATAGTCGCGCTCTTTGATTTCTCTGCCTAATAGTTGGTCTCGTACAGCACCACCGACCAAATAAATGTGCATCCGTTTCTCCTTGCTTACACTCTCGCTCTGATGGCGATTGTATCAGAGTTTTCTCATCGCGGTTTTTTTGTCATTATAGGTGTGAGAAAAACTTATTATCTATGTCGCTGATAAAACCACGCACTAAAGCGCAGTGGATTGGCACATGCTAAGGACCTGTTTGTGTATCTAGAATACTTTGGCTTAAGTGAAAAGCCGTTTTCGATAGCGCCAAACCCAGAATATCTATATCTCAGCGAGCGCCACAAAGAGGCGCTAGCACACCTAACTCATGGCTTGGGCGACTCTGGCGGTTTTGTGCTGTTAACGGGGGAGGTGGGCACCGGTAAAACGACCATTACCCGCTGTATGCTCGAGCAAGTACCAGATTCAACGCAGGTGGCATTCATTTTAAACCCAACCCTCTCTGAACTTGAGCTATTAGCAAGTATTTGTGATGAGCTAGAGATTGAGTATGACGATGAAAAAGCGACCTTGAAAACGCTGACCGATCGAATTAAGCAGCGCTTGTTGAGTAACCACGAAAGTGGCCTACATACTATGCTTATCATCGATGAGGCGCAGCATCTAGCTCCTCAGGTATTGGAGCAACTGCGACTGCTTACCAACCTTGAAACGAATCACAAAAAGCTACTGCAAATTATTCTTGTTGGGCAACCAGAGCTGCAAGCACTCCTTAGGCGCAATGAACTGCGGCAATTAGCGCAGCGCATTACCGCTCGTTATCATTTGTTGCCATTGACGGTGGCTCAGGTAGACGCTTACATCAAGCACCGCTTAAAAGTAGCAGGGGGCCGACAAATACTCTTTGATAACGCGGCCATTAAACATATCCATCAACTCACAGGCGGAATTCCGCGATTGATTAATTTATTGTGTGAGCGCGCATTGCTTGGCGCATACTCTGCTCAGGTTAACCAAGTGAGTAAAAAATTAATCACTCAGGCTGCGCAAGAAGCATTACCTGAAACAATCCATACACCGAAGAACACCACGCATAGTCGTTCTGGTATGTGGCGTATAGCGGCAACTCTAGGTGGTGTTGCTGTGCTGTTCGCCATGGGTATTGGTTTATCTTATTTCATTTAGGGCTCTACTATGTCGCTGTTATTAGATGCTATGAAGCAATCACACAATCAATCTGACGCAAGTGAGAGTGACTCTTTTGAACACCAACAGGCACTGCAGTTTTATCGCCGCCTTAGCGTAGCGCTTTTAGCCGCATTAGTTGTGATAGTGGTGCTGAGTGTTGGCTATTTTGCTGGTAAGTGGTGGCAACAACGCGCTCAAGATACGCAGCCTGTTGTTGCTCAAACCGTTGATGAAAAAGCGCAACCTGTTGTGAGCCAAGACACCGAACAGGCACAAGTGCCAAACCAAGTGCAGGAGGCAACTGAAATTGCTGCCCAAGGTGCACCTCAACCTACGGCACAAGTGCAAGGTCAGGTTAATCTAAGTGCATTGCAGATGCCTGCACAATATACACAGCCATATCAGCAAATGGTGCCCGTGTACGTTATGCCACAAATGCCTCAAGGGTATGGTCAAGGAGCATATATGCAATGGGTGCCTGCGTATCCTAATCAGATGATGGCAAACCCACATCAAATGCAGATGTATCCTCAGGCACAAATCCAGACCCAAGCAAGCATCAATAATCAACCCATTGATTTAAGTAAATATAAGGTTGTGGGCAAGCCTATGGATGATACTTCAGCGCAAGTAAATGGCAGCAATACGTCAGGCCAACTCAATTACGATGACGCTGAGCTCAATGGAGTATCTGATGATCTCAAACGCGCATTTGCGAGTGCAGTTGCAGCGACTGAGAGTATGGACAGCAGTGATAGTGTCACTTCAACAACACGCGCCAGTGCCATGGTGGAGCCGATTGAGCTACTCCCTGACGCCATACAGCGCCGTATTCCTTCGCTGGTATATCAGGCGCACATTTACGCCACAGATCAAGATAAGCGCTGGATTAAACTCAATGGCTATGAGTTATATGAAGGGGATTCAGTAGGACGCTTGCAAGTGGTGGAGATCACCCCTGAGCAAACTATCCTAAGCATTGATAACTATGAGTTTTCACTTGAAGCCATGCAAGATTGGCCCTAGCTAGAAGCTTAGACTCCCAGTGTTGCTGGGAGTCGTTAACCTTAGCCATGCCTATTTTTGCGGGCGACAAAAAACAACACACTACCCACTAAAGCAACCCCACCGAGCGCTTGCCAATGTATTGCGTTTGTTTGGGTTGTCGCCCATAGGCTCAAAGCTAGGGCAACCGGTGCGGCCAACAGGATGGTCATATTTAGAGCCGGTAAACCATGGTGCTTACGTAGTCTTGGTAGCGCCATAATAGAACCAATATAGGCTAATAAGCGTGCCAGAGTGCTCACAGCAGCCAAAGCTAAGAAATCGTCCCAAAGCGATAGAATCATCGCGCCCACACCAAAGAACACGATCGCATTTGCAGGGGTTCCCCAGCGCGAGACCTTGTTAAACCACGACGGTAATAGGCCATCATCCGCCAATGCCGGTGGCATCCTACTTGCCGATGTATGGCCTGCGGTTAGATTGGCAAGCACACTCATTACGATAGTTGCCGCGATTAACAGTGCACCAATATCGCCGAGGTACTCGCCCGCCAGAGCTGTTAATGGGGCTTCAGGACCAGTTCCAGCAACCACGCTGTGGCTATAGGCCCACTGCAGGCCAAAATAAATTAAGGTAACCAAGGCCAACCCCAACAGCAGGGCTTTGGGCATAGCGCGTTTGGGATCTTTGGTTTCACCTGCTGGAATAGTGGCATTTTCAAAACCGACAAAGGCATAGAGCGCAGCCAAGGCAACGCCTTCAACGGCGCTAAATTGTGGCAAAGCGACAGGCCCGCTAACAGACGCTGCACCGATGCCAACGAGCATAAGTATCACTAAGGGTAAGAGCTTGAATAGAGTCATGGTGCCGAGCACGATGACAACGCGCTTAATACCGATGACATTAACGAAGGTTATGCCACCCAGTACGCCGATAATAAGCATCACCTTTGCAGTGCCTTCATTAACCACGGGCCACAGTGCCCCGGCATAAGCGACGAGCACCAGTACATTGGCACCTTGGCTTATTAGGCGTGCGGCGAAGAAGGTCCAGCCCACGATAAACCCTGGGTAGAGCCCAAATGCATCACCAACATAACGCTGTGGTCCCCCTGACTGTTCAGTCATTTTAGTGAGCTCTGAAAAGCAGATGACCACGCTCATGACTAACACTCCACCAATGAGCAGTAGCCATGGGGAGAACGTTCCAACTGCATTGTGAAGCACTTCAGGGAGGCCGAAAATTCCCGCTCCTATAAGACCATTTACAACGATGAAGAGCACCCCCAAGGTGCCCATCTCGCGGCGGTATTGTGAATGTTCGGCGTTCATACGTGGTTCCTACTTTAACCTCGGGCGAGGTGCATGCTTTGATACTAAGTTATTGTTATTAAATTATTTACAACAGATGTCAGTATGGCAGTAAGCAATCGCAATTGCACCCATAGCGTGTCATTGAAAACGAGATGCCGGATAACAGGCACAGAAATTATCAGTGGCCAAGAGCTTTGTTATTCACAGCAATGAGTATAATTGTGTTGGTAATGGGGACTTAATTTGTTATCAATAGACCTTGCTGTGAGCGCGTATTTATCTTGGCACAGTACAGTATCAATATCTCATGCAAGTCATGTATCGAATACCCAAAGTGAGGAGCGTTAAGGAATTATGGAAAAATACAAAAAGGCGGCAATACATGTTGTCGAACTCGCATTGGCTAGTTTAGTTATTGCGGCATTACTGCAGCTATACGCCTCTTTTATTTATGACCTCGTGGGTTTTAAAACCGGTTTCGATCATGCGATAAAATTACTTTATAAGTACCCTAAAGATGTGGCGTCAATCTTTGCCTATTTCTCTGCTGTGGTCGCCGTCTTTGGCGTGTCGGTTGTGTGGTTTGGCTCTGACCTAGAAGCGTTTTTGCGTAAACGCGTTATTGTCCCTGCATTTGAAATTGCGGCTCACATGTTGGCCATGGCGGCGGGGGTATATGTTGTGTGGTTTATCACTGAGATGCTCAATGCCAATGATGGCGCTGGCTTTATCTCATCTACCTTCCTTAGTGGGTTATTCGCAGTTGCTGTGATGTTTTTACTTGCTCTAGTCGGCGATTTTTTAGCTATATATCTCGAGAGTGACTTTGAAGCGCATATGCAAAAACTGGCTAAATACCGAGTCTTGTTTTTGTTGATTATCGCCGCGGTACTTTTTTTTGCGGTATCACACGATGTGGTGTGGCAATACCAACCGACAGATCAAGTTAACAATCAGACTATCAATGACTAATTGGGCATGACTTGTTTTATCCTTGAGGGTTAGCCGATCATGGAGGATTTAAAGAAACGCATTAAATCTAAACCAAACAACTCTGGTTTAACCGCGGCTTCAAGTTCTACATCTGCCCAGCCTTTGGCTAGATTGATGTCTTCCACTTCAATGTAGCGGCTATGTTTGGCGTTATAAAATACTTTTACCACGGGTCTCATGGGGTTACTCGGGTTACTGCGCGAGATAATCCCGACTTTGTGGTTGCTTAGCTTCACCAATGTGCCCACAGGGTGCACACCAATGCATTGGATGAATTGATTTACCAGAGTGTCGTCAAAGGCTGTACCTGCGCCATCTTTTAATATTTTAAAGGCTGCTATGGGCGTTAAACCGGTTTTATATACTCTGTCGGCTGTGAGCGCGTCATACACATCAATGATGGCTGCCATGCGCGCGTACTGACTAAGCTCATCGCCTTTTTTGCCGTAAGGGTAGCCGCTACCATCGATACGCTCATGGTGGAAACCCGCTATCTCAATCGCAATGCCACTGAGCCCGGCTTGCTCAAGGATTTCTTTACTGAAATGTGCATGTTGTTGAATTTGTTCAAATTCTTCATCTGTAAGCTTGCTCGGCTTAAGTAAGATGTCCTCATCAATTTTCACTTTGCCAATGTCGTGCAGAAGCGCTCCTGTTGCCAGTTCATGAATGAGATCACTGCTAAAGCCAAGGTGCTTGGCAAAAATAGTTATCAGGATGGAAACGTTAATGGAGTGCTCCATTAAGTAGGCGTCTTTTTCGCGCATACGGGTAAGGCAGGTGAGCGCATCTTGTTGGCGAAATACCGAGTCCATAAATCCATGAGCAACATCTTTAAATGGTTTTACATCGATATTTTTACCTTGTTGAATATCAGCAAATGCTCTTTTTTGCAGTGCTTTGGCTTGGTTGTAGAGCTTTTGCGCTTTGCCAACTTCTTTTTCAAAGCTGACTGAACTTGCCCACGGATCTGCTGGCGTTTGTGGCTCATTGTGCACCGTGTCTTCAGGGGAATTTTGGACGTCAACTTGCTCAGTTTTTACTGGGGGTGGTGGGTCCTTTTGCAGCGTCTTAGAAGGGTCTATTACCACTTCCAGTACCCCCACTTTTTTGAGCTTTTTGATGGCTTCGGCTGTCTTAACCCAACCTTGATTCTTGATTTTGACCTTACCCGTTTGCTTGGTGACTTCCACTACAAACATGCCTGATTTTAGCTGCTGGATAGATATGGTTTCGTTCATAATGAGCGACAGAAGAAAATAGTTCTAATAACCATAGCAAAGAATCACATAAACGGGGTGTGGCTAAGTCAATATAAGCAATAAAAAAGGCGCCAATAGGCGCCTTTTATCAGTAGTTTACGAATTATTCTTCGTCTTCTACTAAGGTCATCAATGAGGTGTTACCACCTGATGCTGTGGTATCGATACTGATGGTTTTTTCCGTCAGTAGACGGTTAATCAAGGTATCGTAATACTCAGACGTGATCACCGGTAGAATTGCACCTTTGCGGTTAGCTAGTTGATGTGCAAAGTAACCAAGACGTGACGAGCGAGCAGCTACTACGGCACCAGCAAGATGCGGGTGTGCCAAAATAGCTTGCAGCTGATTCGGTTTAGCTACTTGTAGTACACCTTCTGCAACACCGGTAGCGATGAACTTGTCACGGAAAGCTTGCGCTTCTTCATAGAACAATTCTGATGCTACTGTGATTACTGTATTACCGGCTGCAAGTGCCGTGATAATCGAGATAGCCCAGAAGTTAAATGAGGTACTCTTGTCAGCGTAACAGACCACACAGCCACGAGGCTCAAGGTAAAGGATGTTTGATTCACCCGTTGGCCCCGGCAGTATCGTTGGACGCTTCATGCGTTTTTCAATACGGTTTAGCTGTGCACGCGCATCGCTCAGCGTTTTCGCTAAGTCATCAGCAAGCTCATCGATGATTTCAACAGTGGCAACTTTAGCAAGAAGCTGACGAAGTGCTGATACACGGTCGTTCAGTGCGGTTGAACGCCAAATTTTCTCATCACGCATTGATGCAAGCATCAACTCTTCAACTTTCTCTGCTGCGCCTGTGTAGTTATGCAGGTCTGCTTCATCCGCAGGTAGGTCAGTCATCTGTACGTTTTCAGGTGATGCTTTCTCTTTCACAAGACGAAGAAGGTAGTTAGGACCACCTGCTTTAGGGCCAGTACCAGAAAGGCCACGACCACCGAACGGTTGAACACCAACAATCGCACCGATCATGTTACGGTTTACATAGACGTTACCCGCGCGTGATTGACGCGCGACGTATTCACAACGCTCTTCAATGCGTGAGTGAACACCCATGGTTAAGCCGTAACCTGTGCCATTGATTTGGTCGATAACCTTATCTAGCTCGTTTGCTTTAAAGCGCACGATGTGAACAACAGGGCCAAATACTTCACGCTTAAGTACAGACAAGTCTTCAATCTCATACAAACGAGGAGCAAAGAAGTAGGCACCGTTTTCGTTGTTATCTGGGATCTCACACTGGTAATGCAATGTCGCATTGCCTTTTAAGTTCTCAACGTGGGCATTAAGCGTATTCAATGCTTTTTCGTCGATCACCGGACCGATGTCAGTAGATAGGTATGCTGGATCGCCAATGTGCAGTTCTGCCATCGCGCCCTTAAGCATCTCGATGATGCCATCAGCTACGTCTTCTTGTAAGAAAAGTACACGTAGTGCAGAGCAGCGTTGACCGGCGCTTTGGAAACCTGACTTAACAACATCATCAACCACTTGCTCTGGCAGTGCTGTTGAGTCAACGATCATACAGTTTTGACCACCTGTTTCAGCAATCAGAGGGACCTGAATGTCGTTACGTGCAGCCAATGTTTGAGAGATTAGCGTGCCAGTTTCCGTTGAACCTGTGAACATCACAGCTTGAATGCGCTCATCAGGAACGATGTGTTTACCCACTTCACTACCACGAGCGATAACTGGTTGAACAACGTGCTGCGGTAGACCTACAGATTGCATCAACTCAATGGCGCGTAGCGCGATGAGACTGGTTTGCTCTGCTGGTTTTGCAATAACCGTGTTACCCGTTACGATAGCTGCAACAACCTGACCTAGGAAAATCGCTAGCGGGAAGTTCCAAGGGCTGATACACAGTACCACACCGCGTGCTTCAAAACGCTCGTCTTGTGATAGCTCTTCTGCACGAGCTGCATAGTAACGACAGAAATCTACTGCTTCACGGACTTCATCGATACCATCTTGCGTGATTTTACCCGCTTCTTTAACACACAGCGCAACCAGCTCGTCATGGTGACGCTCTAGGATATCTGCGATACGGCGAAGTAAGTCGGCACGCTCTTTAACTGGCGTTGCTGACCAAGACACAAACTCTTTCTCAGCATTTTCAAGCAATGTTTGCATCTCATCGCCTGTGTGTAGACGATGCTGGCCAATGATTTCTTTGTGGTTTGCTGGGTTGCGAACCGCAAGATTGCCTTCGGCAACTTGGTCTTCAGTAATGAGGTGCTCAGCGAACCACGCATCCATGTTCTCTTTAAGAGGCGTAATTGCGTTGATGTCAGTTAAGTCCATGCCTTTTGAGTTAGGGCGCTCATCACCGTATAACTCAATAGGTAGCTTGATTTGCTTGTTGTACTTGTTACGTAGGCCTTGCAGTGTTTCTACTGGGTCTGGAAGTAACTCTTCAACAGGCTTAGTCGTATCAACGATGGCATTTACGAATGACGAGTTTGCACCGTTTTCTAGTAGACGGCGTACAAGGTAAGCAAGTAAGTCTTCGTGTTGACCCACCGGCGCATATACGCGGCACTGAATTTTCTCTTGCGTTACAACTTGGTCGAACAGAGATTCGCCCATGCCGTGCAGACGTTGGAATTCAAACCCTTCGTTGTCACCTTTGGCAACTTCTAGGATTGTTGCTGCTGTGTATGCGTTGTGCGTTGCGAATTGCGGATAGATAGCATCACGTGCTTCCATTAGTTTAATCGCACATGCCTTATACGATACGTCAGTGGTTGCTTTACGCGTAAATACAGGGAATTGGTCCAAACCATCTTGTTGTGTGGTTTTAATTTCAGTATCCCAGTATGCGCCTTTAACCAAACGCACCATAAGCTTACGACCAACGCGACGAGCCAAGTCAGTAAGCCATTCAACAACGAAAATAGCGCGCTTTTGGTATGCTTGAACAGCCAAACCAAAACCTTGCCAGTCGCCTAAGTCTTTATCGCTAAATACTGCTTCGATGATGTCTAAAGAGATATCAAGACGGTCAGCTTCTTCAGCATCTACTGTTAAGCCGATATCGTATTGTTTCGCCAGTAGCGCAAGCTCTTTTAACTTAGGTACGATTTCTGTCATCACGCGCTCGCGGTGAGAGAACTCGTAGCGCGGGTGAATAGCAGATAGTTTTACTGAAATACCAGGGCTTTTAACTGGACCACGACCATTCGCTGCTTTACCAATAGCGTGAATCGCCATGACATAGCTGTTGTAGTAGCGCTCAGCATCACGCATAGTACGCGCGCCTTCGCCTAACATGTCGTATGAGTAAACGTACCCTTTGCTTTCTGTTTCAGCTGCACGTTCAATCGCTTCATCAATCGTTTGACCCATTACGAACTGCTTACCCATGATCTTCATCGCGAAGTTCACAGATTTACGGATAACAGGCTCACCTAAACGACCAACAGTGCGTTTTAGTAGACCAAATTGGTCTTCTTTATTTTTGTCACTGTAGTTAACCATTTTACCGGTAACAAGTAGGCCCCATGATGACGCATTTACAAACAGTGAGTCGCTGCTTCCTAGGTGTGAACTCCAGTCACCCTTAGCAAGTTTGTCGCGAATTAATTGCTCTTGTGTTGCTTTATCAGGCACGCGCAATAGCGCTTCAGCCAAACACATTAACACCACGCCTTCTTCACTCGATAAAGAGAACTCGTTCAAAAGCGCATCAACACCACTTTGACCATCTTGGTCTTTACGGATGTTCAATACCATTTGACGCGCACGTTCCCAAGCGCGGCTTCGTGCCGTAACACCTACTTCAGCCAGTGGTAGAATGTGATCAATTACCTCATTTTCGTCGATGCGGTAGAAGTCACGGATCTTCTGGCGGATGGGGCATTCAGTAATCAAATTGCCTTCAAATAACATAAGCAACCCTCAAAATAACGGAGTCTAAACATAGCAACTGTACCCAGCACCAAAGGTGAGATGGTGGGGCCTCGGTTACGACAATTACTACATTGTAGGTTCTAACTGCGAGAGTGTAGATCATACCTACAGAAATCTGTGTGATGTGTGATTAAAATTGCACTCGTAATGCATACACATTTGCGGGCATTCTAAATAAAATACCGCAGAATATGCTGGTGTAATTTCGGCAATTACGATAATTTACAGGGTATATTTACAGCATGCCCGTATAAAATACTGCTATGTCGCTTACATCCAAATCTCGTACCTTAGATAGAATCGATTTAGCTATCCTTGATGCTTTGCAAAAGAATGGCCGTATCTCGAATGTGAATTTGGCCAAACAGGTCAACTTAAGCCCAAGTCCTTGCCTAGATAGAGTCAAACGTCTGGAAACCGACGGCTTTATTGAAGGCTACTACGCCAAGCTCTCTGAACAAAAGCTCAATCAAAGCCTGCTGGCGCATGTGCAAGTGTCATTAGTGACGTCCAACACCGCTGTGTTTAAAACGTTTAAAGAACACATTCTCAATACGCCTCAGGTAGTAGAATGTGACATGGTGGCAGGGGGATATGATTATCTCCTTAAGGTACGTGTTAGTGACATGAATGAATACCGCCAGGTGCTAGGTGATTTGGTTGATATACCGGGAGTTGGCACGCATCACACCTACATGGTGATAGAAAAGGTCAAAGAAGACACTGGTTTGCGTATTGATATTTAACCTTGCATTCGATGCACACATATAAAGGCACTGCGGCGCGCTTTATTCAATACTCCATTAGTCACAACGTCATCCAGAGCAATGCTCCTCGTTTTTTGCCCAAGTAAGTGATAAAACTAAATGTGTCGCTGTTGACTTGTTGTTACTTAATGAAATTTATCGAAAACACTCGCCATTACTTTTATCTCGCTGCTGCCATGGGGCTGTTAGTACTATTTGTCATGGTGTTTATTCAGCCATTTGATACCAACCACCAGTTCGAGTTGCCCATGGTACTGAAGTTGTCGGGTTATGGCGTGATGACATTTTTGGCATTACTTGCGAATTACTTTTTTGAAAAACGTTGGTTTATTAATGCTGGTAAAAGGTGGAGCTATGTCAATGAAGCCTGGGCTATGCTGTCGCTGCTGCTATGGATAGCTGTTTTTACCAACGTTTATCATGCTGCGATGTTTAGTGACGGTGATAAGACATTGAGTCAGTTTATCGCCTTTACTTTTGTCTTTGTCATCCCCTTTGTTTTTGTTGTGTTTCCTCTTGTCATCTTACTGAGACAACAATTTGGCGTAGATGCTAACAGGCCAACACAGAGTATTGAGCACGCAGCAGCTAACCCTATTTGTGTAACGGGTGCCAATACCGATGAGCACTTTTCGTTTTTGTCATCTCATTTTCGCTTTGCCGCAGCGCAACAAAATTATGTTGTGATCCACATCAACAATGATGACCAGTTGGGGCAAGAGGCGATGATTCGATCTACCTTAACGGAGGTTCAAAATCAGATACCTGATGCCCTTAGAGTTCATCGTTCTTACATTGTAAACCCGGCAAGTATCAAAGACGTTTTAGGTAGCAAGCGCAAAGCCAATTTAATACTTCATGACGTGGAGCAACCCATTCCAGTGAGTTCAACTTACTATGATGCAGTTAAAAGTGCACTGCAGATTCATCCCTAAAGGTGTAATTTCGTCCCCGAACCCGCGCGCACATCACTGATTTTGAGCTTCAGTCCCACAGCGCTTTTTATATTGTGATAGCGAGTTACCTTTACTCTTGAATCTTATTTAGGAGATAAAGATATGAAGATTTTAAAGTTACTCGCTTTTAGCTGTGCTATCACGTTTAGTTTGGCATTTTTCAGCTACGGAATGTTTCTTTTAACTGAATATGTAACAGGTCAAGATCATGTAGCGTATTTGCAAAACAACAAAGAAACATCGGCACTTGATGAGCCTTTTGAGTTTGATATGATGCATGCAGACATCAACGCCAACTCGTTAGTGTTAGTGGGTGAAATCCATGGCTTTAAAACCCCAGTTCAGTTTGATATCGAGTTTTTTAGTTATTTAACTGCGCAGCATGAATTCAACACCTACATGTTGGAAATGGACTTCAGCCAAGCTTATTTCATGAATAAGTACAATCAAACTGGTGACACCGCGCTTTTACAGAAGGTGCTATCGAATTGGGTTGTTGCTATTGGCCGCGATAATCAAGATTACAAGAAACGTTGGCAGCAGTTGCAGGCACTCTATGAGTCTGGGTACCGATTTCACTATCTAGGCAATGACAGGCTCAAAGATATTGAATTGCTGTATAAGCACCTTAATGAGTTAGAGGATGGCTTGTCATTAGCATGGGACGACACGCTTACAGAGCAAGAGCAACTAACCCTTGCAAAAGAGTCAATCATCTCGTTACTGGCACAGCACCAGCATACAGATAACACGCAGTGGCAGCTTAATCATCTGCTGACCAATATTGAAATGAAGTTGGCAAAAACACACAGAGAAACAGTGATGACCAACAACTTTCTAGCCTTGTATCAATACTATGATTTATATAACGAAAAAGTGTATGGCTACTATGGAATTGGTCATACGTTATTGAAGCAATCTGCTGAGGGTCATAAATCAATGGCAGCGAGATTGGCAGAGCACGAGCAGTGGTTTGCAGACAATACCTTAGCTGTGAATATGGTGTTTGTGGACAGCTATATGACTGTGCCAAGCCAAGCCTTGCCTGCTTTTTTGCAAGAGCAAGGGCAGTACTCAAAACTGTCGGTCTCTTTCGATAATCTATTGACGCACTATGCGTTTGGCATTCAAGACTTCAAGCGAGTCACTGAGCAATCAACAAAAACCTTGTTCAAACTCAATGGCGCTAATTCGCCGTACTTTTCGAGTCAGAGACTATTTACAGCTTATAAACTGATACCCTCTAGTTTGACCTTAAGTGCTCACCAAGAGGCTGTATCGGCTGATTATGGGCAGTTTGCACTGTTTATCCGTGATTCAGATTGGGCAGAACCAGGTTCTTAAGTTGATTGGTATCTCGTGTGTGGTGAATGGGTAGTGTAAAAAAAAGAGCGCCTCAGCGCTCTTTTAACTCAATGCAATGTCAATCACGCCCAACCGTCATAGCGCTTTCTGCGCGATAAGAAGATTGTGAGGATGACACCTAATAACAAACTGATCAGCGCAATCGCTCCGCCGTAAGTAAGAAGTTGGCGCTTTTCTTTTGCTTGCATACTTTGTTGCTTTGTTTGCACCGCATCACGCGCTGCAATAGCTTCTGCAAGCTGGTCTTGTAATTGCTGGTTTTGAGTTTGTAAGTCAGTGTTAAGTGATTGCAGCTCAGGAATTTGCGCCTGTGCATCACGCAATGTTTGCTGCGTGCTAGCAAGCTGTTCACCTAGCTGTTCAAATTTCACTTTTAGGCTTTGGCCTTGGTTTATAAATTGAGACTCTACCCAGCCTTGGCGCTCTTTGTCGTCAACAATTTCGTAAAAACCGTTCGTTTCAGTCCCTGTTACAAGCTGCACTTGTGTACCCGCATTCACGGAGCCAAGAATACGGTAGTTTTTTCCTGCACCAGAGTGCATAAAAATATAAAGCTCGTCACTGATATATGCAGTACTAGACTCGGCATAGGCTTGTTTGGCGAAAAAGGCGCTTGAAAATACTATAAGCGCAATACTCAGGTGTTTTAGCATGTCACTAAACCTTGGTTACTTAATTTTGATAATTATTGAGGAATAGTATTGGCTGGCGGGGGGAATGGCAAGGGCGATTTTGTAATCCAACACCTTAACTTTACGGTTAATTACAGGTTCAGAATGTGCAAAAAGTTTGCATTCGAAAGCGGCTTTAGTTAAGTTGTCTTCTTGTCGATTCCATTGGTCTTTTCGAGCGTATGGACACTGAAATAGAACTTAAATTTTTAGTTTCTGAGGCGGTTATTCCGTCAATTCCTGCACTAATCACGCAGTTTGCCAACACTGTTACCAACAAACCTTCGCGTAACCTGCAAAATGCCTATTTTGATACCCCAAGCCGAGAGTTAAGAGCGCTTGATATTGGTTTGCGTACCCGCTGCTGTGATGGGCAGTGCGAGCAAACCATCAAACTTGCGGGTGAAAATGTTGGTGGCCTACACCAGCGTCCAGAATTTAATTTACCCATTGAAGGGAATCGTCCCGAGTTAGCCAATTTTGACGCCAACATTTGGCCCCATGGCGTACAAGTTGATGTTATTGCTGAGAATCTTTACCCATTATTTAGCACTAATTTTATCCGCCGCACTTGGCTGGTGGAAACGCAGTCAGGCACGCTCATTGAAGTGGTGCTTGATAAGGGAGAAGTGTCGGCGAATGCGCACGTCGAGCCGATTTGTGAACTTGAGATAGAGCTGATCAAAGGGGATCGCAGTGAATTGTTCTCGCTTGCTGAAAAACTCATTGAGAACCTGCCGTTACGCATGGGGTTGTATTCAAAAGCAGCGCGCGGATATCGCTTGGCAGATGATCAACCATTAACTGCAAGCAAAGTCATCGAAATGGTCGGATTGACCAACGAAGATTCTCAAGAGCGAGCGCTTGAGAAGTGTTTAAGCCATGGCATTACGTTCGTGCAAAAACATGAAGAGTGTTACTTCCAAAAGCCTGCATTGAAAACCCTTAAGCGCGTCACCGACGGTGTGAGCTTAATTCGCCATAGCCTGTGGTTATTCAGTGATATTGTTGAAAAGCAGGCAACAGAGCGCTTACGTACTGAACTGAAGTGGTTACTCAATGAGTTGAGTTGGGTTGAAACCGCAATACAACTGAAAACCTTCACCTCCAAGAAGCATGCATATTACAAAAAAATCAATGCTGCTCCTGAGCTCGCGCAAGTGATTGATGATTTGAAATCAGTGCAGCCAAGTATTGAAGACGTGCAGCAAATATTCACCAGCAAGCGTTATAACCTACTGTTATTGGACTTGACGATTTGGCTTACTGAACGAGGCTGGCGCCAGTCATGGGGGCAACCGCAATTCCAAGCAGCAGAGCGTAATATTCACGATATCGCAGCGCATTTGCTGGAGTCAGACTGGCATGAAATGCGCGCGTTAGTTGATAACGAAGAGCCTTTGGCTGCAAAAGAGTACCTTGATTTGAAGCAGCGATTAGAGCGTAATTTACTCAGTGGTTGCTGCTTAGGAGCTTTGTTTAATGAGGATGCACGTATGAACTTTCGAGCTCCTTGGCTAGATATAGTACATGGCACATTTGAGTTGTTCACCCTGCATTATCTTGAGCAGTTATGCCAAGGCAAAGAGAGTGATGAGTTGGCAAAAATACAATCATGGCTGACACAGAAAACGGATAATTTACTCAGTGCAATGGAACAAAGCCGTGAAGCGACTCGCAATACTGAACCTTATTGGCGCGACTAGTGTCGCGCTGACTTCTTTTGCATCTATGGCTGCATCGCAGCCTACATGGCACACCTTTAAGAAAAATAACACCCTCCATATTCAGTACTCCAACACTGAGCAAGGCCATTACCATATTAAGGCGAAGGTGTTTGTCAAAGGCGCAAGCACAGCGCAGTTCATCAGTTTACTTTATGATACCGAACACGCTCCTAATTGGTTGGAGGGAGTTAAGCAGGTGCGTTTATTAACAAGCCCACAGCCTCACCATAATGTGGTCTTCACCCATTTAAACTCGCCTTGGCCTGTCTCTGACAGAGAGCTTTACACGCATTCATGCTACGAGCAATTGAGCGAAACACAGAATATGTTGACCATCAGAGCTATTAACCCCGCTGAGCCAAAGAGAAAAGGTACGGTACGCATAGTCGAATTGCAGGCTTCTTGGCACATAGCACAACAAGATGAGGGGTTGGCGTTGGAATATCAGGTAGAAGCAGACCCTGGTGGCGCAATTCCTACATGGGTAAGTAATAAGGTGTCGCTTAAAAGTGTTTATAAAACCCTGACCAATCTGAGTGGCACATTAGCGAGTACCGAGGTTTTGTCGCCTTTGCCGTTGCGCTCGGGAAATTGCGATGACTTCGTTGATAGCGAAATTAACGAATACAAAAAAAGCGCTCAGTGAGCGCTTTTTTCATGTAATGCGGCAATTATAGGCCAGCATCTGCACGAAGTGCTTCGGCTTTGTCTGTCGCTTCCCATGGGAATTCATCACGACCGAAGTGACCGTATGCTGCAGACGGTTGGTAAATTGGACGCTCAAGGTCAAGCATCTGAATTAGACCGTATGGACGTAGGTCGAAGTGCTTACGAATAAGCTCAATCATGCGCGCTTCGTCTAGTTTGCCTGTGCCGAATGTTTCAACGCTGATAGATGTTGGCTCTGCAACACCGATAGCGTAAGAAACTTGGATTTCACAGCGATCAGCAAGACCAGCGGCAACGATGTTTTTCGCTACATAACGCGCTGCATAAGCTGCTGAACGGTCAACTTTTGATGGATCTTTACCAGAGAACGCACCACCACCGTGACGAGCCATACCACCGTATGTATCAACGATGATCTTACGGCCAGTTAGACCACAGTCACCCATTGGGCCACCGATAACGAAACGGCCAGTTGGGTTGATAAAGAACTTAGTCGCAGAAGTGATTAGCTCAGCAGGTAGCGTTGGCTTGATGATTGTTTCCATCACCGCTTCTACAAGGTCATCTTGAGAAATAGTGTCACAGTGCTGAGTTGAAAGCACAACTGCATCGATGCCCACTGCTTTGCCATTTTCGTATGCAAATGTCACCTGAGACTTAGCGTCTGGACGAAGCCACGGTAACTCGCCGCTCTTACGAACCTGCGCTTGGCGCTGAACTAGGCGGTGTGAATACGTGATTGGAGCAGGCATTAGTACGTCAGTTTCGTTACATGCGTAACCAAACATTAGGCCTTGGTCACCGGCACCTTGATCTTCAGGACGTGCACGGTCAACACCTTGGTTGATGTCAGGAGACTGCTTACCAATAGTGTTCAAAATGGCACATGAATCTGCATCGAAGCCCATGTCTGAGTGTGTGTAGCCAATTTCACGTACTGTTTTACGTGTTAGCTCTTCGATATCAACCCACGCGCTTGTTGTGATCTCACCACCAACCATTACCATGCCGGTTTTAACGTAAGTTTCACACGCAACGCGCGCGTGCGGGTCTTGTTCTAAGATTGCATCTAGAACCGCATCTGAGATTTGGTCAGCGATTTTATCCGGGTGTCCTTCAGACACTGACTCAGAAGTAAATAAATGTTTTGCCATTAGATTTTTTCTCATAAGTCTCGCGCTTCCCATACACGTCACCATTACCGGGCGCAGCGCTGCATAAAAATAAGGCGCGTATTCTAGCTAAATGATCGCACCTTGCCTAGCAATTTTACGCCTAGACGTCCAAATTACTTATTTGTTCCTATTTGGCGATTTAATATGAGTAATTCTAAAGTCGCCTAAGTTGCCGCCAACTTTTATTTGCAGGGGGCGTATGAATAAGTAAGAATGGGCCTTCATTCTATACTTCGCACATTTGCTAGCATGAGCAGTGCGGAGCTTTCAGCGCAAATACATTTAAAGGTAGGAGAATTCATGCCATCTCGCAAAGAACTAGCAAACGCCATCCGTGTTTTGTCTATGGACGCCGTGCAGCAAGCTAAATCAGGTCACCCAGGAGCCCCTATGGGTATGGCTGACATCGCAGAAGTGCTGTGGCGCGACTATTTAAAACACAACCCGACAAACCCTAACTGGGCTGATCGTGATCGATTTATCCTATCGAATGGCCACGGTTCTATGCTGATTTATTCATTGTTGCATTTGAGTGGCTATGACCTACCAATGGAAGAAATTAAAAACTTCCGTCAATTACATTCAAAAACACCAGGTCACCCAGAGTATGGGTATGCACCAGGTGTCGAAACCACTACGGGCCCACTAGGGCAGGGGATCACTAACGCGGTAGGTATGGCTATTGCTGAAAAAGCCCTTGGAGCACAATTTAACCGCGCTGGACACGATATTGTTGATCACTACACCTATACCTTCTTAGGTGATGGGTGTTTGATGGAAGGTATCTCTCACGAAGCATGTTCGCTTGCAGGTACTCTTGGCTTAGGTAAGTTGATTGCGTTTTGGGATGATAACGGCATCTCAATCGACGGTGAAGTTGAAGGCTGGTTCAGCGATGATACACCAGCACGCTTCGAGTCATATGGCTGGCATGTGGTGCGTGGTGTTGATGGTCACGACAGTGACGCTATCCGCGCAGCGATTGAACAAGCTCGTGCAACATCAGACAAGCCAACGCTTATTTGTTGTAAAACAGTCATTGGTTATGGTTCACCAAACAAGTCAGGTAGCCACGATTGTCACGGTGCTCCTCTAGGTGATGATGAAATTAAAGCAGCACGCGAATTCCTTGGGTGGGAGCATGCACCATTTGTGATCCCACAAGATGTTTACAGCGAGTGGGATGCAAAAGAAGCTGGCCAACAACAAGAGCAAAGTTGGAATGACAAATTCGCAGCATATAAAGCAGAGTTTCCAGAACTAGCCGCTGAGTTTGAGCGCCGTCAAAACGGTGAGCTACCAGCTGATTGGGCGCAGAAGTCACAAGATTACATTGAGCAGCTACAGGCAAATCCTGATAATCCAGCAACGCGTAAAGCATCACAAAATGCACTAAATGCGTTTGGTTCAATGCTTCCTGAGTTTATGGGTGGCTCTGCGGATCTTGCCGGTTCTAACCTGACACTATGGAGTGGCTCAAAAGGATTAACTAAAGACGATGCATCTGGTAACTACGTATTCTACGGTGTGCGTGAGTTCGGTATGTCGGCGATTATGAATGGTATTGCACTACACAAAGGTTTCATTCCTTACGGTGCAACATTCTTAATGTTTATGGAGTATGCACGTAACGCAGTGCGTATGGCGGCATTAATGAAAACGCCAAGCATCTTTGTTTACACTCACGACTCAATCGGTTTGGGTGAAGATGGTCCGACGCACCAGCCAGTAGAGCAAATGGCGAGCCTACGCTATACACCAAATCTTGTGAACTGGCGTCCATGTGACCAAGTTGAGTCCGCTATCGCATGGCAACAAGCAATTGAGCGTAAAGATGGCCCAACATCATTGGTATTTACTCGCCAAGGTCTAGCGCAACAGCCTCGCACCGCAGAGCAACTTGCCAATGTGAAAAAGGGCGGTTATGTGTTGAGCTGTGATGGTGCGCCTGAAGTGATCTTAATTGCAACGGGTTCGGAAGTGCAGCTGGCGGTTGATGCTGCTGAGCAACTGCGCAGCGAAGGCAAGAAAGTACGCGTAGTGTCTATGCCATCAACAGATTTATTTGATGCTCAAGACGCACAATACAAAGAGTCAGTGCTGCCGTCATCAGTGACACGTCGTGTTGCCGTTGAAGCAGGCATTGCGGATTTCTGGTACAAGTATGTTGGCTTGAACGGCAAGGTAATTGGTATGAACACCTTCGGTGAATCAGCACCAGCTGGTGAACTATTCAAGCTATTCGGCTTTACTGTTGAGAATGTGGTTGCGGCGGCGAATAGCCAGTTTTAATCCCATATAAATCAACACTAAAAAACCCGCGAATATCGCGGGTTTTTTGTTTCTAAAGCATGGTATCAGTCGCTGCTTAGCGAGGTCGTTTTAGCTTGTGCTAGACGTAGAGAGCGAGCCTGTACGAGTTCAGATAACGGCACAAGCTCAATTCCTTCGTGTTCTAGTTCTTCAAGAGCCTGCGATAGAAACTCAAATGTTTCAGGGTAGGGGTGAGCGATAGCGACCGCATAGTCATAGCGCTTGGCAATACGTTTAAGCTGATCAAAGCGAAAGCGAAGTTGCTTTTGTGTAGTGATGTTATCAAGGAATACATGGCGAGCAATATTATCAACGCCATGCAAGCTAGCAACGGTTTGTGCCTTTGATTTAGGCGTGGTCTTACTGTCTAGAAAGTACAATTCATGTTCTTTTAATACTTCCATAGTCCAGTTCATGGGGGCATTTTGTTGCGTTAGCAGCGAGCCCATATGGTTATTAACGCCTTTAATGTTGGGCAGGCTATCAAGGGCAGTGCGCAACATAGACTGAAAGTCCTCTTTGGGCATATCCATTGTCAGAGCACCAGGCCCAAGCGTTTTGCCATCGAGCGCTTGCATCGGCGCATGAAGCATAATTTCTTTGTTTTTCGCTTGTGCTTGTTTAGCAAAGCGTTTGGCATAAGGAGTAAAGGGGAGAATTGAAAACGTCAGCTCGCCGGGAATATCCAATGCGGACATATCTTTCTTTTGATAGCCAATGTCGTCAATAACGATGGCGATTTTCTGGTTGGCTTGTGCTGGTAAGCTGAGCATGAGCACAAGCGCGGTCATCCATTTAAATTTGCGCACAGTAATGTGTATTCTTCTGTTGATGTAACAGTGATAGATACTCACCACTAAAGGCATAAAAACGCGGTGGTCTTATTCATCTATCACTGTTGTATTATTAGTATTGTTCGAGTAATTGCTGGGCTTTTAACAACTGTTTGTCTACAGAGGCCGTTAGATTTCTATCAGCACTTTTGCCCTGCGCTAAATTGATTATAACCTCTTTATTTGATTGAGAAAGAGGTGGTTGCAATATAGGCACATCAGGCGTAATCCCTGTGCCTTCGATGGATACACCAGCAGGTGTGAAGTATTTTGCGGTGGTTAATTTTAATGCACTGCGGCCGTCACCAAGGGGGATCAACGATTGCACCGAACCTTTACCATAGGAACGTGTGCCTACAACCGTTGCACGGTGGTTATCTTTGAGTGCTCCAGCGACAATTTCTGAAGCAGAAGCCGAGCCTTCATTGATGAGCACAACAATCGGCGCGCCTTCTAGGATGTCTCCAGGCTGAGCATCAAAACGCTGGTTTGCCTCAATGAAGCGCCCACGGGTAGAGACGATGGTACCTTCGGATAAGAATAAATCGGCTATGGCCACTGCACTGTCGAATGTGCCCCCTGGGTTGTCGCGTAAATCCAGTAGTAGGCCTTTGAGTTCAGTGGCATTTTTTTGTTGTAACTGTGCAATATGGCGCGCAACATCATGATAACTGTGGTTATTAAAACTATTGATGCGCACGTAGGCTATCCCCTTACCTTGCAACTCGCTGGCAACACTTTCAATGTGGATAGGTTGACGGGTCAGATGATATTGCAAGCGTTGCGAGTGCCCGGCACGGGCAATGGCAAGGGTGACTTCACCGTTTTCATTGCTATCAATCAAGGTCGAGACATCTTCCAGTGATTTATTGATAGTCGGCACGTTATTAATTGAAACAACAATATCGCCACTTTGCAGGCCTGCGGCATAGGCGGGAGAGTTAGGGAGCGCTGAAACTATAACGATATGTTCTTGACGCTTCTCTACTTCAATACCCAATCCCCGATATTCACCGTTGGTGACATCGAACAAACGTTTGAGTTCTTGCTCATCAAGAAACTCACTGTAAGGGTCCAGCTCTTTGAGTAAGTTGGTAAGTAGGCGATGATTCAGTTTATTGCGGTCGACTTCTTCCACATAAAAATGATTGATGTGAAAGAGTACCTCTTCTAGTTGGCTGTCCTTGGCCGAAACAACATGCGATGACAGGCACAGCAGCGCACTGAAAAACACTGCTGCGAGCTGTGGTAAATGCGTGGTAATACGTAAAGCCGAAGATGAGAACATTGGCTGCCCCTTAGGCGCAGCCGCTATTCACTTAGGAAGACGTGCACCATGTAGTTGGGTTAACGGCACGTCCCTTGTGACGTATTTCGAAGTATAGTCCAGGATCTGTTTGCCCGCCGCTCTGACCAACGAGGGCGATGGTTTCACCTTGATAGACTTGATCGCCAACATCTTTTAGCAATGCTTGAGCATGGCCGTATAGGCTCATATAGCCCTCGCCATGGTCAACAACCATGACCCAACCAAACCCTTTGAGCCAGTCGGCGTATACCACTTGTCCATCTTGGATACTGTTAATATTGCTCCCTTCTTTGGCGCCGATAACCACGCCTTTCCAGTTAAATCCGGGACGTTTTTTAGTTCCAAAACGATGCTTGAACGGACCGCGCGTTGGCCACGATAATTTGCCTTTACTGCTGCCCAAACCAAGCATAGCTATTTTACGGCCCTTACTTTGTTCTAGATCTGCAAGGGTCGAGATAAGCGTTTGCTCATTGTCTTTTAAGTAGGTAATCGAGTCTTGAATTTGGTTTAATTTTTGCTGCAAGGCAGCGACTTGTGATTGGCGCTGCTGTTTGGCAGCGATGAGTTGTTCTTGCTGCTCTTGCTCTTGGGCGCGCAGTTGCTCTAACTGTTTGCGGTTTTGGGCGAGGGCAAGCTGGTTTTGCTCGATCTCAGCCAATAGTTCACGAAGCGCATCGAGCTGAGACAGGCGCGCTTTGTTGAGATAGTCGTAGTAACTGATGGTACGCTCAACCTTGGCGGTATTTTGCTGGTTTAAGAGTAATTTAGAGTAGTCATGGCCACCGACCATGTAAGCGCTTTTTAATTGTGCGCCCAGTGCCTTATCTAAGACTTTGCGTGTTGCTTGTAATTCTTTGGCTTCGCGCTCGAGTGCTTGATGCTGTTTATTATTCTCTGTGATTTTGCTATCAAGGCTACGTAATTCTTTGGCATTGTTGGCGATGGCGCGCTCAGAGCGTTTGAGTTGTTGTTGTAATTCACCCAGAGAGTGTTGTTGGTTTTTTAGATTTTGTTGATTCTTTTTTAATTCTTTTTGGACTTCAGTGAGGTCTTGTTTTGTGCGATCTTCATTGGCTGTTGATGAATGCGTAACAAGCAAGAGCGCCGCGCATAAAAGCGACGCACTTGCTGTTGTGCATAGGTGTATAAACCTAAACATAATGTCACGTTATCCGTTATTTCAAACGCATAATCGGCGAACCTGTCATTTCTGCAGGTTGCTCCATACCCATAAGGTGTAACATCGTCGGGGCCACGTCACTCAAGGTTTTACCCTCTACAGCTTGGGCCTCACGGCCGACGTAAATAAATGGCACAGGCTCACTGGTGTGTGCGGTATGTGCTTGGCCAGACTTAGGGTCTTGCATTTGCTCAGCGTTACCATGATCCGCAGTGATTAAGGCTTCACCATCTACTTGTTCAAGCGCTTCAAGTACACGTCCAATACACGCATCGACCGCTTCACATGCTTTAACTGCAGCTGCAAATACACCTGAGTGACCAACCATGTCGCCGTTAGGGTAGTTACAGATGATCACGTCATATTCACCGCTGTGAATAGCTTCTACAAGCTTATCTGTCAGCAGTGCAGAGTTCATTTCCGGTTGTAGGTCATATGTGGCAACATCTGGTGAAGGAATAAGCTCACGACGCTCCCCTTCAAACTCTTGCTCACGACCACCACTGAAGAAGAAGGTAACGTGTGCGTATTTTTCTGTTTCCGAAATACGTAACTGCGTTTTGTTATGCTTGGCAAGCCACTCGCCCAGCACATTGTTCAAAGGTTCAGGTGGGAACGCCACAGGAGCCTTGATGTCAGCGGCGTATTCAGTAAGCATCACAAAATCTGATAAGGCAGGGACTTTCTTTTTCTCGAAGCCGTTGAAATCAGCGTCAACAAAGGTGCGCGTCATTTGGCGAGCGCGGTCAGCTCTAAAGTTCATAAACAACACGGTATCACCATCATTGATAGTGGCTGGCTGTTCGCCAATAATGGTTGCTTTGACAAATTCATCATTCTCGTCGCGTTCATAGGCCGCTTGTAGACCTGCAACAGCATTGGTCGCCGTGTATTGCGCTTCGCCCAATACCATCAGATTGTATGCACTTTCAACACGATCCCAGCGGTTGTCGCGGTCCATTGCATAGTAGCGACCTACTAGGCTGGCGATGCGACCACGGCCAACGCGTGCAAACGCGGCGTCAATTTTCTCTAGTGACGCTTGGGCGCTGCGAGGTGGGGTATCGCGACCATCTAAAAAGGCGTGCACGTAAATTTCTTTTGCGCCGCGCTCGGCTGCAAGCTCAATAGCCGCAACAATGTGGTCTTCATGACTGTGAACACCGCCTGGGCTCATAAGCCCCATCAGGTGAACCGCTTTGTCAGCTTTAACAGCTTTATCGACAGCATTAACTAGGGCTGCATTTTCGCCAAAGGTGCCATCGCTGATTGCTTTTGTGATACGCGTGAAATCTTGATACACAACACGACCAGCGCCGAGGTTTACGTGACCTACTTCTGAGTTACCCATTTGTCCATCAGGAAGACCAACATCCATGCCAGAACCAGAGATTAAAGTGTGTGGGCTATGCTGCCATAGTTTGTCTAAAACCGGAGTGTTGGCCGCTAAAATAGCATTACTCTCACTTTCTTCACGGTAACCCCATCCATCTAAAATCATTAATACGAGGGGCTTTTTAGGCTGAGTCATTGTCTCTCCTGTGATAACGCTGAAACATGTATCTTCAAGTGGTTTAGGTGTCTATCCTACCGTTTTTTAATCAATATCGCAGTAGAAAATATTTCATCAATTGGTAACTTAAAGGCAAGTGTGTATACTTGTGCCGCCCTCAAGGTTTGAACAACATAGTAAAGCGTATGGAACAATATATTGAATTTATCGGCAATCATCCGATCTTAAGCATTATCTGGCTGATAATTGTTGTAATGCTTGTTTCTGGATGGTTCAAAAGCAAGTTCTCTGCAATCAAGCAGATTAACCCGCAGCAACTCACTTTGTTAGTTAATCGTGAAAATGCGGTGATTGCAGATATTCGCCCGCAAAAAGACTTTAATAATGGTCGTATTGCTAATTCAGTGCACCTAAGTGCAGAAAAGGCGAAACAAAGTGACTTTGCAGAGCTTGAAAAGCACAAAAGCAATCCCATTATATTGGTATGTGCAACAGGTATGACAGCTTCAGGAATCGCTAACAACCTTACTAAATCAGGGTTTGAAAGTGTTTATATCCTCTCTGGTGGCATGCAATCATGGCAAAACGCTGGTTTACCTCAGGTATCTGGCAAGTAACCTTCATTGAGAGAAAGTTATGACTGATGTAGTGTTATATACCAAAGCTTATTGCCCATTTTGTCAGCGCGCAAAAGCGTTATTAGACAAAAAAGGTGTGACTTATACCGAGCATGACATTGGCTTACAGCCAGAACTACGCGACGAGATGATCTCGCGCGCTAATGGCGGATACACAGTGCCACAAATTTTTATCGGCGATATTCATGTTGGTGGATGTGACGATATGATGGCACTAGAAGCTAAAGGCGAACTCAACGCGCTATTGAGCGCATAACAATTTTTTAGCACAGCCGTTATCGGCTCTGCGATTACAGATAAAGTATTAGGATTTATGATGGAAGAGCAAAACCAAGGCGCAGCACAAGAACAACAAGCGCAGTTTTCAATTCAACGTATTTACACAAAAGACGTATCTTTCGAAACGCCAAACTCACCGGCTATTTTCCAAAAAGAGTGGAAGCCAGAAGTTAAGCTAGATATCGATACGCGTTCAAACAAGCTAGAAAATGGTATCTACGAAGTAGTGCTAGCGCTTACTGTGACTGCAACTATTGGCGAAGAAACTGCGTTCCTTTGCGAAATTCAACAAGCAGGTATTTTCGCTATCGGTGAACTAGAAGAGTTGCAAACAGCGCACATGCTAGGTGCTTTCTGCCCGAACGTACTTTTCCCATACGCTCGTGAAGCAGTATCTAACCTGGTTAACCGTGGTACTTTCCCACAACTTAACCTTGCGCCTGTAAACTTTGACGCGTTATTTGCACAGTACATGCAACAGCGTGCTGCTCAAGCGCAACAAGAACAAGCTGACGCATAAGCTATGAGTGCTACAGCACAATCAGCTGTGACTGTTCTAGGGGCGGGGTCTTATGGCTCCGCCCTTGCTATTTGTTTTGCACGAAATGGACACCCTGTAACATTGTGGGGCCGCGATCCCGCTCATGTTGAAAAGCTAGCCACAGAGCGCAAAAACGAACAGTACCTAGGCGATATCCCATTCCCCGATTCTTTGTCACTGGAAAGTGATTTAGAAACAGCGGTGAAAAGCAGTGACATCGTATTGGTCGTTGTGCCAAGTCATGCATTTTCTGGCTTGCTAAAAACCATACGTCCTATGTTGCTTGATGGCGCAAAGGTCGCATGGGCAACCAAGGGGTTAGAACCCAATACAGGGCGCCTGTTGCAAGACGTTGCAAAGCAAGAACTCGGTGATGATGTTGAACTCGCTGTGTTATCTGGGCCAACTTTTGCAAAAGAAATGGCGGCAGGTTTACCCACTGCTATTTCCGTGTCGGCAACCAGTGACGCGTTGTGTGAGCGCTTGTCGAGTCTGCTGCATTGCGGTCGTTCTTTTCGAGTCTATCGCAACAACGACTTTATCGGCATTCAACTTGGCGGTGCGGTTAAAAACGTTATTGCCATTGGTGCGGGTATTGCAGATGGTACAGGTTTTGGTGCCAATGCGCGTACAGCGCTTATCACCCGAGGCCTGGCGGAATTATGCCGCTTGGGCTGTGCCTTAGGGGCAAAGTCAGAAACCTTCATGGGCATGGCTGGCTTGGGCGATTTAATCCTCACTTGCACTGATAACCAATCACGCAACCGCCGTTTCGGTTTGGCGCTTGGCCAAGGCCTGGATGTCGAGGCTGCACAACAGCAAATAGGGCAGGTAGTTGAAGGGTATCGCAATACCAAAGAAGTGTACTTACTTGCACAACGCTGTGGTATCGAGATGCCTATCACTGAGCAAATATATAAAGTACTGTATGAGAACAAAGACGTTAAGCAAGCAGCAATGGCCCTATTAGGGCGAGAGCAAAAGTCTGAATAGCGTTCCTTAAAAGGTACAAGTTATTGATAAGGCACTACATTTTAATGTGGTGCTTTTTTTTTGAGCGGGTAAATACTATAGTTAATAGGTTAAGTTTGCAGGGCAGTCACAATGGCACAAGCTAAAAAGGACGATACCGAGCGCCGCAGTGGGCAGCGAACCTTCCGCGAGCATTATGCGAACCTTACTGGTGAGCAGATAGATAAAGTATACACACTCACCAAAATGGGGTTTGAACTCGAATTTGTTCGCGCTGACTCAGGTGAAAATCACATCGCCTTCATGCGTCGCGACTCGGAAGTCGTGAGTGTTAATTACTTTGGTGAATGTAACTTTGCACCCGATATCCCCTTGCGCAGCGATCCCTAGGTGATTACCATGGCCAAAACGAGCCACAGTTAACCACGATATGACCATTACCTCTTCAGGGCTGTATGAAAACGCAAAGCAGTTGCACAGCACGCATTATGATGAACGTCCTGAAAACGACATTTCTTTGCTTGTTATTCACTGTATTTCTTTACCGCAAGGGCAATTTGGCACCCCGTATATCGACGATCTTTTCTGCGGTCAGCTAGACTGCAATGCCCATGAGAGCTTCGCATCATTAGAGGGGGTACGCGTTTCTGCGCACTGCTTGATAGATAGAGCTGGCGCAGTGCGTCAATATGTGCCTTTTAGCAAGCGTGCTTGGCATGCTGGCGTGTCATCATTTGCGGGCAAAGCGCGTTGTAATGACTTTAGTATTGGCATCGAATTGGAAGGCACAGATAAAGGGCAATACACAGATGCTCAGTACCAAAGCCTTGCACAGTTGACACAAGCGTTGATGATTGCTTATCCAAAAATTACTCAAAATACCATTGTTGGTCACAGTGATATTGCTCCGGGGCGCAAGACTGACCCCGGGGAAGGCTTTGATTGGCGGCGATTTTTTCACCTTACATTTAAAGACAATTGCGATAGACTAAAAGAAGTTTAAGCATTCATTTGTATTACTATGACTCTGATTTCCATCATTTTTGCACTTATTGCTGAGCGCCTTGGTGCACGCTCTACACCTTGGCAAATCACCACCTACGCCACGTGGTATCAACGACACAGCTTAAATCTGTTGCGCCGTTTACATGGGTTGTCGCACCAAGCAGGGTTGCTCATGTGGTTGCTGATCCCAACGCTCATAGTTTTTGTTATTGCCAATGCCAGTGACTTTATTCTGTGGCAATTGTTGGTGAACACGGTCATTGTTCTCGTTTGCTTTGGCTGTGCAACCATGCGTGCTCATTACAAAGGGTACCTTAATGCGTTGTCGCGTGATGACCAAGAGGCGGCCACTTTGTACGCTATGCAAATGGGCCAAGTGCGTACTGAGCAAGAAGAACAAGGCGAAACGTTTGCGCAAACCTTGGCGTGGATAAACTTTCGCTTTTACTGTGCAGTGATTTTTTGGTTTGTGTTGCTTGGGGCACCAGGCGCGGTGTTTTATGCACTGGCACGCACATACTTAGATGTGAGCAAAGACGCCGAGCATGAACTAGCACATTGGCATCACAGTTTGATGCAAATGGTGCATTGGTTAGAGTGGCCAGCGGCACGTGTTGCGAGTTTTGGCTATTTGGTTATCGGTAACTTCTCGAAGGGGACACAGACTTGGGTCAAGCATGTGCTCGACTTTTCGGTATCCAATCGCAGCGTGATCACTGAAACGGCTTTGGCGGCGGAGCAAATAGAAATTGAGCATTATGGTTGTACTATCGAAGCGCAATGTATGATGCGATTAGTAAAACGTAATGTTATGTTTTTCCTAGCACTTATCGCAATCTTGACGCTGTTTGGCGGACTTTCCTAGGGAATAGTTAAGGGGCATTATGCCCCTGATATTGACCAATGACGCATCCTCTTTATTGTTTCTTTCATGGCACAATCTTGCCATAGACGGTTTTTATTTGTACTTGCCCCTTACACTCGCGGCGCGAGTCGATTACAATAGCGCCCATCATTCTTAGACCTGCGTCTGTTCACTTACTTTATGGCGGTAGTCTCTACATATGGCAATTAAGCTCGCGATAAATGGCTTTGGGCGCATTGGGCGCAATATCTTACGTGCTCTGTACGAGAGCGATCGCCGCGGTGAGTTTGAAATTGTTGCTATCAATGAATTAGCAAAGCCAGAAGGCATTGCTCATCTTCTCAAATATGATACGGCTCATGGCCGCTTTGCCTTTGATGTCTCATTGTCTGACAATGCTTTAATCGTCGATGGCGATGAAATAGCGCTGTACTGTGAGCAAGATGCCAGTGCCTTACCATGGCAACAGCACAATGTGGATGTTGTGCTCGAATGCACAGGTGTTTACCACTCTCGTGAACATGCACAATTGCACCTTGATGCGGGTGCTAGAAAAGTCCTGTTTTCACAACCGGCGGATGCCGACGTAGACGCGACTATTGTGTATGGTATCAATGATCATGAGCTCAATGCTGAGCACACCATTGTGTCGAATGGCTCATGTACGACTAATTGTATTGTTCCGGTTATTCAAGTGCTTGATGATGCCTTTGGCATTGAATCAGGTGCTATCACCACGATTCATGCATCTATGCATGATCAGCAGGTGATCGATGCATACCATGACGACTTGCGCCGTACTCGCGCAGCAAGTCAGTCGATTATCCCAGTTGATACCAAGCTAGCGCGTGGAATAGAGCGTATTTTACCTAAGTTTCATAGCCGCTTCGAAGCGATAGCTGTGCGCGTACCAACCATAAACGTTACGGCAATGGACTTGAGCGTGACGGTAAATACTGATGTCTCGCTAGATGATGTAAACCAAGCAATAGCTAATGCTGTGCATGGACGTTTAGCGGGAATACTTGATTACACAGAAGAACCACTGGTCTCGGTTGATTTCAATCACGATGCACATTCTTGCATCATTGATGGTACACAGACACGAGTCAGTCATAAACGCCTGATAAAACTATTAGTATGGTGTGACAACGAGTGGGGGTTCGCGCATCGTATGCTCGATACCTCTGCAGCGTGGATGCGACAAGCCGCATCAAAGCATTGATAAAACGTATAACTAAGGAGATAGAGAATGTCAGTCATCAAGATGGCAGATTTGGATTTAGCAGGTAAGCGCGTATTGATCCGTGAAGATCTTAACGTTCCTGTTAAAGATGGCAAGGTGAGCTCAGATGCACGTTTACGTGCAGCACTGCCTACTATTCAACTCGCGTTGGATAAAGGTGCTAAAGTGATGATTATGTCTCACTTAGGTCGTCCTACTGAAGGTCAGTACGATGAAGCATTCTCACTTGCTCCTGTGGTTGAATACCTTAATGACAAGTTATCGCAAGATGTACGTTTGGCTAAAGACTACCTCAATGGTGTTGACGTTGCAGATAACGAAGTGGTTGTATTTGAAAATGTGCGTTTTAACAAAGGCGAAAAAGCGAATGATGAAGCGCTTGCTAAGCAATTAGCCGCATTGTGTGACGTGTATGTTATGGACGCATTTGGTACCGCTCACCGCGCTCAAGCGTCAACCCATGGTGTTGGTATGCACGCACCTGTTGCGTGTGCAGGACCATTACTCGCTGCAGAATTAGATGCACTTGGTAAAGCCTTGGATAATCCAAAGCGTCCACTTGTTGCTATTGTTGGCGGATCAAAAGTATCAACTAAGCTGACCGTTCTTGATTCACTTTCAAACGTTGTTGATCAGCTTGTCACCGGCGGTGGTATTGCTAATACGTTCATTGCAGCGGCAGGTCATCCAGTAGGTAAGTCTCTGTACGAGCAAGACCTAATTGCTGAAGCGCAAAAACTAACAGATACGGCGCGCGCTAATGGTGGCGATATTCCAGTGCCAGTAGATGTGGTTGTAGGTAATGAGTTTTCTGAGTCAGCAGTGGCGCAATTAAAAGACGTGCAAGATGTGACAGACGAAGACATGATCTTTGATATTGGTCCAAATACAGCCAAGCAATTGGGCGATATTATTGCTCAAGCCGGAACCATTGTTTGGAATGGCCCTGTAGGTGTATTCGAGTTTGACCAATTTGGTAATGGTACACAAAGTATCGCCAAAGCGATTGCACAGTCTGATGCCTTCTCTATCGCTGGCGGCGGCGATACTCTTGCAGCCATTGATAAATATAATGTGGCTGATAAGATCTCGTACATTTCTACTGGTGGTGGTGCCTTCTTGGAATTCCTCGAAGGGAAAAAACTACCAGCGGTTGCTATGCTAGAAGAGCGAGCAAAATAACGAATTAACTTCAAGGCCGGCCTCTCACTTTGCCGGCCTTGTGTTACGAGCCAAAGGCTCATGTTTGGATTAATCCAAACACAAACATCCCGTTCAAAAACCCGATAGTCTGGTGCTATCAAAAATTGGAGATAAGCGAAATGGCTTTGATCAGTATGCGTCAACTTCTCGACCATGCGGCGGAATTTGGTTACGGCGTACCTGCCTTCAATGTAAATAACCAAGAGCAAATGCGTGCCATCATGGAAGCGGCCGACAAAACGAACAGCCCGGTTATTGTGCAAGGCTCAGCTGGTGCCCGTGCATACGCAGGCGCCCCTTTTATTCGCCATATGATTTTGGCTGCCATTGAAGAGTGGCCTCACATCCCTGTAGTAATGCACCAAGACCATGGTACGTCTCCGGCAGTATGTCAGCGCTCAATTCAACTAGGCTTTTCATCAGTAATGATGGATGGCTCATTGCTTGACGATGGTAAAACTCCTTCATCTTACGAGTACAATGTTGACGTAACACGTCGCACCGTTGAGATGGCGCACGCATGTGGTGTCTCTGTTGAGGGTGAGCTAGGTGTACTTGGTTCATTAGAAACTGGTGAAGCTGGTGAAGAAGATGGCATTGGTGCAGTGGGCAAATTGTCTCACGATCAATTGCTTACCGATCCTGAAGAAGCGGCTGATTTCGTTGCTAAAACAGGTGTTGATGCACTTGCTATTGCTTGCGGTACATCACACGGTGCATACAAGTTCACGCGTCCACCAACAGGTGACATTCTTGCAATTAACCGCATCAAAGAAATCCACAGCCGTATTCCTGATACGCACCTTGTAATGCATGGCTCTTCATCTGTACCACAAGAGTGGCTAGCGGTGATCAACGAGTATGGTGGTGAGATCCCTGAAACTTACGGTGTGCCAGTAGAGCAGATCGTTGAAGGGATTAAGCACGGCGTGCGCAAAGTAAACATCGACACTGATTTGCGTTTAGCCTCAACGGGTGCGATTCGTCGCCACCTAGCGCACAACCCTGCGAACTTCGATCCTCGTAAGTTCCTTGCAGAAGCAACAAAAGCAATGACTGACATTTGTGTTGCGCGTTATGAAGCGTTTGGTACTGCGGGTCAGGCGGATAAGATCAAGCCAATTTCTTTAGATGACATGCACATGCGTTATCTAAGTGGTGAGCTAGCACCTAAAATTAAGTAATTTTAGATAGTTAGTACAATAGAAAGCCTCGCATTATGCGGGGCTTTTTTAGATCAAGATTTTACCTATTCAGTATTGGAGTATGGGGATTCAAGCAACGCTCAGATCATCAACGTGCCACCAGTAATTTTTGTAACTGCATGATAAATTATACTTTATCAAAAAAGTGATGCACTGATCGGTTGGGATCAGAGTTTTATCAACTTAGGGGATTTGGGATCACTGTCGTACTAACTGTGTTGTCCACCAGTGACATTCTGATTATTTAGTAAACAAAAATCAGGGGGTTAGTTATTAGTAATACGCGTCACTTGGTATAAGAGTGATCCCAATGCAGATCGATTAGTAAAATACTGATCCCGCCAAGGAGGGAATCAGGGCACTCCCTAGTATAAAAGTGATCTAAACATGTGTGCTTAGTAAGATAGCGATCCGCGGATCGGTCTGCTATTTTTGCCAGTTTGAGTTATAAGGTATAGGCTTTCATAAAAATGTCACAAAAAGTACTAATAATGGCATGCGTTCATTAAGACCAATAAGAGATAAATGGAATGTCACGTAAAGTTCTTGTTGTTGATGATGAAGCACCTATTCGCGAAATGCTGGTGTTCGTCCTCGAGCAAAATGGGTATCAGGCAATAGAAGCACAGGATTATGACTCAGCGCTTGCTGCTATGGTTGAGCCATACCCAGATATGGTGTTATTGGACTGGATGCTTCCAGGTGGCAGCGGTATTCAAATAGCCAAGCAATTCAAGCAAAACGATCACACACGCAATATTCCGATCATCATGCTCACGGCCCGCGGCGAAGAAGAAGACAAAGTGCGCGGTTTAGAAGTGGGGGCTGATGACTATGTCACTAAACCGTTCTCACCCAAAGAATTGATGGCGCGTATGAAAGCCGTGATCCGCAGAGTGTCACCGACATCCCTAGAAGAAGCAATTGAAGTGCATGGTTTGCGGCTCGATCCTGTTTCTCACCGCGTAACATCTCAAGGTAGTGAGCTCGATATGGGCCCTACTGAATTCAAATTATTACATTTTTTCATGACTCACCCAGAGAGGGTTTACAGCAGAGAGCAATTGCTGGATCATGTTTGGGGTACGAATGTGTATGTGGAAGACAGAACGGTTGATGTACACATTCGTCGTTTACGAAAAGCTATCGCGCCGATGGGGCATGATCGCTTAGTACAAACTGTGCGTGGAGCGGGTTACCGCTTTTCAAGCAAAGTGTAGGGACATGTGGGGGCGTGATTATGGCATGCCCTAGCTGTTAATCAGCACAGCATCGTCATGCACGAAATAGAGATAATCTATGTATCGAGTAATTAATAAACGCACGCTAACAAAGCGTTTGTTTATGTACTTCTTACCATTAGTAATGATAGGTGTGCTTGTAGGCGCACCTTTTTTGCTTCTCTTTTTGGGCGCTTTAACGCTACTACTTTGGCATTATCGTCAGCTCTATCGTCTCAGTGATTGGCTTATTAATCAGCGCTCTTTTAATCCACCTGAAGGAGAAGGCGCGTGGGAGCAAGTCTTTGAAGGCATTTATCATTTACAACAACGTAACCGCAAAAAGCGCAATGAACTAGCTGATCTCATTCGTCGTTTCCGAGAAGGCGCTGAAGCCGTGCCTGATGCAGTTATTGTATTGCAGTTCGACTTCAGTATTGTGTGGTGTAACCAACTTGCTTTGCGTTTGCTTGGATTGCAATGGCCTGCTGATCATGGTCAGCGTATTGATAATCTTATTCGCCACCCTAAATTTAGTCGCTACATGCTTAAAGCTAAATATGATGAACCATTAGAGCTTGATGTGACCCACAGCGGCGAGCAAATTTTAGAATTCAGGGTCATGCCATATGCGCAGTCGCAAATAATGATGGTAGTGCGTGATATCACGCGGCTCAAGCAACTCGAGCAAATGCGCAAAGATTTTGTCGCCAACGTATCCCATGAGTTGCGCACACCATTGACAGTGGTTACAGGATATTTGGAAATGATGGATGCGGATAACATGCCGCCTCCAGCGATGTGGCAAAAGGCCCACACCACCATGTTAGAGCAGTGCCAACGTATGGATGCTCTGGTCAATCAACTTCTGTCATTGTCGCGTATCGAAGGTGCGCGTAAACATGACAATGACAAACCAGTAAATGTGCCCGCAATGTTAGAGTTGATCCAAACAGAAGCGCAATCACTGAATCAAGATAAAGGCCACACCCTCATCTTCGAAGTAGATCACGATCTCGATGTTATAGGCGCTGGCGAAGAGTTACGCAGTGCGTTTTCGAATTTGGTTTTTAACGCTGTGCATTACACGCCAGAGAGTGGAGAGATCATTGTGCGTTGGCAAACAAAAGGTGGTTACGCGCAATTTAGTGTCACCGACAATGGTGAGGGGATTGCGCCGGAGCATTTAAATCGACTCACTGAGCGTTTTTATCGTGTTGATAAGGCTAGAAGCCGAAAGACTGGTGGCTCAGGTCTAGGTCTTGCAATCACTAAACATGTGCTTACTCGCCATGATTCAACCTTACATATTGACAGTAAAGTAGGTCAGGGAAGCTGTTTTTGGTTTGCATTCGCACCGAGTTGGGTGGTGTCAAAGCCCAGCGATACCTTGCATTTAGTACAGTCATAAAAGTGTCATTTTTAAGTAATTTAACTGTCATTTTTCCCCTGCACAATGACCGCAGTTAAAACATGGGAAGAACAAATCGGAGAACCCAATGAAATTTAAAAACTTAGTTGCTGCAATGGGCGTTGCTATTAGTGCTCTGACTGCAGGTCAAGCAATGGCTACAGACAAAGCGATTCCTGAGTACGAAAAGACAAGTGGCATCTCAGGCAACTTTTCATCTGTTGGTTCAGATACACTCGCTAACATGATGACGTTCTGGGCAGAAGAATATAAGCGTATCTATCCTAACGTAAACATCCAAATTCAAGCTGCTGGTTCATCTACTGCTCCTCCAGCATTAACAGAAGGGACTGCTAACTTCGGCCCAATGAGCCGTAAAATGAAGTCTAAAGAAATTGAAGCGTTTGAAAAACGCCACGGTTACAAACCAACTGAGATTCGCGTTGCGATCGATGCGCTAGCGGTATTTGTACATAAAGATAACCCGATTGAAGGTCTGCGTATTGACCAAGTTGATGCGATTTTCTCATCAACACGTAAATGTGGTGCAGATTCTGAAGTGAATCGCTGGGGTGAGATTGGTCTTGAGGGTGATTGGGCTTCTAAAGACATTCAGCTTTATGGTCGTAACTCTGTATCTGGTACATATGGCTACTTCAAGAAGAAAGCATTATGTAAAGGTGACTTCCGTAACAACGTAAACGAGCAGCCAGGTTCGGCGTCAGTAGTACAGTCTATCTCGTCTTCAGTGAACGCGATTGGTTACTCTGGTATCGGTTACAAGACATCGGGTGTGCGCACTGTGCCTCTAGCTAAAAAAGGCGACAAGTTTGTTGACGCAACACTTGATAATGTAGCTACAGGTAAGTACCCACTATCACGTTTCCTATATGTTTACGTGAACAAGCACCCAAACAAGCCACTGTCACCAATCGATGCTGAATTCATCAAAATGGTGCTGTCGCAAACAGGTCAGAAAATTGTTGAAAAAGACGGCTATGTGCCACTTTCAGCACAAATGGTTGAAAGCGAATTGGCTAAGCTAGGCTTAAAATAATCTTTGAATCTTGTTGATTAACAAGCAAAGCCCCTCATCTGAGGGGCTTTTTTATACCTTGATTTACCAACAACTTCTGTGAATTAACTCTTTTATCATCTGTTGCGAGGGGACGATTCGCTCCATCGCCAAAAATTCATTAGGCTGATGTGCTTGGGTAATGGAACCTGGGCCCATAACAATCGTTTCACACCCCAATTGCGCGATAAATGGTGCCTCAGTGCAATAATTCACGGCCACGGCTTGTTGCTGCGATACGGACTCTGCGAGTTTCACAAGGGCACTGTCAGTGGTACCCGCAAAGGCAGGTATAGGCTCGTGCATGTCACGCACTTCAACACAGCCCGGATATTGCGTATTAATGTCTTTGGTGGCATCAAGTAACATTGCTTGTAATTCTGGGATGCTCAGCCCCGGTAGAGGACGCATGTCTAACTGTAATTCACAGCACCCGCAAATACGGTTTGCGCTGTCTCCACCATGAATATGCCCTAAGTTTAAAGTTGGATAGGGAATAGCAAAGTGCTCAATTGAATATTTATTCTTAAGTTCCTCTTTTAGCTTCAGCAAGTTTTGAATGACCAGATTCATCACTTCAATGGCATTGATGCCGCGCTCTGGATCTGAACTGTGACCACTCTTTCCAATGATACGAATTGCCGATGTCATATGACCTTTGTGAGTGAATACTGGCACCATGTCGGTGGGTTCACCAATGATACAGCGTGCGGGCTTTAAGTCTGGATATCTTGCAACTTCTTGCGCACCGGCCATGGTCGTTTCTTCATCGGCGGTCGCTAAAATTAACAGAGGTTGCTGTTGAGTGCTGCTATCAAGCTCTGCAATCGCATTGAGTACAAAAGCAAAAAATCCCTTCATATCAATACTGCCCAGACCAAACAGCTTGTTATCTTGCTCTGTTAGAGTAAATGGATCCCTATGCCAACGGCCTTCATCAAAAGGCACCGTATCTGTGTGCCCTGCGAGCATCAAACCACCGGCTCCTTCGCCGCGCTTTGCGAGCAGATTAAACTTGCCCGGAGCGCTTTCTAATTCAATGACTTGACACTCAAAACCGAGTGATTCACACCATGTAGCGAGGAGTTCGATAACGCCGCGATTGCTTTGACTTTGTTGAGGGTCAAGCGAACTAATCGAGGGAGAAGCAATAAGTTGCTTATATAGCTCAATAAAATCAGGGGTTAGCATAAATTTTCCAAATAATTATTCACAACTGTTGCATAACAATATAAATGCCTTTATAGTGAATATCAATTCACTTTTTTAGCATAAATATTGTTTGATGATTGGTTTTCTTCCTAGCATATCGCAACGACGATAGTTCGAGTACACATCCCTCACAGGGTGTGTACTCACTTTTTTTTCGTCGGGCTTCCCGCCTGTTATTTAGTTCTTTTTTGAGTGTGTTGTAAATGAATATTGTAATAGTTGGAGCAAGCGGTTACAGCGGGGCTGAGTTAGCCAAGCTAATCGCCAATCACCCTTATTTTGATTTAGTAGGATGCTATGTATCTGAAGCAAGTGCAGATTTAAACAAGCCATTAAGTCAATTGTATCCTGAACACAAAGGAGTAGTTGATCTTTGCCTTGAAGGATTAAGCCCTCATGCTATCAAAGATATTTCGCAAAAAGCAGATGCAGTATGTTTGTGCACCGATCATAAAGTGAGCATTGACTTAGCTCCTGTATTTTTGGAAATGGGCTTAAAAGTATTTGATTTATCTGGAGGTTTTCGCCTATCTGATGCGAGCCAGTATGACCAATATTATGGTTTTACACACCAACACCCAGCACTACTTGATCACGCTGTTTATGGCTTAGCAGAGTGGTATGGTGACAAAGTAAAAGATGCCAATCTTGTGGCGGTTGCTGGTTGTTATCCCACTGCGAGCCTAAATGCGCTCAAACCCTTAAAAGACGCCCAGCTGTTAGCAGATAATGCTCACATCATTATCAATGCCGTCTCAGGTGTTACCGGAGCCGGTAGAAAGGCCAATATCGGTACGCATTTTTGTGAGGTATCCCTCACGCCCTATGGGTTATTCAATCATCGCCACACTCCGGAGATTGAACAATATCTTGATCATCCTGTTCTATTTACACCGCATTTGGGTAATTTCAAGCGAGGCATTTTGGCGACCATCTATGCCCAAGTTAATCATGGTGTGAGCATTGAGGATGTGAGCTCTGCGTATCAAGTACTTGCTGATGAGCCGCTTATTCGCTTGCTAGGTGCAGGGCAAGTCGCGTCTATTAAAGGAATCGAAAATCAACCTTATGTCGACATAGGCTGGAACCTAAAGGATCAGCAACTGATCATCAGTGTTGCTATCGATAATCTACTCAAAGGCGCATCAGGTCAGGCATTGCAGTGTTTAAACCTAAATGCAGGCTTAGCAATTAATACGGGACTAATGTGATATGGCAACTGCAAAGAAAACATGGGTAATTAAGCTCGGCGGAGCCGTATTGAATAACCTTGAGGCGTTGGATGCCTTATTTGCAGCTTTAGCATCAAAGCCCGATGCCCACTATGTTGTTGTTCATGGTGGTGGTGCGTTGGTGGATAGATGGTTACACGATGCAGGGTTTGCAACCGCAAAGCATCAGGGGTTACGCATTAGTCCTGCTGAACAAATGCCCTATATCGTGGGGGCATTAGCTGGGTGTGCGAATAAACAACTCGTTGGCGCGGCGCTGAAAAACGCATTACAACCCGTGGGCATTAGCCTATATGAAGCTGGAGTACAAGCGCAGCAAAAACTCAAGGCTTTAGGGTGTGTTGGCGAGTGTGAAGAAGTACCGGGCTCAATTGTTCCTTCGTTATTAGAAAACCACCGTTTGCCTGTTGTTAGCAGTATCAGTTTCGATAGCGAAGGTAATTGGTACAACGTGAATGCCGATGAAGCTGCTGCGGCCATTGCTAAGCAGTTACAAGCGGAACTTATTTTCATGACCGATGTAGAGGCAGTGCTTGACCAACAAGGGCAGCCTTTGCATGTATTAAGTGCACAGCACATTTCACAGCTTATTGAACAAGGAGTTATATCGGGCGGGATGGAGGTCAAAGTTAAGACCAGTCTTCTTGCAGCCCAGCACTTACGAAGAGGTGTGTATATCTCAAGCTGGTTAAAACCACAAAACCTCATCGCGTTGCTCAATGGCGAGCACGTGGGCACTCAAATTACGATATAGATATGACTATGAAACAAGATTTTATTACTGGCTTAGAGCTAGATGACAAAAAAGTACTGTCGCTATTAAACCTAGCGCAAGAGATCAAAGCACAACCAAAAGACTATGCGCAGGCATTGGCTGGCAAATCCATTGTAACCCTGTTTGAGAAGCAAAGTTTACGTACTCGTCTGACATTTGATCTTGGTATCCACAAGTTAGGTGGTCATGCGGTGTATTTGGATCAGCAAAATGGTGCAATGGGTTCGCGTGAGTCAGTTAAAGACTTTGCGCTCAATATTAGCGCATGGGCTGATGCCATTGTTGCTCGTGTAAATCAGCATAAGACACTTCAAGAACTCAGTGAGTTTTCAGCAAAACCTGTGGTTAACTCATTGTGTGATCTGTATCACCCGTGTCAGGCGCTTGCCGATTTTTTGACACTTAAAGAGGTACATGGTGATGTGAGTCAATTAAAACTGGCTTACTTAGGTGAGGGAAATAACGTAACTCACTCATTAATGCTACTTGCTGCTACATTAGGTACAGATTTTGTGGCAGTATGCCCCAAAGGCAGCGGTCCTGATGCGCAAATTGTTAAACAAGCAGAGCAAATTGCAGCAGCCAAAGGAGCGTCTATCCTTGTCAGTGACCGTGTCGAAGCGGCTGTTGGTGCTAACGCTTTATATGCAGATACATGGGTGTCAATGGGCGACAACACACCGCTTGAGCAAGTAAAAGAAAAGTACATGCCATATCAGCTAAACAAAGAGCTGGTAGAGATGACAGGCGCACAAACGATATTGCATTGCCAACCAGCACACCGTGAATTTGAAATTACCTCTGAGGTGATGGATGGCGAACAATCAAAAATTATTCAGCAAGCAGAAAACCGCATGCATGCGCAAAATGCCTTGCTAGTGACATTATTAAACCCAAATTTTTAAGGACTTGAGATGAGCACTATTAAAAAAGTTGTATTGGCCTACTCGGGTGGTTTAGATACATCAGCAATCGTTCCATGGTTAAAAGAGAACTATGGATGTGAAGTTATCGCATTCGTTGCCGATGTTGGCCAAGGAGAGGAAGAGTTGCAAGGCGTAGAGGAAAAAGCGATTGCATCGGGTGCGTCTGAGTGCCATATCGTTGACCTTAAAGAAGAAATGGTTGCTAACTACATCTATCCAACGTTGAAAACCGGTTCGGTATATGAGGGCACCTATTTGCTAGGTACTTCGATGGCACGTCCAATCATTGCTAAAGCACAAGTAGAAATTGCGCGCAAAGTGGGCGCTGATGCGTTGTCCCATGGTTGCACAGGTAAAGGGAATGATCAGGTCCGTTTTGAATCTTGTTTCGCTGCCCTTGCGCCTGATCTAAAAGTGATTGCGCCTTGGCGTGAGTGGGATCTATCAAGCCGTGAGTCTTTGCTTGATTACCTAGCACAGCGCGATATTCCGTGTTCAGCGTCAGCCACCAAAATTTACAGTCGAGATGCCAATGCGTGGCATATTTCTCACGAAGGTGGTGAACTTGAAGATCCATGGTGTCAGCCAAGTGACCAAGTGTGGACCTGGACGACTGCTCCAGAGCAAGCACCCAATGAGCCAGAGCTAGTTACTTTAAGCATCGAAAAAGGTGAAGTTGTAGCTGTTAATGGCGAACAACTAAGCCCATATCAGTGCTTGGTTAAATTAAACCAACTCGCTGCGCCTCACGGTGTTGGTCGTGTTGATATTGTTGAAAACCGTTTAGTTGGCATGAAGTCTCGTGGTTGTTATGAAACACCGGGCGGCACAGTGATGATGGCGGCATTACAGGCGATTGACGAGTTAGTTCTGGATAAATCAAGCCGCAAGTGGAAAGAAACCTTGGCTGGTGAGTTTGCACATCTAGTGTATGACGGTCGTTGGTTTACACCACTTAAAGACAGTATTTTGGCAGCGGCTGAGGCATTCTCACAATACGCCAGTGGTGAAGTTGTGCTGAAAATGTACAAGGGTCAAGTAGTCGCAGTACAAAAGCAATCAGTTAACAGCCTGTATAGTGAAGACTTCGCTACCTTCGGCGAAGACGATGTGTATGACCAATCACACGCTGAAGGATTTATTCGTTTGTTCTCGTTATCTAGCAGAATTGCAGCGCTTAAGAAGTAAGGCAGGAGATAGGGTATGGCACTTTGGGGTGGACGGTTTTCATCGGGTCCTGATGAAGCTTTTAAACAGTTTAATGATTCTTTGCCATTCGATTATGTTATGGCTGAGCAAGACATTATCGGCTCTATCGCGTGGGCGGGGGCGCTCAATCGTGTTGCTGTATTAACTGATGCTGAGCACTCAGAGCTAGTGGGTGCCTTGTATGAGTTACTTGAGGAAGTTAAAGCGGACCCGGATAGTGTAGCGCTCAGTGGTGATGAAGATATTCATTCCTACGTAGAAGCCGCGCTAATTGGTAAAGTGGGCGATCTTGGCAAGAAATTGCATACAGGACGTAGTCGAAATGATCAGGTGGCAACAGATTTCCGGTTGTGGTGTAAAAAGACTGCGTTAACAGTTGCTGATGCCATCTGCGCGACTAAAACAGCCTTGATTGCGTTAGCTGAGCGTGAATTTGGTACTGTTTTACCCGGCTATACCCACCTTCAACGTGCTCAACCTGTGCTATTTAGTCACTGGTGTATGGCTTATGTGGAAATGCTAGAGCGTGATGAGAGTCGTTTGTATGATGCGCTCAAGCGCCTTGACCAATGCCCGTTAGGGAGTGGCGCATTAGCTGGCACTGCTTATGCCATGGACAGAGAGCTTCTTGCTCAGGACCTTGGTTTTGCCAGTGCGACACGCAATAGCTTAGATGCAGTATCAGACAGAGACTTTGTTGTGGAGCTACTAAGCACCGCATCAATTTCGATGCTGCATTTGTCTCGTTTTGCTGAAGACCTCATCTTCTATAACTCTGGCGAAGCCGGTTTTATCGACTTGGCGGATAATGTGACATCAGGTTCGTCGTTGATGCCACAAAAGAAAAACCCAGATGCGTTGGAGCTTATCCGCGGTAAGACTGGGCGTGTATTTGGTGCCATGAGTGCCATGATGATGACTCTTAAATCATTGCCTCTGGCTTACAACAAAGACATGCAAGAAGACAAAGAAGGGCTTTTTGATGCGCTGCCAACCTGGTTAGCTTGTTTACACATGGCGCAATCATGCATCAATGGTATTAAAGTGAATGCTGATAAAACCAAGGCGGCTGCGCAAGGTGGCCATGCTAATGCCACTGAGCTTGCTGATTACCTAGTTGCGAAAGGGATCCCGTTCCGTGAAGGGCATCATATTGTTGGTCAGCTTGTGCAAGTTGCGATTAGTGAAGGGAAAAACTTGGAACAACTGGAACTTGCGCAATTTAAAGCTGTATGCGATGTCATAGATGATGATGTGTACGCAGTGTTAGAGCTCGATGCATGTCTGAATGCCCGTAAAGCCCTTGGGGGAACGTCTCCTCAACAAGTGAGCTTTGCTATCAAACAGGCTAAAGCGAAGCATCACATTGTGGTGCGCGACGCGAACCTAAATGATGTCGACGCTATTAGCGAACTTATACAATACTGGGCTCGTGAAGGTGAGAACTTGCCTCGCGCAAAAAGTGACATGGTGCACTCTATTAACGAGTTTGCCGTGACCGAGGTCGATGGCAAAGTAACGGGGTGCGCCTCTTTGTACGTGTATGATACCGGTTTAGCTGAAATCCGCTCGTTAGGTGTCAATCCACAGTGCAGTGTTAAAGGTCAAGGGCGCTTTTTGGTAGAACACTTGCTTGAAAAAGCCAAAAAATTGGCACTTAAGCGTGTGATTGTACTGACGCGTGTACCTGATTTTTTTGCCAAACTTGGATTTGCTGACAGCAGCAAGGCAAGTTTACCTGAAAAGGTTATGAAAGACTGTGAGTTGTGCCTACGCAAGGAGAATTGCGACGAAGTGGCAATGGATTACTACCTACAAAAAGTGGAAATCGGTGAGATCCCATGCCAACAAATCGCCTAATTTTGATCATGTTGTGATTTTTGGCACGCCTTCTGCATTGTTATATGGGTCGTCAAAGAATTGATTTTGACGGCTCCATTACAAAGCATGTTAAACATTTGACATGGCTGTTAATAATAATTTAACTTAGGTTTTAAAGGAGATTAACGATGCAAGTTAATGCCAATTCACAAATTCAAGCACAAGCATACACAACACTACAACAGCAAGCTCAGCCTGTAGCGCAAAACACTGGCACTCAGACGCTACAATCTGATACAGTGACTTTATCAAGCGACGCAGTAGCTGCGAGCCAAGCTGAGTTACAGCGTGGCGGTGGGGATGTGATTCTTGATCCACCTAAAAAAGAGAATTAGGAAATAAAACGAGATGACGGATGTATTTTGAGAGAGGCCTAGCTGTTTTTATGGGATCCTTCGTTGTGTGGGGATTCCTAATGGCAATGTTGTTTAACTTGCTACTTTTGGGCTGCAAAGCTAAACAAGACTTAAGGCTTGTTTGGGTTAGCGTGGTCATGTTCATCTCGTATTTCATTAGTGATCACTTTCATGATTATTTTAGAACATATGATTATTACCTTAAGTGGCTCACTTATGATCTGCTTACTCTTATCTTAATAGTTCCAGTCTTATTTTTCAGGAAATCGCCTATATCAGCGGGTGTTATATACGTAATTATAGGGTTGACATTCAATAGTGTCCTTTTGCTACTCATGCATACTGACATTGTAGTAGCAGGGAACAGAGAAGAGTGGTGGTTTTGGAGCTTTTACTCTATGGGGATAAATTTATCGGACCTCACAATGATAGTCGCTCTAATAGTAGACAGAGATGTTTTAGGTTTTATCATCTTCAAAAAGCTTCTTGTGGAAAAGCTCTCAAAGAAAAGCAACTCTCTTTATCGAAGAAATATAGACGCTATTAATGCTTGATTAACTGACACCGTTGCTTCGCAAGGGTATTTCAATGAGCTTTGAAGCTACGCAAATATTTGATTTCTTCTCTACAGTTCAATTCGTAGACCTTATCGTTTTGTTTGTGAACTGGGGCCTTATGATGGCTGTATTATTCAATCTTGTAAGTTACTCAGAACCTTGCAACCGGAAATATTCAGCGCTGTGGATCAGCATAATAGTTAGCATCTCCTATTTAACTTCATCACAATTTGAATTTGGCATTGAGAGATATTTGGCTTGGGCTGCAGCTGATCTGCTCACTATTGCGATAATAGTGCTCATTCAGTCTAATAAACATAAGCCTCCAGCATTCTATTACTCTATTGGATGCCTAATCGTTAATTGTATATTGCAATTACTGATGCACATTGATTATCACTTTAGCAAAGAGTTTGGGTTTTGGTGGTTTTGGGCTATTTATTCTATCGGCGTAAACCTAATCGATGTGATACTTATACTTAGTCTTATATTAAATCGTGACTTTTTAAACATAGAGAGAGTTTATAGTCGAATTATATTTCGGTTTACTGACAGCTCAAGTTTGAGAGATACAATAGATAAGAATTGATTATCGAACCATTTCGTTCGAGTAATAATTTGACTGGATTGTACACACTCAATAAAAGTTTAAGCATAATCCCATTTTTGCAATTTTTACTCAGCCGTGAATTCAGCGATTCACACTTGGCTAGAAATAAAAGACAGAGGCTATTTTAGTGTTTTTTGTGGGTGTAGAGTTAGGACAACTTATAGCGACTTTCATAAATTGGGGATTTATGATGGCGCTGCTGTACAACTTGGTATGCTTTACCGACTCCTCCACTAGAGCGCATAACCCCATCCTTATTACTTTAGCCATTAGTCTTTCCTACCTCAGTACTTCCTTTATCGAATTCGATTACTATGTGTATGGTATTTGGGCCATCGCAGACCTTATGACAGTTTTGCTTTTGTTCTTTCTACCCCTAAGAGGAACAAGGCTCCCTGCGCTGCATTATTGCTACTTTGGTTTAACCGTTAACGCCCTTTTGCATTTAGCAATGTATTTAGACTCATTTTTAATCGGCAACTTTTCAGTCTGGTGGCTATGGAGTATCTATTCGATAGCTATAAACATTAATGATGTCATCATGATTTTAGCGCTAATAATAAACAAAGATTTCTTGGGACTTATTAGGCTGTCTAATCTTTTTTGGGGAAGGCTGAATAAAGGTAGACGAGCAAACATGGGAGCCAATTAGTTGTACATCGATAGAGAGTTAGCCCTTTTGTTCACCGCGTTTGTGAACTGGGGATTCATGATGGCGCTGTTATACAACATGGTCAGCTATTCTGAGCCTCGCAAAAGAGCTGCTTCTCCTTTGTGGTTGTGCTTAGTTATAAACCTGTCTTATCTGAGCACCTCGTTTTTGGATATTGGAGCGACTATTTATATTGTCTACCCAATTGCGGACTTACTCACTGTCGCTGTGCTTATTTTTGTTCAAAATGGCAGGGTTAAAATCCCTGCGCTCTATTATTGTGTCTTTGGGCTATCGGCAAATGCCTCACTAAATGTCAGTCTGTATGTAGATCTCGTGCTTGTGCAAAATGGCGAGCCTTGGTGGCTTTGGTCGCTCTATTCCATTGGCATCAACGTGAATGATGCCATGATGATAATCGCGTTGATTGTGAATAAAGATTACTTGGGGCTGTGCCGCGCTGGCCGCTATTTAAAAGCGGTGTTCCAGCGCTAAACTAAGAGCAGTATGTGTGTCTGATGATGAAGTTGTTTCTTCCTGCCAAATATGTCCTGTAAGTTGCACTAGCATACCGAACACACCTTGCTGGTATCCTAGCTCTAGCCGAGTGATATCCAAGTCTGTGTCGTTATTTTTGATGTGCCCCAGCTTTATATGGCCTGCGTAACCACCCACACGATGATAATACGTCCCCCAAGTCACGGCTTCGCTGTTGCTGCCAATTGTCGGGCCTAGATTCTGCTCTCTATGTTGGTAGCCTTGAGCAACCTCGATATTACCATAGTTGCAATTGTAATCAGGTGCTTGGTTGATACATTGGCTTTGAGTGTCAGTATATTCTAGGTAGCTTGTTAACAGTGACTCAGAGGTGCCATAGTGAGATTGAACTCCTAAAGTAAACGCGCCATCTTCAGCGACTAAGGCAGACTCAACATGCCCTGCATACTCTGCATAAATAGCCACAGGCCAAGAGCCGAGGGTGCTTGAGTATTTGAAATCTATCGCACTGAGCTTTTGTTCATCCGCAACAGCCACGGTGATAGTATCGACGGGGAAGTGCAGCCAGTCAGAGTGGGTTTGGCTCAAGCCAACCTCTAAACCTTGTATGGGCGTACTGCTAAAGCGCCACCCCCAAAAGTCACCGTCTTCCACTTTAACATCAGCTATCTTATTGATTTGATTTTGTTGTTTGGCACCAAGGGCCGTAAAGCTCCACGGCCCAATAAATGAAAGCCAACTCGGGCCCTCATAACCACTGTCGTGGCGCGTCAAACGTACAGCTTTCATAGCTTGTGCATTATTTGATAGCACCAATGGGTTTTCTTGGCTTGGCCCCCACCAGTGAGTTATTTTCTCCGCGCTGAGTGACCAGTTCCCCAATAGAGCCGCAAGATAACTGCCATCGTAGTCAACATACTTTCCATCTAGCGCATCATCACGATAATTCACGCTGACCTTGGCGCTTACAGTTTTACCTGTGATTTGTCCGCTTGTTTCAATGCCGCTTTTTGCTCGGTTACGTGGTCCAAACCCTTGCCATGTTTCTGGCTTGGAGTTGGCAAAAGCTCGCACCTTTGAGCTGGAGTCTTGTTTGGCAAACTTCAGCGCATGCTGCAAATGATAATAGGCAAATTGTGCTTGTGGTTCGAGAGTATGCACTGGCACTGCATGCAAATCAGAGATAATACCTTTCCACATTAAAGGGTAAGTATTAACAGGGCGTTTGATTACATTATAATTTACGAGCACTTCTACAGAGTGGCGAAGTTGTGCTGATTCAGTTCCAATCCATGGGGAGGCGATAGCCTGCATTGGTAACAATAGCGCGCCAATTACCAATGTACGTCGTGTAGTTAATGCCATTATGATAGTTTGTCCTGTAATGCTTTGGCGACAACGGGAGCAACGAACTCTGACACATTGCCTCCGTGCAACGCAACCTCTTTGACGAGGGTGGAAGAGATAAAGGTATTTTCTTCTGCGGGAGTTAAAAATACACTTTCTAAATCTGGATTGAGCCTACGATTCATGTTGGCAAGCTGAAACTCATATTCAAAATCTGATACGGCGCGAATGCCTCGTACAAGCACATTAGCGCGCTGGGTTTTGGCTAATTCAGCGAGCAAACCGGTAAATCCAATGACACTTACATTGTCTAAATGAGCCACGATTTGTTCTGCTAAATCAACGCGTTCGTCCAAAGAGAAGCAAGGCTTTTTATTCGGATTATGGGCGATGGCAACAATCACCTTGTCGAACATTTTGGCTGCTCGCTCGATGAGGTCAAGATGGCCATTTGTCATTGGGTCAAATGTGCCTGGATACAGTGCGGTAACCTTCATGGTCAATCTCATTTTTTTAATAATTGCTAAGTGTATTTTATCAATGTTTACATCTGTTGACAGCCCCTAAAATACCTACACATCCTATGATTGTTATGGGCTGCAAACATTGTTTATACTGGCTGCTAAACCCATGTAGTAAAAGTGTCATATGAGTACCAAGGAACGCATAATTCAAGCAAGCATTGAGCTGTTTAACATTCACGGTGAGCGAGCAATTACAACTAACCATATCGCAGCGCACCTTGGCATTAGTCCAGGTAATTTGTATTACCATTTTAAGAATAAAGAAGATATTTTACGACACATTTTTTCTTTGTATCGTAATCACTTAGATACTCAGTTTAAACCATTGCAAGATGAAGTTGATGTGTTGTCACAGTTGACTCATTACTTCGATGCATTGTTTGAGCTGATGTGGAAGTTTCACTTCTTTTACGACAACATGACCGACATATTAGCGCGCGATGCTGGGCTAAAGTCTGACTATATCGCTTTCCAAGAGCGTCTATTCGATCAAGTAAAAGACATTGTGCTTGAATTGGATAACAAAGGGATTGTGGTCATTTCAGAACATGAGGCATCAGAATTAACACACATGTTGAAGTTAACCGTGAGCTTCTGGACTCCTTACATCAAGGCACGTCGCCAAAGCGGCGAGCTTAATCGCGAAGATATCTTGCAAGGTTTGATGAAGGTTGTGACCTTGTTTTCTGCGTTTGCAACACCTGAGGGTAAAGAGCAGCTAGCAGAACTCAAAACTAATTATCTGCAAAGTAAGCAGCAAAGCTCTGAGGCATAAATCGCCGTCATTCGCTATTATTTCCGTAAGCGTGTGGTTTTGATATAATCGCGCGCTTCGAATCTATGGGCTCACATTTACTGTTATTAATGCCCAACTGAGCTGCTGCGAGTATGTCATGATCAAGTTTATTGTTAAGTTGCACCCGGAAATTGCGATCAAGAGTAAGTCTGTTCGTAAACGTTTCACCAAAGTGTTGGAAAACAACATCAAGATCATGATGCGTCGTATCGACGAGCAGGTCAAAGTGCGTAATAACTGGGATAACCTCACTGTTGAATCGCACGCGCAAGAACCTCATATTCGCAGTGATATGGCCGACGCGCTAGGGCGTATTCCGGGTATCGTGCAGTTTAATGAAGTGACTGAGGTTGAATTTACAACCTTAGATGACATCTACCAACAGGCACAAAAACTGCTCGCACACCAAATTGTGGGTAAATCATTCTGTGTGCGTTGTAAGCGCCAAGGTAATCATGATTTCACTTCTACTGATGTTGAGCGCTATGTTGGTGGCGGCTTAAATCAGCATGTAGAAGGAGCTCGTGTACAACTTAGCCGTCCACAAGTCACTGTTAAAATTGAGATTAAAGATCAGCGCGCGTATATCGTAACGCATGCTCATCGTGGTATGGGCGGTTTCCCACTACCAACGCAAGAAGATGTGCTGTCGTTAATGTCTGGCGGTTTTGACTCGGGCGTGGCCAGTTACCAAATGATCCGTAAAGGAGCACGTACACACTTCTTGTTCTTTAATCTTGGCGGCGCGGCACATGAAATTGGTGTAAAGCAGGCAAGTCACTACCTATGGTCACAATTTAGCTCTACACACAAAGTAAAATTCATCACCGTTGATTTTGAACCTGTGGTTGCAGAGATCCTAGAGAATATCGAAGATTCACAAATGGGTGTGGTACTCAAGCGTATGATGATGCGTGCAGGTAGCAAGGTGGCAGAAAAACTTAATATTGCTGCATTGGTAACCGGAGAAAGTATCGGTCAGGTGTCGAGCCAAACACTGGCTAACTTGAGCGTTATTGACCGAGTAACAGACACGCTTATTTTGCGCCCGCTCATCCAGCACGATAAACAAGACATCATTGATATTGCTCGTGCTATTGGTACATCAGAAATGGCGGAAGCAATGCCTGAGTATTGCGGTGTTATTTCACGTAAACCAACAGTGAAAGCCAAGCTTGATGTGATTGAAAAGCAAGAACAAAACTTCGATTTTGATATCTTAGATAGCGTGGTTGAGAATGCCACAGTAATTGATATTCGCGACATTGATACTGAGGCGAAAGAAGAAGTCAAAGAAGCAGAATCAGCTTCTCAATTACCTAAAGGTGCGGTTGTCGTTGATATTCGCTCACCTGAAGAGGAAGATGCCAACCCACTTGAGCTTGATGGTGTAGAAGTTATTCATCTGCCATTTTTCCGTTTGGCAACACAGTTCGGTGACTTGCCGCAAGATAAAGAGTATTACTTGTATTGCGCGAAAGGCGTAATGAGCCAATTACAGGCGCTGATTTTACATGAAAATGGTTTCAAAACCGTTAAAGTTTACCGCCCTTAATACGCTGGTAATACCTTTGGTTAATTGGCGCAGCAAGACCATATTGCTGCGCTTTTCGTAAGATATAACCACACATCGCATCTATCTCGGTTTCTTTGCCGTTGCGCTTATCTTGAAGCATTGAACAGTGGTTCTCGGCAGTATTTGCCATCACCTGGTATGCGGTATTGAGTGCATCAGTAAGGCTCATACTTACGCCTTGTGCATCGGCAACATGCAGGGCCTCTTGAAGTAATGCGAATACGTCGCTGGCATAACGCGGTGAACGCACGCCACCATTACGTTCTGAGTAATATGCTGCTATTGGGTTAATTGCTAAATTTATTAGTAGCTTATGCCAACGAGCGCGATTGATATCCTCGCTTTTTTGAAGATTAGGAAGCAGGCTTTGCCAGCGCACGAACTGCTGATTTAGCGTGTTCATTGCTGCTGTGTTAACAGCACCAATGATGCTCGCTCCTTGACTAACATGTACTACTTCAGCTTCTAATGGCTTAAACGCGGCTTGTTGAGTGAGCATAAAATACAGGCTTTGCTTAGCAGTCAGTAATGCCTCAAGTTCGGCAGTATCACTCATGCCATTATGGCTTACAACAATGTGCGCGTTTGGATGCAGCTTTTCAGTTAATTCAAGCAGCGCAGCTTTAATCTGGTGTGCCTTAGCGAACAGCCATAGCTCTGTAATCGATGCCGCTGCAATATTGTGGCTTTGCATAACGTTGTGAATTTGAAGTGCTGAACTAGCGCCTTGATGCGTGTACGTAAATTGGCTAGGGTGGTGCGCTTTGGTTATTAAGGTGACAGGGCGCTGTGCGCTAAACTGATGAGCAAAGCTAAGCCCCAATGCACCGGGGCCGAGAATATAAACTGGGTCTAAACGTTTTTCTGGCATTGCTTTTGCCACACATAATGAAGCATAAAGTAACTTGCAGCCCCCGCTGCATCGGCGACGAAATCGGCCATGGAAGCTTGTCTGTGTGGTAGCATGTCTTGCATCCACTCAACAGCAGCGCCATATAAGCACAGTAATACAATTTGTGCCGCTAACGGAATGCGAAAGGCTTTATCCATAATAAAGGCAAGCACGAAAAAGATGCCAAAGTGCGCCACCTTATCGATATGTGGAAACAGGTTTATTGCTGCACCTTTCACCTCTTTAGCGAACAAAGCGGTGCATACGACTAAACTCACTAAAAATAACCCTTGATAAACCCGCCGTGTCACTATTTCTGCCTTTAATAATCATTAAACGCTGGCAGTATAACAAACTAAAAACTGAATTCACCGTGTACTTATGCACAAAATGTGAAATCTCAGGGTATAATCACAACAAATTTAAGTTTAGGAGAGCCTTATGCCTTCATTTGATATCGTTTCAGAAATCGATATGAGCGAAGCTAAAAATGCCGTTGAAAACGCTAAACGTGAACTAGAAACACGTTTTGATTTTCGTGGAGTAGACGCAAAAATTGAGCTTCACAATGAACACATTGAACTGACGGCAGAAGCCGAGCAACAAGTGATGCAGTTGTTCGATATTTTCGCGAACAAGGCGTCAAAGCGTGGCCTTGATGTGAACAGTTTCGAAATTCAAAAAGCGGATCTGCACGGTAAATACGTGACTCGAAACGTGACCATGAAGCAAGGTATTGCTAAAGATGTTGCTAAGAAAGTGGTAAAAACTATCAAAGATAGCAAAATCAAAGTGCAAGCTGCTATTCAAGGTGAAGAAGTGCGTGTAACGGGTAAAAAGCGTGATGACTTGCAAGAAGTGATGCAGCTTATCCGTGGAGCCGATTTAGGTCAGCCTTTCCAGTTTAAGAACTTCCGCGACTGATCAGCCCTTTGCCTGCAAGGTCAATGCTCTGCCATTGACCTTGTACGTTAATTTAATTCAAGAGCCTTGAATATAATTCGTCAATGGAAGTATAGACGTCCATTGACTTGTTCCCCTCATCTGTGCACAATGTCGTCGACTTGTTATGGTGCCCTGTAGTATCAACTACTTAATATCAATTCTGTTAAATATGTGAGCTTGCTCGAATGAGCAACTATTTAACTGAGTTGGTATTTTTTTGGGGATAATCGGGAAGTAGGTGCGAATCCTACGCTGCCCCCGCAACGGTGATTTTGGTTTAGGCCAATCAGTCCGGAGACCGGCCATAGCATTTAATTCACCATTGTTCCTGTGCGGTGGGCGCAGGTTAAGGGATTTACATGCATATCAAAACTTCCGTGGCGCTGTCTTTGGCGACACTTTTTTCTGCGTCTGCGTCTGCGTCTGTGTCTGCGTCCGCGTCTGTACAGTCATCCACAATTGAACACATTACCGTAACGGCTAATAAATTCTCACAATCAAAAGATGACGTGTTGGCCAGTGTTGATGTAATCACTCGCGAAGACATTGAGCGTTTAGGAGCGCGTGATTTACCCGCGGTACTGGCAAATTACGCCGGTATCGATATTGTTCGTAGCGGCGGTCAGGGGCAAACAGTGGGATTGTTTATTCGCGGTGCAGCGAGTCGACACTCGCTGGTGGTGGTCGATGGTGTTCGCGTCAGCTCCGCGAGCTTAGGTTATAAGCCGTTAGAGACCATACCTCTTAATAGCATTGAAAAGATAGAAATTATTCGTGGATCACGCGCTGCGTGGTATGGCTCTGACGCGCTTGCTGGGGTAATCAATATCATTACCCGCAACGGCCAAAGTAGCGGAGTGTCCGCACAAAGTGGCAGTGATAATTACCTCAATCTGCAAGGCGCTTACGCACTAAATCAAGGGGCTTTTTCTGCAGCGTTGAACCTCGGATTTGAGCAAACGGATGGTTATAACGTTACTACAGGAGGCGATGATGACAACGACGGTTATGAAAATCGCAATATCGGCGCGCGCCTGAGTTATGACTTTGATTCATTCGGTCGTGTTGAATTTGTGGGGCACTATAGTGATGCTGAAGTTGAATACGATGGTTTTAGCAGTGATTTAAGTACTTTTGAAACTTATCATCTGCAATTAGGTTGGCACAAAAGCCACGGCAGCTTTGCGCATACGCTAAAAACAGCTGTGGTAAAAGACGACAACCTCAACACGCTGGAAAATCCTTATGACGGTTATGTAGCGAATCATTACATCACCACACGTGATGAGCTTAACTATCAGTTAAACTATGATGTTAATCAGTCTGTTACGCTCAGTTCAGGAATTGATTACTATTTTGATGATGTCGGCGACTCTATCAATGCCTATGCCCTGCCTGAACAGCCAGCGTCTGGGTTTGTGCGCGAAACACAACATAATTTAGGTGTGTACGCAGGGGCATATTTTAATAATGACGCTCTTAACGCAAATGCGGTTGTGCGCAATGATGAACACAGCGATTTTGGTAATGAGACAACCTATAACCTGGCTTTGGGATTACCTCTTGGTGATAACATCCGTGCGCGAGCAAGTTATGGCACAGGCTTTAAAGCTCCTACGTTTAATGACGCAAGCTCAATTTGGGGTGCTAATCCAGACTTGGAGCCAGAGGAGTCAACCAATGTCGAGCTTGGCTTCACTGTGACTCACGGAGGAGCTCAGTATGATCTGAGCCTCTATAAAAATGAGTTTGATAACCTTATTGATTGGGGGCCAAGTGGTCCGCAAAACGTGAATAAAGCGCGTTTCGAAGGCGCCGAGTTCAGCGCCAAGGTGACAGATTTATTGGGTGTCCATCATACGTTTAATTTCAGCTTTGTAGATGCCAAAGATGAAAATAGCACGGAGGAGTTAGTGCTTCGCGCTAAGCGCAGTGCCAATTGGCATGTTACAAAAGAGTTTGATAAATGGCAGCTCGGTGCACAATTGCAGTATCGTTCTGCGCGCCAAAGTTACTATCGCACTCATTTACCAAGTTATACCTTGGTGAATCTTACTGCTAGGTACCAGCTGGTCGAGAACGTCTCTTTCAATTTAACAATCGAAAACCTAGCTAATAAGCAATATGTGACAAATGTTGCGGCGACAGATTGGAATACAGGAGCAGTCACGTCGCAGTATATTGGTGGCGAGCGCAAGGTTTATGCAGGACTGAATTGGTCACTGTAGTCAGTATTAAGTGATGATATAACAAGGCCTCCTGATGGAGGCCTTGTTGATCTTGATTCATATGAGGGCGCCATAATTGGCGCCTTAATGACTACTGCAAAAGCAAATAGCAGTACGCCCTAGATGAGGTATTTATCAAACTCTTTATCGAAGGCGGCTATTTTTGGTCCAATTAGCATAGAGCAGTAGGGCTGATTAGGATTCTTACTGTAGTAATCCTGATGACTTTCCTCTGCCGGATAAAAGGTTTTTGCAGGCGCTATTTCCGTTACTATGATGTCATAGTCATACTTTTCCTGCGCGTGCTGAATACCGTGTTCAGCTTGGAGTTTTTGTTGATCATCATGGTAAAAAATCACACTGCGATATTGAGGGCCAATATCATTACCTTGGCGGTCTAACGTTGTGGGATCGTGCAGGCTAAAGAACATCTTCACTAGCACATTAAAATCTACTTCAAACTCGTCGTAAGTGAGTTCAACTACCTCTGCATGGCCGGTATCGCCCGCGCACACTTGATGATAGGTTGGGTGCTCTACATGGCCCCCGCAATATCCTGACTCAACCTTATGTACACCTTTTACACGCCTAAATGCGGCATCAATGCACCAAAAGCAGCCAGCGCCAAAGGTCGCCTTTTTAATTTCCTGCATAACTCTAATTACCTGTATTCATAGGATAACTGATTAAAGTGTAGCTGCTTCTGGCAAATAATAAAAAAGGCGAGTTACCTCGCCTTTTTGGTTCAATAGTGAGTACGACGTCACTTTTGATTAATGGGGTTTTCTTGCTCCTGCTGCGCTAATCTGTGCTGTAAAAATTCAGGTGACTGAGTTTTACGTGCCAGAGCGTAATAAGCGCTTGGGACAACAAATAGGGTGAGTAGCGTGGCTACGCTCACCCCAGTGAAGATAACCACACCGATTACCATGCGGCTTTCAGCCCCTGGGCCACTGGCAAGTACTAATGGCACTGAGCTCATCACTGTTGTTAAAGAAGTCATAATAATTGGACGCAAACGTTGCTTTGATGCTTGCAGCAATGCTTGTTCGAACTCAATGCCTTTGTCGCGTAATTGGTTGGCAAACTCGACGATAAGAATGCCGTTTTTCGCGCTCAAACCGATGAGCATTACGATACCAATCTGGCTGTAGATGTTCAGCGTGAGACCGGTTGCATAAAGACCAAACAATGAACCTGTAATGCCCAAAGGCACAGTCAGCATGATCACAAATGGGTGCACGAAGCTTTCAAATTGTGCAGCAAGAACCAAGAAGGTAACGGTCAATGCAAGAACGAATACATACACCATTGCTGACGCACCCTCATAAAAAAGCTGCGATTCGCCTTTGTAGTCGATAGCACCATCAATATCGTTTTCTTCGGCGGCTACTTGATTGAGGAAGTTCAACGCTTCTTCTAGGGTGTAGCCGTCAGCGAGGTTAGCTGTGATGGTGATAGCCCGCATACGGTTATACCTGTTGAGGCGCGATGCGGTCGCTTCTTCTGAAATTGAAATCAAGCTATCCAGTGGCACGAGCTCACCAGAGCGTGATTTTACATAAATGTTGGAGACATCTTGCGGGCTAGTAAAGTCCTGTTTTTCACCTTTTAATAGTACGTCGTATTCTTCACCGCGATCGATGAAGGTGGTGACTCGGCGTTGGCCCAGCATGGTCTCAAGAGTGCGACCAATATCTGACACCGATACCCCTAAATCAGCTGCTTTATTCTTATCGATGCTGACTAAAAACTGTGGGAAGGTTTCTTTGAAGTCATGATCTAAACGCACAAGTCCCGGGTTTTGTTGCGCTCTGGCGATAATGCGGTCTCGCCAGTCAGCAAGCTCATCATAATCATTGCCTTGTAACACAAATTCAATTGGACGTGATTGACCGCCACCACCAATGCCGCGGCGCATGATTGCGAACGCTCGCACATCGGTTACTTCGCGCATTTTACCGCTAATTTCGCCGATCACTGCCCATGTATCACGTTTACGCTCATCCCAATCGGCCATGCCAACAATGGCGACACCGCCTTGACCACCCCAACCAGGAACACGCACCAACACTCGGCTTAGTTCGCCTGACTCAACATAAGGGAGTAAACGCTCTTCTATTTTGGCCATGTTTTGCGCATTGTTCTCGTAGCTTGCTCCCTCTGGACCATTCATCATCACAAAGAAGGTTCCGCGGTCTTCTTTCGGTGTTAATTCGGATGGGATTTGCTTGAGCAATGAATAACTGGTGAATCCAGCGAGCACAAGCATGATAGCCAGCATGCCAGAGCGTTTAACATTGCCTTTTAGGGCACGTTCATAGGCATTTTCCAAACGCCCAAACTGACGGTCCATCCATACACTGAAGCGACCTTCACTTTCAGAGTGCTTCAGTACCTTTGAGCACATCGCAGGGGATAGAGTGAGTGCGGTAACGCTTGAGAAAAATACCGCGGCACTGACCGCCATAGCAAACTCGGTAAATAGTGCGCCAATGCGCCCATCCATAAATACCAAAGGCACAAATACCGCTATTAGCACTAACGTCGTCGCGACAATCGCAAAGCCCACTTCGCGAGCTCCTCGGTACGCAGCGAGAAGACGAGGCTCGCCCATTTCAATACGGCGGTGAATATTCTCTAGCATTACGATGGCGTCATCCACCACAAGACCAATGGCCAGCACGAGTGCAAGGAGGGTCAGTAAGTTAATCGAATAACCCATAGTCAGTAAAAACATGAAACTGGCAACCAGCGCAACTGGCACGGTGACAGCGGGGATCAAGGTTGCGCGCACATTACCAAGGAAAAGGTAAATGACCAGTACCACCAAGGCCATCGAAATCGCTAAAGTACGATATACCTCGTTGATAGACTCTTTAATGAAGATTGACGAGTCATAGCTGTCTTCAATTGTGGTGCCATCAGGCAAGTTGCGTTTGATGTTTTCAAGCTCTTTACGCGCATTCTCAACCACGCTCAAGGTATTCGCCTTGGCTTGTTTAACCACCCCTAAGCCAATCATATTGCGGCCATTACCGCGGAACATGCTTTCTTCATCTGCGGCTTCAAGTTGCACGTTCGCTACTTCGTTTAGGCGCACCAAGTAACCACTATCGCCACGCGCAATCACAAGGTTTCTAAAGTCAGCAGGAGAGAGGTAACTACGTGCGGTACGCACTGTGAAATCTCGGTCTTTTGACTCAATTTCCCCAGCTGGGAGTTCCACGTTTTCGGCGCGCAAAACACGCTCGATGTCTTGCGCCGTAATACCGCGGGCGGCCATCGCTTGGCGATTAAGCCATACCTTCATTGCATATTGGCGCTGGCCACCGACTCGTACGTTGGAAACGCCATCGACCACCGCTAAACGATCGACAATATAACGCTGGGCGTAGTCTGAAAGCTGCAATGTATCCATGGTCGTACTGTTGAGTACAAACCACGCGATTGGGCTTTCATCCGAGTCTTGTTTTGACACTTCCGGCGGACGTACTTGGTCGGGAAGGTTATCAAGTGCTCGCGATACGCGCTCACGCACATCGTTGGCTGCCGCATCAATATCGCGGTCGATATTAAATTCGATGGTGATGTTCGAGCGACCGTTGCGACTCGATGAAGTAATGCTTTTTATGCCCTCGATACCAGAAATACGGTTCTCAATGACTTGTGTGATTTTGGTTTCGATAATTTCTGAAGACGCGCCTGGGTAGCTGGTGCTCACACTCACAATTGGGCTGTCGATATCTGGGTATTCACGAAGTGGCAGCATAGAAAATGCCACCAAACCAAAGGTGAGCAACAGCAGGTTGATTACAATTGCAAATACGGGGCGCTTTACAGCGGTATCTGTAATTCTCACTGGTCATTCTCCTGAGCATTAACCGGTGAACCATTACGAATTTTGATTATGCCTTCGGTTACGACTTGGTCGCCGCTTTGTAAACCTGAACTAATGCCCACCCAACCGTCGTAACGTTTATCAACTTTTACTTCCACTTGTTGGGCGATACCATCAACAATTTTGAATACAAAGTGTTTGTTTTGACGAGGGATAATCGCCTTCTCAGGTACTAATAATGCTTCGTATGTTTTTAACTCAAGCGCTGTGTTTAGAAGCATACCAGGGCGAAGCATGTTGTCTTTGTTGGTAAAGCTTGCGCTAATTGGCACACTGCGCGTGGCCATGTCGATACGAGAACTTACGTGAGTGACCGTGCCTGTGAATGTACGATCAGGATATGCGTCACTGCGCGCGGTGACATTCATACCCATGCTCAACTGTGCTAAGTACTTCTCTGGTACGTTAAAATCTACTTTGATAACACTGATGTCATCAAGTGAGGTGATTTCGGTAGATGTCGATACAAATGCGCCTTTGGATACCATGCGCTTGCCGAGAATCCCTGCGAACGGTGCGCTGACTTTCATTTCAGCGAGTTTTGTCTTTGCAGCTTCGAGTTGAGCTTGTGTTGCTTCATATTTTGCACGTTGCTCTTCTAGCAGTGACTTGGCTGTTGCTTGTGAACGCGCAAGCTCGGTTAGGCGGTCTAGCTGGCGTTTCACTTCTGACAGATTGGCTTGTAATTCTGCGACGCGTAATTGCTCTTCTTTGTCGCGTAATTGCACGAGTAATTGTCCGGCTTTGACGTGTTCACCATCGTCAAAGTGAATGCTGTCGATGTAGTCATTTTGTGCGCTTTTAATATAAATCGCCTGGTTGGCGCGGCTGCTACCAATACCCTCTACCGTCACTGCACGCTGGTCATTCGTTACCGTGTGAGCCAACACCTTTGTTGGCTGCATGTTTCTGCCATTTTGTTGTGATTGCCCATGGGGTAGATATAGATAAATACTCAATCCGAGAAAGATAAGAATGAAGACTGGGAAAACAACTTTTCCAGATTGCCTACTGATGTTCATTAGTGCTGCCTTTGATTTTGAAGCTCACAAGTGTGTGAGCTTAGTTTACGACTTTGGCGGAGAACACCTAGACCGCCAATCCTGTATTTTTGTGTGTTAACCGAAAATAATAAGATTGTGACAACAAATGTACTTTTTTGTGTTCAGATTTACTCCTTCTCAAGCTATGTACGTATGATAAGAGCACAATGATCTATATTGAGTGCGCAGCAATGTTAATGTGGTGCACAGTGTTGCGGTGCTTTACAAGTATAGGGGGTAATAAACAAATATGGCTGTTAATGAACCACCGCCGCGCAAGCCGCGCCAAAATCCTCCTTACAGCGGTGCGAAAATTCGTGCGCTAGGTGCGCGTTTTGGTAAAGAGACTTTACTGTTGAGTATTGCAGGGTTGTTGGTGTTAAGTTTGTTTGTACAGTTTGCACCCGGCCAAGTTAGTCTCGTTGCTATTTTCTTACTCACCACCGCGATTGTGGGCATCATTATCGGCTATCTCAAAATAAGAGAGCCCTTTTTTAGTCTATTTCTCGATAATCAAAAACTTAGCTATAATCATAAGTACGGATGGTGGCAGATAGATGTTCACAATATAGCCAAGGTCGGGGTGCCACATATTACTGTGCAGGCGCAGCAAATTGACTTAAATGTTGTAGGTATCACGCTCAAAGACGAAGATGCCTTTTTAAAGCGTTTATCACCACGTCTGGCGGGAAGATTACTTGTTGAGCAGCGCCATTATTTAATGCAAGCAATCAAAGCCTATTGCCAAGATGGCAAAGAGTGTCCGGCGCACTGGTTGGTTGAAGATACTGAATATACCAGTACAAGCGGATACGGTTATACTGGATTATTAGCTATGTTTGCTAATAGAATGAATAACTTAAAATTTTTGACCGGATATGACATCCTGCTTCCAGCTTCAGCATTGGACCGGGATATTTGGGCGTTTAGTTATCTACTGCATCGCTGGCAGCTTGACCCCGAGCACACTGTCGCGACACTGCGTGAAGAACTCAATACCCAAAGTGGTAAGTGATATAGGAACCTTTCAATGGCCGACGAAAGAGCGTACATAAAAAGCGGGCGTAACACCATTATCCACAAAGCTAAAAAGCTGGATTTGGTAATAGTTAATGGTGATGAACATCCACGTATAAAAGTGACCCAGCATGGCCTTGAGCCGTTCAAAGAGCCTTTACCTAAGAACCGTCGCGAGGCCCGCGAGCGCTACCTTGAAATGGTGTACGTAGCCAGTCCTGATGTATTTGGTGATGAGCGTCCTTTGTTGTTTATTCAAGCGCTGGATGGCAAAGAGTACAAAGTTGATTACTCAAAAATAGGCACCAAGCTGTTTGTGCGTATTCACCAAGACAGTTACTTGTAGCGCCTGATATAAACCTATCTGGCATTTAACTTGCTTTGATTTGTGCATTGCTCCTTGATGGAATCGAACATGATAAATAAGGCAAATCTGAGTGTCAGTATGATGGCGTTGTTGATGCTCTATGGTTGCGGTGGATCTGGTTCAGACGATAGCGATGTCAACCAAGCAAGTGTTAACGCAGGGCAAGATATCAATGCTGTTGAAAAATCTGAGGTAACGCTCAGCGCTCAAGTTTTCCCACAGGGCGGAACCTTTAGTTGGCAGCAATTATCAGGCCCCGCTATCGAAGGCCTACCGAGCTCAGAAGCTGAAATTGCTATCACCTTGCCAGATGTTAAAGCAGACACTCAAGCTCAGCTGCAAGTCCAATACCGCGCGCCCGATACCTCCTTAGTGACTGATACCGTGATGATCAACATTGTCTCGGACAACCAGCTCCCACAAATAGTGATTGAGCAAACCGCGCCAGAGCAACTGCCATCCCAGTATGGTGACACCATAGTGATCAGCGCAGCTCAAACCACTGACCCAGACGAAAATGGCCATATTGCTAACTTCACCTGGCAACAAACTGCCGGTATGAGTGTGAACGCAACAGGTTTAGACAGTGCCGAAATTAGCTTTGTGCACCCTCTATTAGATGAAAATACCACTTTGCAGTGGACATTGACCGTAGTTGACGATGAAGGGGGGCAGGTTAGTACCGAGTATTCTTTGTTTTTGAATAAATCAGCGCAAGTCGTTATTGCTCATGCAGGTGGAGATCAACAGGTTAGTGAATTTGAAATCGTCACCCTCGATGCCACATCGAGTGAGACGGTCAGGGGGATCTTCTCATGCTATTGGCAGCAAAGCGCAGGCATGGCTGTATCGGTCGCTGATGCAAGCCAATGCCAGACAACCTTTATAGCACCTGATATAGACTCAGCGCAGCAACTTACATTTGATGTGAATGTCACTGATGATCTCAGTCGCAGTGATACGGATTCGGTGATGATAACTGTGCAGCGCAAACCGTTGGGCCTTATTAACGATACCGGTATGAGTACGTGTTTCAACAATTCGCAGTCGATCAGCTGCGGCAGTGATGACTTTATGGGTCAAGATGCTCAGCTAGGGCGTGACAGTGTAGCCGAGCGGCTCGATAAAGTAGGCCGTGGTGATATGGCGTTTGATTTTACTAAGCTCAATCAATATGCCGACGAACTGCCGGACGATGCCAGTGACTTTAGTTGCGTTCGCGACAACATTACGGGGCTTATTTGGGAAGTCAAAGAAGTCAGCATGAATGCGTTACCTAACACCTCATTACGCGAAGCTCATAATCATTACACATGGGCGCTTGACGGGGGGGAAGGTGATGTTGTTGGTAGTGTTCGCAGTGCTGCAAATGGTACCTGCCCAAGTAATAGTGATTGCTCAATTCAGCGTTATGTTGATGAAGTCAACGCAACTAATTATTGCGGTGGCTCTAACTGGCGCATTCCTACTTACGTTGAGTTGATAAGTATTATTGACTACCAGCGTCATGGTCAGGCGCAAATGCTCAGCCCAGACTTTTTCCCCAATTTACCCGATGTTAATGTGCTCGGGCATTTGAATTATTGGACATCACGTACCAGTGTTGATGGTCAATCACTGTCACAAGCATTCACCATTGATATGCGCAGCGCTAATGATTTGGCTTACCCCAAAGCCAACACCGCATATGTGCGTTTAGTGCGTAACCCATAGGAGTGAGCCGATATGAAACATATTCTCTGGTGCTGTGCTGCGATAATGAGTTTTTCAGCCAGTGCACAAACGTGTTATTCGTTAAGCGTCACCACACCTACAGAGCGCTTTACCATTCATGAAGATGGTACGGTAACTGACACCCACACCGGGCTTATGTGGCAGCGTTGTAGCTATGGACAAACGTTTGATGCGCAACTACAAAGTTGTACGGGTGATGCACAACAACTGACGTGGCAGCAAGCGCTGCAAAACGCTCATGCTAATGAATTTGCAGGTTTTGATGATTGGCAGGTACCCAACGCAAAAGAGTTGGCGAGTATTGTTGAGCGCACATGCGTGGAGCCTAGTATTAATCTCAGTGTGTTCTTAAGTGCAGATAACGATAACTACTGGAGCAATACCTCGGCAATAACCCCCGCTGATCATGCTTGGGTCTATGAGTTTTACAGCGGTAAAAATAGCCTTCATGACAAAACTGCTGACGTGTATTTGCGTTTGGTACGTTACCAGCAATAAGTGCTTACATTTTGAAACTGTTGGTTTATTGTTCACAGCGCATAAATTAGATAGGCTTAGGTCTCGTTAAAAGAGGGACTTACAAGAATGACTATTCGTAAGTATTTATGGCTGTGGGCATTACCGCTGGCACTGATTTGCTATGCGATTGGGGCAGAAAAAGGCGTCATCGCCATGCTGATCATAGGCGGCATTTTAGAATGTGCCTTTTGGGTTGGCTTGTTTAAACGCAATAAAGAGAAGCATCGCCAATCACATCAACCTCCTCAGTGAACCTCAGGTGCTGTGGACTTATTTTTTACTAACACACCTTGAGGTGAAAACTCCCCTAGCGTGGCGTTTATCACCTTTTGCAACTGCGGGATCAATGGTTCGAGCTCCTTACTCACTACATGATTTAAGTGAAAGGTTCTCAACGGTAAAACATTGAAATCATCGCGATAAACGTCAACATCACCAGCAACAACAGAAAACAATACATATTCTACGTCGCGTCGTTTTAACAGCGCAGGCGCTAAGCCGATTTGTTCGTTGATTATCGTCCTAGCCTTGATATTGAATTGCGCCAAAGAGTCTAGTGTTCCTCTGCCAGTCAAAATCGTGTTTTTAGGATTATCTAATACCTCTAGATTACAAGGCATAGTCTTATCACACAGTAAGATATGCTCACCCTTCGCCAAACTGGGTTCAATGACCATGATGTTGTTGAATTGGCCCATATTTGATCTCACTCTCACCACATCCATATCTGATAACCCCGCATTTAATAGCACCAGTCCTCTTCTTGCTGGCACCGGTTCAAGCTTCAACTCGATACCTAATTGCGCATAAGTGTGCTTAATAAACTCAATGAAGGGCTCAATGCCTGGGGTTTTAATATAGGTGCCTGAGAGGTGTGTGGGTTTGATGAAATCTGAATTAACAACGTCGGTTTGCTGCATTGCATCATTGATAAGTGTTAAAGGGTTGTGTGTGGTATCTGTATTTCGCAACGCCACCACCAATGGAATGTCTGCAAATTGCTTGACCATTTTCAGTGCTGAAAATTGCTTTTTACTTACGCTGTGCTCAAGTATTTCTGCAGTAGCAAGAATCAACTCCACATCACCTCGCATCAGCAAATCAACAAGCCCTTGCTCTGTGCGAGCGTGACGTATGGTGTTTTTATATTCATCTAATACAGATTGAATGGTGTCAGGATACACATAGCTTGAGACAACACCTACTTTGTACTGCTCAAAAATACTCACGAGGCTTTGATAGTTAAGGTGTTTGTCCTTGTGGGTTAGTAGCCCAAGGGACGATGAGCCTAGAGGCTCTGAAGCGCTAAAGCCCTCTTTGACTTCTGAAGGCCATGCAGGGTAATACCCTATGTAGTCACCCTGTGCGGCGCGAATTTGTGCTTGATCCCAAGGTAAATAATCAACATCTAAAGTGATCCCTTGTTGTTCAAGTTTTGTGCGCAAAGCGGCGATGGCATCGCCTCCATTTGCCATTTTGGCACTGGCATAGGGGGGCCACTCTAAGGATGCGATTTTCCATCTCAGTTCAGATGCGAACAAAGATAGGGGCAATATCAAAATCACCAACACCCCAACGTACAGAGGGGACTTATGCATAGAACAGGCTCCGGTTTAAAGGCGTGTAAGAGACCTGTGCCATATCAGCGGTTTATCTTTACACACCCACTATATGAAAAAGTATAACAGCTGCATGGGCGACCGTTGGTAAATTTTATACAGTATTTCATACAGTGTTCTGTGGCGCTTTTGCTGCAATTTTGCGATGATAACTCCATCAAGGTTTGCCGCTTACGAGTATGAAGAAATTCATTCACATTGATATGGACTGTTTTTACGCTGCTGTGGAGATGCGTGATAACCCCGCGTTGGCAAAAGTGCCGCTGGCAATCGGTGGCAATAGCCGCCGTGGCGTGTTATCAACGGCAAATTACATCGCCCGAGAGTACGGTGTGCGCTCAGCCATGTCGAATTACCATGCTAAACAATTATGCCCTGACCTTGTTATCGTCCCAGGTCGCATGCAGGTATACAAAGAGGTGTCGCAACAAATTCGTGCCATTTTTGCGCGCTACACAGACCAAGTAGAACCCTTATCACTGGATGAGGCTTACCTTGATGTGACTGACTGTGAGCTATGTAAAGGCAGTGCCACCTTAATTGCCCAGCAAATCAGGCAAGAAATTTTTGCACAAACGGGTTTGACTGCATCCGCGGGGATAGCCCCCATAAAGTTTGTTGCCAAAATTGCCAGTGATGAGAATAAACCCAATGGTCAATGTGTGGTGACACCAGAACAAATCCCACAATTCCTCGCTGCATTGGATCTCAAAAAAATACCTGGGGTAGGCAAAGTCACCATTGAGAAACTGCACATGCTTGATTTATTCAAAGGGCAGGATGTTCTCGATAAAGGGTTAACGTGGATGCAACAACACTTTAGTAATTTCGGTGCGTCTTTATATCAAAAATGCGCAGGGCAGGTGATTGGCTCTGTGAGAACCGAGCGAGTACGCAAATCACTGAGCGTTGAGCACACGTATGAGTACAACAAAACGTCGCTTGAGCAATGCCAACAGGCGCTACCTGCGTTACTTGATGAGTTGCAGCAACGCTTAACCAAACAGCAATTGCACAATTGCATTAATAAGCTGTCAGTAAAAGTAAAGTTCGCGAATTTCCATGTGACTACCGCTGACCAAAGCGGTCGCACCTTAAATATGGATGTGTTCAACGCCTTGTTAGCCAAAGCGTATGAGCGAGGCCACACTCCCGAAGTGCGTTTATTGGGTTTAGGTGTGGGGATAGATCACCATAGCAGCGATACCTTGCAATTAAGTATCTTAGACTAAAGCCCTACTGAATTTATCTTCTGTGCTGCTATTGTACATGAGTGTTATTGCGCCTAAGGCAAGTGTATAAAGCGCTTATGGCTTAGGCTAAGTCATCATTAAAACAAGAGAGAAGACTATGCAATCAGTAGTTATTGTCTTGCTTGGGATCATCGGCATGCTCTTTGGCTGGTTCGTGTATTCTAAGTTCATAGCTCAAAAAATCTTCCAAATGGATGATAAGTTCGTCACTCCAGCCCATGAGTTGCAAGATGGGGTGGATTATGTGCCTACTAATAAAGTCGTGTTATGGGGGCACCACTTTACCTCTGTTGCAGGTGCAGCACCGATTGTAGGCCCGGCAATTGCCGTGTATTGGGGCTGGGTGCCCGCGGTACTTTGGGTTGTTCTTGGCACTATTTTCTTTGCTGGTGTGCACGATATGGGGGCATTGTGGGCCAGTGCTCGCCATAAGGGTAAATCAATGGGGGCGCTGTCAGAATCGGTCATAGGTAAACGTACTCGCTCACTGTTTATGATTGTCGTGTTTCTAGTATTGCTGATGGTCAATGCGGTGTTTGGCGTGGTCATCGCCAACTCGTTTGTGGCTCAGCCTACCGCCGTTTTCCCTGCGTGGTCAGCAATATTAGTGGCGCTGGTGATAGGCCAATTGTTGCGTCGAAAAGTGCCGTTAATTCCACTGTGTGCAATCGGTGTTGGCATACTGTACGCCACTATTTACATGGGCAGTTCAATGCCTTTGGCGCTGCCAACAGAAATGTTTGGGCTGAGCGATAAAGCGAACTGGATCATTATTTTATTCATCTATGCAGCGATAGCCTCGCTATTACCTGTCTGGATGTTGTTACAGCCCCGTGACTTTATCAATGGTATGCAGCTGTTGGTGGCTTTATTGTTGCTTTATGGCGCGGTGTTTGTATCAATGCCTGATATTACAGCCCCGGCATTTAATACCCAAACAGCGGTAGATACGCCGAGCATCATTCCACTGCTATTCGTTACCATAGCCTGTGGCGCGGTATCTGGTTTCCATGGCATTGTGTCCTCGGGCACCAGTTCTAAGCAACTCGATAAAGAAACGGATGGTCGCTTTGTAGGTTACCTTGGTGCGGTAGGTGAGGGATGTTTGGCACTGATCACGCTTGTTGCAGTCAGTGGTGTTGCATTAGCTGTATCGCCAGAGGAATGGCATGAAATCTATAGTCACCTTGGCGCTGGCAGCGTTGGCGCATTTATAAGCGGTGGGGCAAACCTCATCGAAAACGGCTGGGGGATCCCAACAGAGATTGCCTCAACATTATTGGCGGTGATGGTGGTTCTGTTTGCAGGTACGACGATGGACTCAGGCGTGCGTTTGCAGCGTTATATCATTCAAGAGTGGGGCGATATCTACAATATTGGCGCTCTTAAAAATGGCATTATTGCGACCTTTGTTGCGGTTGGTTGTTGCTTGTTGCTCGCCTTTGGAGCGGGTGGCTCATCAGGTAGCGGTGGTATGATTATTTGGCCACTGTTTGGCTCTACTAACCAAATACTGGCAAGCTTAACCTTGCTGGTTATCTCTGTAATGTTGATTAAAGCAGGGCGTCCTGCCAAGTTCACCTTGATACCCATGGTATTTGTATTGAGCATGGCATTTTTTGCCGGTGTCATTAAGTTGGCTGAGTACTATCAACAAGGTAACTGGTTACTGGTGACACTCGATGCCATAGTGCTGGTGGTGAGTGTGCTGGTGATGCTAGAGGCATGGTCTGTAATTGTTAAGCATAAGCGTGAAGACTCAGCACAAAGTTAAGCGCATAACCAAGGCAATAGCAGCGTAAGCTCTTGTTGCCATGGCGTCTTTACAGTGCGTGTCACGTGAGTGAGCGCAGCTAGCAAAGGCGCGCCAAATCACCGATAATGAAGGTCCTTTGTTTTTAATTAGGACCTTTTTTTATGTCTTTTGCACACGCACTTACTTGCGCTAGTTTGGATGCAGTGACCAGCCAAGGTCAGTTCGATGCCCTGATTATTATCAGCGACAGCATCAACTCACTTCCTCAACCTTTTCTTAATGTATTGCAGCAAAGCAGTGCAGTTGATAGCCGCATTGGTAAGCAGTGCGCACTTGTTGTATCAGACTCAGCGCCGGGTCAACGCCTAGTTCTTGCGCCTACAGGGCCTCTAAACAGAGATTATGATGATGTTCGTCGCGTCTTTGCTGCAGCTAAGGCAGGTATTGAAATTGCGAAACAAGCAGGAGCAGTAAAACCAGCGCTGTATGTACATGATATCAGTCATCGCGCAGGTTATGAGTTTGCCTCTGAAGTTGCTTTTTTAGGGGCGAACCAAGCGTTGTGGCAACCTCTCGAAGCACGTGAGTTTCACGGCAGCGAGATTTCACCGATTGAAGCAATTGGTGTTGTCGGCGCATCAGATGAGCAAGTGACTCACATGAATGCCATTGCTGCTGGCCAATACGCAGCACGTGATTTATGCGGCACCGAGCCTGAGCGTATGGCACCGCCACGTTTTGCAGATTATTGCGTGGACTTATTTAAAGGTTCATCAGTGAGTGTTGAAGTGATCAGTGACATCGACACCATCGACAAAGACTACCCACTATTGAGCACGGTTGCGCGTGCATCTTATGCTGTTGAGCGTCATCATCCGCGCGTTGTGAAAATGCAGTACGTACCACAGGGTGATGTTGAGCGTACGCTTATCTTCGTGGGCAAAGGTCTCGTTTATGATACAGGTGGCGCAGACCTCAAAGTAGGTGGCTTTATGGCGGGTATGAGCCGTGACAAAGGCGGCGCAGCATCTGTAGCTGGCTTTATGAAAGCGGTAGCTCAAGCGCAGCCCAAGGGTGTTAAAGTCGTTGCTTATTTAGCGGTCGTACGTAACTCAATTGGCTCTGACTGCTTCGTACCAGATGAAATTATCACTAGCCGCGAAGGCATTCGCGTGCGTATCGGTAACACCGATGCGGAAGGGCGCTTGGCAATGGGTGACCTATTGAGCGAAGCAAAAGACTTGGCAAAAGGTGAGGTGAACCCAGAAATCTTCACTGTAGCAACACTTACAGGTCATGCTGCACGTGCAGTCGGGCCTTATAGTGCGTATGTTGAAAACGGTCCAGCACGCGCGGCAAAAGTATCACAGCAATTAGTTGAACATGGTGACTTATGGGCAGACTGTGCTGAGGTGTCACGTTCACGCCGTGAAGACTACGACTTTGTTCAGCCGCGCACGATGGCGGATCATTTGCTTTCAAGTAACAATGCGCCGTCAGCTGTCACTGCGCGTGGTCACCAGTTCCCAATGGCTTTCCTAGCGATTGTTTCAGGTTTGGACAAACATGGTCTTGATAGCGAACAGCCGTTGCCATATGTGCACATGGATATTGCGGGCAGTGGCGTTGAAGGTGGTGATTGGCAACATGGCAAGCCAACAGCGCCTACGGTTGCTGCGCTATTTGCAAAATACTGCCGTTAATTAGACACCATCAAGAGGTGAGGGAAACCTCGCCTCTTGTCATTTTTGCAAAGTGATTTAGTCTCTCCTTGCAATATATAGCGAGTACTCAACCCTTCTATACCCCCAGCGAACGCTGCTTGTTGGCGCTGTTATCGCTCATTTGTATGACTTCCATCAAACTCAGGGGCAAAACTGCATAGCGACAGTGCAATTTAGCTGCTAACTTTTATTAATATCAAATCCGTTAAGTATGCAATCAGATAGAGCGCTCGGTAGCGGATATTCCGCCCACTGAAGTGATCGGTACTTAAACGAATGTGTAACGTCCCTACCTGCAGCATGGGAATGTGCAAAGAGCATTGCCGTATTTCTTTGCTACCGATTTAACATCATGTAGTCGCATCACTTAGAGCAGATATATGCACGATAGAGAAACCTTATTGGCAGAAATTGAACACCTCAAGAGTCAACTTGAGACTGCCAACAGTGCAAGAGCCAAATACAAGGCGCTCTTTGATAGCTCAGCTGATGCGCTGTCAATAATCGATGTAAGTACCGGCAAATTCATTGAATGCAATGATGCGGCTATCAGGTTACATGGTGTAGAAGATCGTAGTCATTTCATAAAGTTAACGCCCCATGATATCTCTCCTGAGTGTCAGCCATGTGGTCGCACATCAGCCGAAATGGCCAGAGAATATATCGCAAGAACATGCACAGAAGGTCCGCAGCTTTTCCAGTGGCTTCATAGTCGATTAGACGGCTCTGAGTTTCCCTGTCTGGTATCGCTCACCGCCATTACGCTCGATGGTCAAAATCTTGTTTTGGCTATAGGCAGAGATATTACCGAGTTGGTTGAAGCAAAAACCAAACTAGAGAGTGCTTCGAGTGAAATTAAGCGTGTGCAGTCGGCGTATCAAGAAGAGAAAGAAAAATTTGAGAAGTTTGTAAATCTGGCTCCTGTGGGGGTCGCTATTAACAGGCTGGATGATGGCACATTTTGTTATGTTAATCGTGAGTTTGTTCGCTTTAGTGGTTATGGGTTAGACGAGCTCAATAATATGGATTATTGGCAACTCACGCCAAGAAAGTACGAGAATCAAGAAAAAGAACAATTGTCGCTGTTAGCGAAAACGGGGCGTTATGGCCCATACAAAAAAGAGTACATCCATAGAGAAGGAGACACATACCCCGTTGAGTTATCTGGCGTGAAAATGACAACCAGTAGTGGTGAGGAGTTTATATGGTCAGTAATTCAAGACACATCGTCACAACAAGCCATTGAAGCACAGCTACAAGAAGCAAAAGAGCGGGCTGAGTCCATCGCATTGAGGATGAAGTTGGCTAATGACTCAGCTGAAATAGGTGTCTGGGAGTGGGATGTTCGCACCAATGAATTAATTTGGGACGCATGGATGTATAAGCTTTATGGCATCCGTGAACAAGACTTCTCAGGAGCTTATGAAGCATGGGAAAACAGTGTTCATCCTGATGATTTGCTAAGAGCAAAAACCTTACTTCATAACGCTGTGATTGGCACCCATGTGTATGATCCTGAATTCAGAGTGGTGCACCCAGATGGTCAAGTAAGAACGATGAAAGCCAGTGCAGAGGTAATACGCGATAGCAATGGCGATGCCCTTAAAGTGATCGGTGTGAACTATGACATTACCGACAAAGTAAATGCGATTGAGGCGCTTAAGGCCGCGAAGCAAGAAGCTGAAAAAGCCAGTCAAGCTAAGAGTGAGTTCTTAGCGAACATGAGCCATGAAATTCGTACACCCATGAATGGCATCTATGGTATTTTGCAGTTGCTCAAGAAAAAAGTGCAGCATCAAGATAAGAAGACGCTTGTTGATAAGGCCATTCACTCCACCCGGAATTTAAACACCATCATTAATGATATTCTCGATTTCTCTAAGATTGAAGCGGGCAAGTTGAGTATCGATATTCATCCTTTTTCATTGTCGGACTTAGTGGCGTCGATTGATGTTGAAGCTGATGCGCTGATTAACGATAAACCCGTCACCTTCTCTTTGTCGAACACCGTCGAGCACGATATGTGGTTAGGGGATGATATTCGTATCCGGCAAATTTTGATTAATGTGTGTTCTAACGCCATTAAGTTCACAAGTGCAGGGCAGGTTTTGGTGTCTGTGTTTTCACCTGAAGAAAACTATGTGACGTTCGAAGTGCGAGACACAGGCATCGGTATGTCTGAAGAGGAACTATCACGGTTATTTCATCGTTTTGAGCAAGCGGATACATCCACCACTCGAAAATACGGGGGTACAGGCATAGGTATGGCAATTACCCACTCTCTTGTAGAGCTTATGCATGGGACTATTGAAGTTGCCAGTGAAATTAATAAAGGAACGCGATTTTCTATCACGCTGCCAATGCAAAAATCACATACTCAAAGCGCTCACAACGAGACCATGGATCTACATAGCTATGAATGTGATTTCTCAAACTACACTATATTGGTCGCAGAAGATAATGAGATAAACCGTGTGGTGATTGGTGATTTTCTACAAGAAACCGGCGCGCATATTCACTTTGCGAACAACGGCGTAGAAGCTGTGGAACTGGCTTCACAGCACAATATAGATCTAGTATTAATGGATATTCAAATGCCTGAAATGGATGGTATTGAGGCATGCAGGAAAATTAAAGCCATCTTCCCAACTTTGCCCATTCTGGCACTAACAGCCAATGTGATGGCGGAATATGTCGAAAAGTATGAACAAGAAGGGTTTGATGATTTCTTGGCAAAGCCTGTTGAATTTGCGCACCTTGTAGCTAAGTTACAGCTGTTTTTGAATACGCAGCGGTGCGCTTAACACACCGCATAAAAAAGCCTGCACAATAACTGCAGGCTTTTTTAATGCTTAACCCTTTGGTTTACAGATTACTTTTCTTGCATATCAAAATGACGGTTGAAGAAGTCAGTAATTGTTTGATGAAGGTGCGTTTGCACTTTTTTACCACGTAAGCTGTGCTTTGAGCCAGGGTAAGTCATCATTTCAAACGGCAGCGCTTTGTCTTGCAGTTTTTTGAATAGCTTAGTTGCATGCGTAAACAGTACGTTGTCATCCGCCATGCCGTGATAGATCATCAAGGGTCCTTGCAAACCATCGACATATGGGAAAACCGCACTTTGCTCGTAGCCTTTGGCGTTGGTCTTAGGATGACCAAGATAGCGCTCAGTGTAGTGTGTATCATACAAAGACCAATCGGTTACTGGCGCACCAGAAACACCCGCTTTGAAGTAATCACCCGCTTTGAACATAGTCATCAGAGCCATGTAACCACCATAGCTGTGGCCGTAAATGCCAATACGCTCAGGGTCTACGTAATCAAGAGTGCGTAAAAACTCCACACCTTTGATTTGGTCACGGACCTCGGCTTCACCCATGTGCTTGTAGATCACATCTTCAAAACGCTTACCACGATTGTACGAACCACGGTTATCAAGCTGAAATACTACGTAGCCTTGCTGCACCATGTACTGGAAGTACAAGTTTTTGCCGCGCCAGCTGTTAGTCACACGTTGTGCATGTGGACCACCGTAAACATTGACCATCACGGGATGCTTGTTTTTTTTGTTTAACTTGCGTGGTTTGAACAGGCGATAGTGCATGACTTGCCCATCTTCAGCTTCAATCGTACCGTACTGTGGCTCTACTAAGTCACTTAAAAACGGTGTCAGTGGATGACTGTCGTTCAACTCATTTTGCTCAAGCCATGTAATGAACTCACCATTGGCTTTGCGCAGCGCCACATAAGGAGGGCGATTTACTGACGAAGCACTGTCGATAAAGGTTTTATGGTCGTTTGCCATGACCACGCTGTGGTATTCGCCACTTTGTGTAATACGTGTGATATCGCCTTGTTCAAATAACGCCGTGCTGTAAAGGTGGCTTTCAAGGGGCGTGTCTTTACGACCAGCGAAGTACACCAGACCTTTGTCTTCATCAATGCCTTTTATGGCATCGACAATCCACTCACCAGAGGTGATTTGACGCACCAGTGTGCCGTCGACTTTGTAAAGGTAAAGATGTTTGTAACCGTCGCGCTCTGAAGCCCACACAAAGTGTTCTTTGTCTTTTAGGAACTTCAGATCAAAGTGTAGGTTTATCCATGTATCGCTGGTTTCTTTGAGTGCGACTTTCTGAGTTTTACTTTCAGTGTCGTAGAAACGCAACTCAAGATTGTGCTGAGCACGGTCTTGCCACTGATAAGACAAGGTTTTATCGTCTTTTAGCCAATTAGCACGGGCGATGTAGATGTCTTTATCTTCACCTAGGTCAACCCAGTCGATTTGCTGATCATTGAGGGTAACCACACCCAGTTCAATTTCAACGTTGTCGGTGCCTGTGAATGGGTAGCGCTGATTGAAAAGCTTTACTTCTTCAGCATAAATTTCGTTACGGATCGCTTCTTCTACAGGACTCTCATCAATACGCGTGAACGCAATTTTGCTTTCATCACCAGCCCACCAGTAGCCTGTCATACGGCTCATTTCTTCTTGCGCTACAAACTCGGCCATACCGTTTTTGATTACGCCGCCACCGTCTTTAGTGAGCTGAATTTCTTTACCGCTATCAAGGGCGAGTGCATAGAGGTTTTGCTCACGAATGAATGACACATAGTTGCCCTTAGGAGAGAAGCGGGCATCGGTTTCAAAGGCTTCCGTGTCAGTGAGTTTGCGGCTCTTGCCTGTGGCGAGTTGGTAGTAATACAAATCACCATTGAGCGGGAAAAGCAGGGCTTGGCCGTCTTTAGACCAGGTGTACTCTAAAATACCGCGACCAAAGATACGCTGGCGCTCACGGCGCGCTTTTTCTTCGTCAGACAGTGTTTCCGGGCCAGAGAATAAGGCTTGTGAGTCAACGAGAAGACGGTTGGTGTTGTCTTTTAGGTTGTATTCCCAAAGATCATAGCGGTTGTAATCTTCTTTTTTACCTTGAAGATACGTTACACGGCTACCATCAGGTGAAAACTTTAACTTTACAGGCGCCGAACCAGCCAGACTTGGGTCATCAAAAATGCGCTCAAGAGTTAAATCTTTTGCATTAGCTACACTAAAAGCTGTACTGCTAGCTAAGCCTGATGCAAGCGCAATGGATAAGTATTTGGTTGTTTTAGACACGGGTAAACCTTATTGTTGTGTACATCCGGCAAATGGTACTCATGCACAGGTGTGAGCGCAACTTTATGCCACCAAACCACAGGAGTTGAGATGTTTACTTTGGCACCCGAATTACAAAATGACTGTATTGAATTGGCTGATTGGCCTTTATGTAAAGTGCTACTGATGAATGATAGCCAGTACCCTTGGTTCATTCTTGTTCCGCGAAAAGAAGGACTTAAAGAGATTATTGATTTAAGTGACGAGGAGCAAATTACGCTTACTCAAGAGTCGGCAAAGCTGGCTTGTATGCTCAAAACCGTATTCTCCCCCGACAAATTAAATATTGCCGCCCTTGGCAATATGGTGGCGCAATTACACATTCATCATATTGCCCGTTTCAAAGATGATGCTGCTTGGCCTAAACCTGTGTGGGGCGTCAACCCTGCACAGCCATACACCGAAGCGCAAATAGCTAAAATTAAAGCAGCCATGGCAATGTAGGGCTTTGGTGCTTTAGTGTGGATTAAACGCCAGTGTTCAATTATCTACATCACCGTAAAGAGCGAATCATTCTAGCGGGCTAAATTGGCGGCTCATGGCCTTAAAAGCCAATAAAAAAACGCCGAATAATCGGCGTTTTTTAGTCGCTGCTAAAGAGGGTGGTTGCAAGACTCCCTTTGCGTTATGTTCGTGCTCAGTTTATGTCGCCGAGCTTTTGTGCTTGCTCTTTACAGCGATTATAAATTTCTTGGCATTGTGCCACGCAGACTTTTTCTGTCATGCTTTCTTCCACCGTAGTGTTGGTGCATGAATTTTCGCACTGAAAGTTTTGTTGCGCACACTGATTGAGTTCTGGGTTATTCACCGAGTTTTGGCAACCAGCCAGTGTGAATGCGAGCGCTAGAGTGAGTACTGCCTTGTTCATGTTTACATCCCGTTATTATGTGGTTTATTTACAGTCTAACGCTAAATTGTCTATCAGTCTTACTTTATCTAAAAATGCTGCCGCAAGAATGACTAACTCTGTGTCGTCGCTTTTCGCTGCTTTTAGGGTATTGCGCTCGGCTACGCTGAAATAGTCACTGCGCATACCTTGTTCTTGAATGTGTGCAATAGCCTGAGCTTCAAGCGCCGCAAAATCACGGTTGCCGGTAATAATTTGTTCCTTCACCCAATGGAGGGTTTTGAACAAAATGGTTGCTTGCTGCTTTTGTGCTTCACTTAAGTAGCCATTGCGCGAACTCAGGGCTAAGCCATTAACATCACGTTGCGTCGGTACGCCCACCACCTCAACGGGAATGGCTAAATCACGCACCATGGTTTTGATAACTTGCAATTGTTGGAAGTCTTTTTCGCCAAAACAGGCAATGTCAGGCTGTACCAAGTTAAAGAGCTTAGTCACGACGGTTGCCACGCCACGGAAGTGGCCCGGGCGCGAGCCGCCACAATAACCCATAGATACACCTGGCACATCAACATAGCTTTGTGCGTCTAGGCCATTGGGATAAATGGTATCCACAGTGGGCGTAAACAAGTAGTCTGCGCCACGTTCACTTAAACCGCTTTGGTCTTCTTTTAAGGTGCGCGGATAGGCATCAAGGTCTTCGTTGGCACCAAATTGCATTGGATTAACAAAAATACTCACTACCACTTTATCAGCAAGGGTCTTGGCTTTATCAACTAATGAAAAGTGACCTTCGTGTAAGTTGCCCATGGTAGGCACAAACGCAATGCTTAGGCCGGCTTGACGCCATGCTTTAATTTGACTTCGTAGTGAACTGATTTCGCTGGTTGTTTGCATTAGCTAACTTCGCTTAATTAAACTCATGTTCGGCACTTGGAAAAGCGCCTGACTTCACATCATTACAGTATTTTTGCACGGCCTCTGGCATTGAGCCTGCTTCTACCAAAAAGTTCTTCGAGAACTTAGGAATGTAGCCCGCTGAAATACCCAGTAAATCGTGCATAACCAAAATTTGCCCATCGGTATCTTTACCTGCGCCAATACCGATGGTGGGAATAGAGACAGCCTCGGTGATCGCTTTAGCAAGTACACTTGGAATACATTCAAGTACAAGCAGTTGCGCGCCCGCAGCCTCAAGTGCCTTGGCATCACTAATCATTTTATCGGCCTGCTCTTTATCACGGCCTTGAATCTTAAAACCACCAAATACATGAACAGACTGAGGAGTTAAACCTAAATGCCCACAAACTGGCACGCCTTGTTGAGTGAGTGCACGAATACTGTCGAGTAGCCACTGACCACCTTCGAGCTTGACCATGTTGGCGCCTGCACGCATCAGTTGCGCAGCATTCATGCAACTTTGCTCTGGCGTGGCATAGGTCATAAATGGCATATCAGCGATGATAAATAATTCACGGCTGCCACCACGTACGCATTTGGTGTGATAAGCAATGTCATCAATGCTTACCGCTAAGGTGTCATCACCACCTTGCAACACCATACCGAGTGAGTCGCCTACCAAGACCGCATCAATGCCGTTATCTGCGAAGAGCTTGGCAAAACTAGCGTCATAGGCGGTTAAAGTCGTTATTTTCTCACCTGATTGCTTCATTTTCAGCATGGTGGATACAGAAGTCTTCGCCATTAGCTTTCCTTATTGGAGTTGTTCTAGGCCATTGCGAGGCACTTGGCTGATAAGTGTGCTTAACGTGCTGCCATCAGGCAACACTAAATTTGGGGCGAGCTCTTGCAATGGATAAAGAACAAACTCACGTTCTTTCATCCCATAGTGTGGTACACACAAACGGGTATCATCAAGGCGTTGCTCGCCAAATAAAATAATGTCTATATCAAGTGTGCGCGGGCCCCAACGTTCTTCTTTACGTACGCGGCCAAGTTGTAGCTCAATGGCTTGGGTGGCATCAAGCAGCGCGTGCGGTGCAAGCTCACATTCAAGTTCCATTACAGCATTAACATAATCAGGCTGGTCTTGCGGACCCATAGGTTTGCTAGCGTAAAGTGCAGAGCAACGATGATTGCGTGTACCTGCTAATTGTTGCAGTGCCGATATCGCTTGTTTGAGCTGAGCAATAGGGTCGCCTTGATTCGCCCCTAAGCCCAAATACACAGTTTCAAACGCCACGTTGTTACTCGCTTGCTGGTTTGTTCGTACGACGGCGTGAACCACCACTGCGACGACGGCGAGGGCGGTTATTGCCACCGAGAGATTTGACCATCATCTTTTGACCGTTTACGTCAGTGTTGAGGTAAGCCGTCCACCAGTCGCACAGCTCTTTGAGCTCGTCTTGGCCGCTATCAACAAGTAACAACATAAAGTCGTAAGCTGCTTTGAAACGTGGTTGCTGGCTCAAGCGATATGCGCGTTGGCCACCGCGCTTATCAAAGCGATGTTGAATGTGCCAAATATCACGCGCACCTAGGGTGAAGCGCTTAGGTACGGCAACTTGTTGCGCGCTTTCGCTGAGCACTTGGTTCATTGCTGACGCAAGGGCTTCAAAGTGCGGTAATTGCTCGCGCTGCATTAACTCTTCTGTGCGTTTAAGCAGTGGGAACCACAGCAAAGCAGCAAAGATAAATGCCGGAGTTACTTTTTTGTCGTTGTTAATACGCGCATCGGTATTAACAAACATCTGGGTGACAAACTTTTCTTCCAAGCCACCTGGGTTGGCATCGAGAATTTTATCTAGCTCTGGGAATAAGTATTTAAACAAGCCAAAGTCACGAAGTGCACTGAAGTTTTCCTGCGCTTTGCCGCTTAGGAAGAGTTTTAGGCATTCTTCAAATAGGCGCGCAGGTGGAATGTTCGCCAATAAATCAGCGAGCTGGGTGATAGGCTTTGCAGTCGCTGGGGAAATTGTCATATCCAGTTTGGTAGCAAAACGAATAGCACGCAGCATGCGCACAGGGTCTTCTCGGTAGCGTGTTTCAGGGTCGCCAATGAGTTCAACGCGGCGCTTTTTAATGGCGTTTACGCCATTAGCGTAATCATAAATGCTGTAATCTTTGATGCAGTAGTAAAGCGCATTGATGGTGAAGTCACGACGCTCGGCATCTTCATCTATGGTGCCATACACGTTATCACGCAGCAGTTGTCCATGCTCTGAAGCTTGGCTTTTGTTGCACTTTTGTGTGTTTTGCTCCTCGTGGTGACCACGCATAGTTGCCACCTCGATGATCTCTCTGCCAAACACAATATGGGCAAGACGAAAACGGCGACCAATCAGGCGACAGTTGCGGAACAACTTTTTAACTTGCTCCGGCGTTGCATTGGTTACTACATCAAAATCTTTAGGCTCTAGACCTAATAACAAATCGCGGACGCAACCGCCAACTAGGTAAGCGTCATAGCCACCGTCTTTTAGACGATAGAGCACTTTTAGCGCGTTAGGACTAAATTGGGCGCGAGAAATACCATGCTCACTGCGAGGAATGATGAGCGGCTCGCTCAAGGTAGTGACATAGGCACCATCGTTATCGCTTGGCTCTTTTGCAGACAGGGCTTGTCGGCATAGCTTAAACAGTTTGGAAATGATAACCGCTCTCCTAGGCATAGTTATGGCGATTTTGAAAGTGGCCTATAATATACCAGCGTGGCAGAAAAATTAAGCGATTGAGGGATAAAAATCCAACTTACACAGGGTGTAACAGGGTTTGCCCATTTTCACCTTTGCTCACTTGCACTTCTAAGGCATGACGCAAACGCGCTGGGTGATAATGTTGCTGTGCCCAGTTAATGATCTCATTAACCGTGGCGTTGACCAACTCGGGTTCAGGAGTGAGTCCTAAAAAGTGCAGGGCATCGAGCAAAGCGGGTTGGGGGTTTTCCTTGTCTATCGCGGGGGCATAATTTTGCTTAGAAAGCTTAAATCCAGGGCTTGCAACCGCTAGCGGCAAATGCAAATAACGTGGTGCATTTCGTCCTAACTGAGTGAACAACCCTATTTGCCGTGCAGTAGGAATTAATAAGTCGGCGCCACGTACTACGTCGGTAATGCCTTGGTCGATGTCATCAATGACCACCACAAGTTGGTAAGCAAACAAGCCATCGCGCCGTTTGATAATATAATCTTCCTGCGCTTCGCTAGGGCTAATATCGATATGACCTTGCAAGCGATCTTGGTAGTGATAAACAGGGTGCTGTTGTTTTAGGCGCAGGGCTAAATCGCGTCCTGTTAGTGCACGTTCACGACAATGGCCGTTGTAAATACCGCCTAATTCTTTAATTTGCTTGCGCGTACATTGGCACCCATAAATAAGGCCTTGAGATTGCAATTGTGCAGTCACTTGTTGGTAGCGCTCAAGCCGTTGGCTTTGCCACAATACCTCGCCATGCCAATGTAAACCATAGGCTTCGAGTGTGCGCAAAATATCACTGTCTGCACCGGGGCGAACGCGAGGTGTATCTATGTCTTCAATGCGAACGAGCCACTGCCCGTGATGAGCATGTGCGTCAAGGTAGCTGCCTAGTGCGGCAACGAGGGAGCCAAAGTGAAGTGGTCCAGAGGGGGAAGGGGCAAAGCGACCCACATAGGGTTGAGCTTTGGAGCCCCCATCCAAATGGGTCATGGAGTATTAGCCGCGACCTGTTTGCTTTTCTTTGATTTCGGCAAGCGATTTACAGTCAACACATAGGTCAGCTGTAGGACGTGCTTCTAGTCGACGAATACCAATCTCGATACCGCATGATTCGCAGTAACCAAAATCGTCTTCATCAATTAGCGTTAACGTCTTTTCGATTTTCTTAATCAATTTACGTTCACGGTCGCGAGTGCGCAGTTCTAGTGAGAATTCTTCTTCTTGTGCTGCACGGTCAACCGGATCTGGGAAGTTAGCCGCTTCATCTTGCATATGAGTTTTTGTGCGGTCTACTTCATTTCTCAGATCGTTACGCCACGTTTCCAGAATTTTGCGAAAATGAGCACGTTGCTTTTCATTCATGTACTCTTCGCCTGGTTGTTCCTGATACGGCTCTAACCCCGCCTGAGCGATTAAACCTAATTTACGCTGCTCTGGCATAACTATCTCCTAAATCCTTAAATACCGAGTCCCCGGCAAATACCGGCGGCTATAAATAGCAAAATACCACCCCCTTAGCAAACACTTTTTCGTTCTCTTTATAGTGCAGTAGGGTCTAGATTTAAACGCTACAAGGACGCAAGAGGTAGGTAGTGATTATAATTGAGCCCTATATAGGGCTGATTTATTGTTTTTCAAGTTCTCTTTGTTGTAATAAATACTTTTTTGGTGATACGCCAAACCATCGCTTAAAGGCTCTTTGCAACGCACTTTGTTCTGAAAATCCTAGCTTGTTGCTGACCTCTACCGCGCTGTAATCTGATTCAAATAACTGTAAAGCAAGTTGTTTTCGGCTTTCATCCAACAACTGAGTATAGCTGGTGTGCTGCAAAGCGAGTTGTCTTTGTAAGCTTCTTGGGGAAAAACCACATAATTGTGCAATTTGTGCTGTTTTGGGTACATTTGGCAAAAAGGCACTAATATACAGCTTTACCGCTTCACACAGTGATTTGTGGCTAGCAAGTTGTTGCTGTGCTTGATGCTCCAATAATTGCTCAAGCGCTTTGTCGGGATGCTTTAATCGCAAGTTTATCGCTTCCCTAGGCATCACTAACGCGTTCGTGGATGCGCCGAAAGTCACGTCGCAATTCAATATACTTTCATAGAGGCGTTTTTCTTTCGGCGTTTGCGGCGCAGCCCGAGTAAGGTACACATGCTGTGGCGCAAGCTCACCGGCATCGAGTGCATAGGTGTTAGCAAATTGCAGCCAACTGGCAAAGAGCTCATCAATAACGTAATAACACTCATGAGGAGTTGGTCCGAGGTCTATCGTCAGGGTTTTCACATGTTGATGCACACTCAAGCTTTGCGTATGTCGTACTAGAGAATGAAAGCGCCGACCGTATTCAATCACTTGTCGTAAGTCAGGGCTGACGCTCGCGAGATGTCCAAGCACTCCCCATCTTTCTAAGTCGATGTGTGCACCAAATAACAAGCCTATATGTGGGCATTGCAATTGCTGGTGTGCCCAGCGCATTAGGGTGTTGTAGTCACTGATTGTAAAGCGACTATCTAGGCTGTTGAGCTCGTGCTCAGTGCAGTTGAGCTTTTCTAGGCAGGCGCTACGTGATAAGCCCTTGCTTTGCAAAAACAAAACAAGGGAGCGTAACACCTGATAGCTGACATAGGCTGTATGCATTTTATTTTTATTCTTTTATGCGACTTACTAAAAGTGCGTCAACTGGCGCGCAAAGTCAATTTTTGGCGTTGTTTGTCAAGATTTAAGCCCTAGGTTAGGGCATGGTTGATACTTAAGTATCGAAATAATGAGAAAAGGATGCACTATGAACACACATCTCAAACCTTTGGTCGCCGCCGTGCTCAGCGCCCTACTATTGAGCGCCTGTGGCTCTGATAACAATAAAGAGGAGGTGGTTGTAACGCCAGATCCAGTTCAACCAGAGCCACAACCTAAGCCTTTAGTGTTGTTTGATGACGATGGCGTGTTAGAGGCGAACATTCGTTGGACCACGTACGGCGTGCCACATGTGAAAGCCGACAACATTGAAAGTTTGGCCTTTGGTAGTGGCTATGCGTACGCCAAAGATAATGCCTGCATATTAATGGACCAAGTGGTAAAAGTGCGAGGGCATCGCAGTATGTACTTCGGCCCAGACAAGGTACCAGGCAGCGGAGATAGTGAGCATCTTATTTCAGACTTTGGATATAAAGCGCTTGGCGTGAATGAGTACGCAGCCAATAATTTTATGAACTTGGATGAGCAAAGTCGCGCCCATTACCAAGGATTTGTTGCAGGCTTTAATAAGTATGTGGCAGACACAGGCGTTACAAATTTGGCCCCTGAATGCGCGGGGCAGCCTTGGGCAATCACCATTACAGAGCAAGATATGCTGGCCTACGCTATGGCGACGGTGCAAATTGCCAGTTCAGCCAACTTTTTGGATTTAGCGTTTTTCGCTAACCCCGGTGATGGTAACGAGTATTTGCCAGTGATGACGCAGCAAGGCGCGCAAGCGAAAGCCTTTGCTCATGAGCTTAATAGCAAAACCAGTACCTTAAAGCTGCAAAAGAAATACGACCACTTAGGCTCAAACGGTTGGGGTTTAGGTAAAGATAAAATGGAAAATGGTAAAGGTGGCTTACTTGCTAACCCACACTTCCCACATCAGGGCAATTTACGTTTTTGGCAATCACACTTAACGATTCCTGATTCACTCAATGTGATGGGCGGAAGCTTGCAAGGTATGCCCGGTGTGATCAACATTGGTTTCAATGAAAATGTGGCGTGGACGCACACCTTTTCAACAGCTCGTCACTTCATTATTTATCAATTGGCGCTCAAAGATGGCGATCGTATGACTTACACCCTGGATGGTGAAGAAATGCCAATCACCAGTAAAAACATCAGTGTTGATGTGGCTGTGGGGCCTGGGCAAGTGATCTCGTTGAATAAAGATTTCTACTATTCACATCAAGGTCTGATGATTGAAACGCCCGCTGCATTTGGCTTAGGTTGGAGCGATTCCAACGCCTTTACTATAAAAGACGCCAATGAATTTAATATGGATGTGGTGGGCTTTTGGTCACGCTTAAACGCGGCAAACTCACTGGATGATATGAAAACCGCATTCAAAGAGTTCGATGGCGTGTCGTTTAATAACACGATGGCGGCGGATAAAGAGGGTAATGCCTTTTATATAGATGACTCTACCGTGTTGCAAGTGGGTGATACTGCAAACCTTGCTATGCGATTGCAGCCACAATTGGTGGCGCTGCGCGAGCAAACCGGTTTTGATTTAGTGCCGGGGGACACGTCGTTGTTTGAATCGACAGGAGTGGTTGCTTACGAGGATGCACCCAAACTTGAGCGTACTGACTATGTACAAAATTCTAACGACAGTTACTGGCTGACTAACCCAGAGCAGCCGCTGTTAGGCTATGCAGCACAATATGGTGACGTGCTTTACCAACAATCATTACGCACCCGTATGGGGTTAAAGTTGCTTCGCGATGGTGGCGGCGCGGATGGTAAATTTTCCTTTGCAGAGCTAGAGCAAGCGCTCATTGGAAATGATATTTATCTGTATGACTTGGTGATCCCAGACCTCATTGAACAATGTCAGGCACAAGGCAGTACACCAGTGAATGTTGGTGGTCGAGATGTGGATTTAAGTTCAGCGTGTGCGGTATTGACCCAGTTCGATGGCAAGATGAATCTTGATAGCAAAGGGGCTGCACTTGTGCGTGAGTTTGCTCATTTGTTTGACCCCAAAGTACACCTTTTTGATAACTTTTCTGTGACTGATGCGCCAAACACACCTAATACCCTGAGATTAGATGGAACAGCGCTAGAAGCCCTAGCTCATGCGGTGTTAAATGTCACTGATAATGGTTTTGCCTTAGATGCCACACTAGGAGATCTACAGTTTGTAGAAAAAACCTTAGCGGGTGGTATGGGCTCGGGTGAAAAGCTGCCTTGGGCGGGCCCAATGAGCGTAGAAGGTGGTTTCAATGTATTTAGGTTTGACCGTCGTGCGCTATCAAATTCAACGGTCATTCCTTACAAGATTTTTGACCGCCTCAATGATGCAATTACAGGTCAACCTTTAGCGTCTGGACTCAGTGCTGATGGTTACCCTGTAAACTATGGTTCAAGCTGGATGTTTGTGATGAATTTCACCGACACAGGTCCGGTGGCTAAGGGCTTGTTGACGATGTCACAGAGCTCGCATTCGGATTCTGAGCACTTCGACGACCAAAGTCGCTATTACTCGCAAAATGCGGCACTGCGTCCGTTGTATTTCAGCGAAGGTGATATTACTAACAACTTAATTGCCGAGATGGACCTGAGCCATACAAAAGCGCAATAGTAACAATTTGGAACCTCAGAGTGGGCAACTGCCTTGTGCAGTATGCCCCCATTCCCAACTAAAACGGTTTGCCTAGTGCAAACCGTTTTTTTTGCTTGTAACAGCACACTACCCCCGAATAGGGGATCTCCTATCCCCTAGATAAAAAGCATGGCACCATGGTATTAGTGCGCATTAATGCACAAGCTGATATCAATGGCTCAATGTTTGGTGAGCGTGAGAGGTTGAAAGTTTGTTATTTAACCCAGTTTACTATTGTTATTTAATACCCCAACGCGATGTTCAACGGAGAACGGTAATGCACGATACATTCGAATTAGGTCTTCAAGACAATCAGCTGTTGAAAAACTTCTCATATATCAACGGCAGCTGGCATAGCAGCGAGTCTCAAGTAGCCATTATCAATCCAGCTAACGGGCAAGAAGTGACCAAAGTAAGTAACGCGGGCGTTGCTGAAACAGAGCTGGCTGTGAAAGCTGCAAAATCAGCACTTAAAGCATGGTCGGCAAAGCCCGCCCATGAGCGCGCACGTTTGATGCGCAACTGGTTTGACTTAATGATGGCTAATCAAGAGGACTTAGGCCGCATTTTGACTCTAGAACAAGGTAAGCCGTTAGCTGAGGCTAAAGGTGAAATTGCCTATGGTGCTGCATTTATCGAATGGTTTGCAGAAGAAGGTAAGCGCGTGTATGGCGACACCATCGCGGCCCCTTCAAGTGACAAACGCATTGTCGTTATTAAGCAGCCAGTAGGGGTCGTGGCGGCTATCACACCATGGAACTTTCCCAATGCCATGATTGCGCGTAAAGCCGCGGCGGCATTGGCTGCAGGTTGTACCTTTGTCGTGCGCCCTGCAACACAAACCCCGTTATCTGCATTGGCAATGGCTGAACTGGCAGAGCGTGCGGGTATTCCAGCAGGCGTATTTAATGTGGTTGTCGGTGAAGATGCCCGCGGTATGGGTCAAGTGCTTACCCAGCATCCAGATGTGGCTAAGTTCACTTTCACAGGTTCTACACCCGTAGGCAAGGCGCTGATCAGTCAGTGTGCAACGACGGTAAAGAAAGTATCTATGGAGCTCGGTGGGAATGCCCCTTTTATAGTCTTTGATGATGCCGACATTGATGCAGCGGTCCAAGGCGCGATTGCCTCTAAATACCGCAATGCAGGGCAAACCTGTGTATGTACTAACCGCATCTTTGTACAACAAGGCGTACTGGCTGAATTTACCGATAAATTCTCAGCTGCGGTTGCTGCTTTGCGCATAGGTAATGGCCTTGACGAGGGCGTCACTATTGGCCCGATGATTTCCTCAAAAGCGCTCAGCGACGTTGAAGCGTTAGTGCAAGAGTCCCTCGCAAAGGGCGCGAAGCTTGCACTAGGTGGAAAGCGAGATAGCGCGGGTGAAAACTTCTACCAGCCAACCGTACTGACTGGGGTCACCAACGATATGCCAATCGCTCGCAATGAAATTTTCGGCCCAGTATCGCCCATCATTGCATTTGACGAAGAAGCCGATGTGATTGCCCAAGCGAATGACACTGAATATGGCCTTGCCGCTTATTTTTACACCCGTGATATTGGCCGTATTTGGCGCGTAGCTGAAGGTCTGGAATATGGCATGGTCGGCATTAACGAAGGGTTGATCTCAAATGCAGCTGCACCATTTGGTGGCGTGAAGCAATCAGGTAATGGTCGTGAAGGTTCTAAGTACGGCTTAGACGATTATCTTGAAATTAAATACTTGTGCATGGGCGGCTTAGATAAATAACGTCAAGCCCTAGCAAAGCAGTAATCAACGAATTAGGTAGAATTTAAATGGCAAACGCAAGTTTACAACAAACAAAGACGCACGTTATCGCCCGCGGCCAAGGCAACGCAGCTCGTTTGCGCTGCACCTAAAGCGGGCATGCACTCTCACCATGTAGTGTATTTATTTATCCATCTCACATTGCGTTTAAGGTGAACTGATAAATTCAATTGCATGAGTCAGGGTGACACCTTGCTCACTGATTTTGGCCTTGTAAGCCAACACTTCCACTCCTAAATTTACGGCTTCTTGCAGTAATTGTGCATACTTGGGATCAATGTGTGCCGCAGCGCTTACTCGTTCAATACCCGTATGCAGCACTGCAAAGAGTAACACCGCGCGATGCCCTTGCGCTTTCATTGCCATCAACTCGCGTAGATGTTTTTGTCCGCGAACGGTTTGTGCATCAGGAAAGTAGCCCTGACCGTGCGCTTCTAACAAGGTCACAGACTTTACTTCAATGTAGCAATCAGGCTTAGTTGCATCAGTTAATAAAATATCGATGCGGCTGTTTTCATCACCGTACTTCACTTCGCTTAACAAGGTGTCATAACCGTCCAGCTCATCGATTACCCCTTGCTCAATGGCTTCAATCGCCACCTTATTAGCGACTGCTGTATTAACACAAATTATATCTCCAGCGCTGTTGCTGGTTAGTTCTAATGAGTGGCGATATTTACGCTTGAGGTTGTCGCTCTCAGAATAATATGCACGCACCCCTGGCTCGGCACAGCCTGTCATTTTTCCTGTGTTAGCGCAGTGAACCGTGAACTCATGGCCATCAGGATGGCGTAAATCCACCAAAAAGCGTTTGTAGCGTTTGAGTAGGGTGGCTGGCTGTAATATCGGTTGATATAACATTAATCGTACATCTCTTTAGAACTGCGTGGCCCTAGTGTAAACTGCTGCTAATTGTAATCACAGTCCAAGAGGACCCACATGAGTCAACAATTTTTAGTACAACTAAGTGAACAAGCCGCACCTGCACATTGGGGCGAAGCTGCATCAGTATCATTCAACGAGCAAGGTGCGAGTGTTCACCTAAGCGAAGTGGATACCTTGAAAAACGTGCAAATGGCCGGTCGTGCTATTGCCAATCAAGGAATTAAAGCGGTGACCCTAACAGGTGACGCATGGTGCACAGAAAGCCAATGGGCGTTTTATCAAGGTTTTGTAAGCCCGAAAGTACTAGATGGCGTTGAGTTTGTAGATAACGCACAAAGCGATTTAAACGAGCTGGCTGCTCTGAAGCAATCTGCTATTTGGATGCGCCAGATGATTAACGGCACAGCTGAAGACATCTACCCTGAAAGTTTGGCTGAAAAAGCGGGCGAGTTTATCCAATCACTAGCACCAGAGCACGTAAGCTACCAAATCATTAAAGGTGAAGCACTCAAAGAGCAGCAATGGGTTGGCATCTACGAAGTAGGTCGTGGTAGTGAGCGTCCACCCGTATTACTTGAGTTAGACTTTAACCCTACAGGTGATGAAAACGCACCTGTGGCGTCAGCGCTTGTAGGTAAAGGTATTACCTTCGATTCAGGTGGTTACTCAATCAAACCAAGCGAAGGCATGCTGGCTATGAAATGTGACATGGGTGGTGCAGCAACAGTAACAGCTGGCCTTGCTCTTGCGATTAACCGTGGTCTAGATAAACGCGTAAAAATGTACCTTTGCTGTGCTGAAAACTTGATTTCAGGTCATGCATACAAGTTAGGTGATATCCTTACTTACAAAAATGGCACGACCGTTGAAATCGTTAACACCGATGCTGAAGGCCGCTTGGTGCTTGCAGATGGCCTAATGGCAGCAAGTGAATCAGGTGCTGCGACTATCATCGATGCAGCAACGCTAACAGGTGCGGCTATGGTTGCGGTAGGTCAAGAATATACAGCGTTATTTGGTCTTGATAGAGACATGGTACGTGACGTTGAAGGCTTTGCTCGAGATGAATTTGAAGGCGCGTGGCCACTACCGCTTGAGAAATTCCACCAAAATACCTGTCCATCGCCATATGCTGATACAGCTAATAGCCGTCCACAAAAAGGCGGTGGTTTTGGCGGTGCATCAAATGCTGCTGGCTTCCTATCACGCTTTGTACGTGACGAAGGTCAAGGTTGGGTGCATATGGACTTAGCAGCGGCATTCCAAAACTCGCCAACGAGCCTTTGGTCCGCGGGCGCAACAACAGTTGGTATGCGAACTGTAGCGCGTACACTGCAAGAAAAGTCGTAATTGTATATATCAGGTAACTGCCAACAGGCAGTTACCTTGTTCAATCAAATTTACTGTCTTGCCCCTCGCTACGCATCAATAAAATAGTGAGGTAAATCTTGGTTGGCAAAGACATTATCAAGCCTACTGCAATACACGCTGCACCCACCATAAACCCATGAATTCCAAAGTGGTTTCTTACTGAATCTGTGACTAAAAGTGTGTGTCCGGCAAGTATTAATAATACCCCTAAAACGATGACCAATTTGAGTGTGGTTATGAGAGCTGGTAAGCGCATATACACCTCCTTATGTCTTAGGCCTCTAGCTAAACAGATTTTGATTGATGATATTTTGATCTAACGCATAGTATTCATACTTTCCTATTAGTTATACAAAACGCTATAATGTACCAATTATAAATACGCGGAGCTTCACTTTGCGATTGTTTAAATCCGCTCAGTGGTCAGAGCAAATTACACATAGGAAGTTATTACCTTTATCACCGAGATTGGTGGCAGAGCTTGTCGTGTATGGTGTTTTGTATGTGGTATTTGCGACGGTAAGTACCGCATATTTCAGTAGTGACTCTACCAATATTCCTCTTATCTTCTTTAGTACAGGGGTCGCAATTATTATGGTGATGCGCTACGGAAGGTATGCATTAGGTGCCATTTTTGTAGCCAGTCTTGTTGTTAATTATTCATTGATTAGTCGCGATTTAGATCTATGGAGCAATATTCATACTCTGATAGCCGCACTGATTGACACGTCGTGCCCCTGGTTAATGGTGAAGCTGATTCGCCACCTAATACCTAATGGCTTACAAGAGTTCAAAGGCTGGATATTACTGCTAAAAATAGCGGTGATCCCAATAATATTGGCTGCGACAGCATCAACGTTAAACCTTTTCATTGGTGACTACATCCACGCAGATAGTCTTGTTATTTACACTATCAAGTTGTTTTTTGCCCACTTTATTGGTGCTGTACTCATTTACGTAATGTATGACGCCTACCTCAGTGATCGCTCTGGCGCACGAGCGGAGCAAGTCAGTGCTGCATGGGTGGGTATGAGCATCGCCTTATTGCTCATGGTGCTCGCCAAGTTTTGCGTTTCAGGTATTATCTTTTTCGTGATCCCAACCATAATTGCCTTTTCTTTTTTCTGCGCCAATAAGCATATGTATACGGTCTTATTGTTTTGCATCGCAGCGCTGGCGTACATATTCAATAACGATTTTGGCCCTTTTGTGCAGCCTTCATTGTTGCAATCACAAGTGATGTTACAAGCGTATGTGCTGACCTTGAGTGTGTTAACTGTGGGGACGTGTATTGTAAAATCTCGGCTTGAGCGGATGTCTGACTCTAGAGAGTATTGGCAAGAGTTAGCGCGTTATGATGATTTAACGCAGCTATTACAGCGCAACGCGTTTATGGATATTTTAAGTGAACGTTTGCACCGCTCAGGTTCAGAGCAACAGCACAGCTGCGTCATCGTAGCTGATTTAGATCACTTCAAAAAAATAAATGATAAATACGGACACATTGCAGGTGATGCGGTTTTGAGGACTGTCGCTGATTGTTTTCGTAAACATTTACGCGAAGATGACTTGGCTTCGCGCTTTGGTGGTGAAGAGTTTGTGTTGTTGCTGCATGACTTAGATTTAGAGCAAGCTAACCGGATTGCACAGCGAGTTCGCCTCGCTATTAGTTGTTTGCGTTTTGCCCAATATGGTGATTTAACGGTAACGATTAGTATGGGAGTTGCGCAAGTTGATTATGCCCATGATGACCCTTTTGCCGATGCCTTTAGCCATGCCGACAGTTTGCTCTATAGGGCGAAAAATCTAGGACGCAACTGCGTTGTATCCCAAGCTGCTTGCACCAACTAAGCGCTGCTCCTACACTGGCACAATCTAGCCCTAACACACAGTTATTTATGTTTACCACGCCAAAAAAAATTACCTGTATTGGCCGTAATTATGTTGAGCACATTGCTGAGCTTGGCAATGCAATGCCTGACGAAATGGTTATCTTTAATAAGCCTTCATCGGTCTTAAGCGCCGACCTACACGCTTATCATGGCGCTCAGCAACTCCATTATGAAGGAGAGTTGTGCTTTGCGATTGCCAACAACACACCTGTGGCTGTGGCCTTTGCCTTGGATTTAACTAAACGCGATATACAGAGCCAACTTAAGGCGAAGGGGCTACCTTGGGAGCGTGCTAAAAGTTTTGAAGGGGCAGTAGTTGTCAGCGATTTTAAGGCCATTAAAGAAGCGGATGTTGCTGATTTATCACTACGTTTATACATAGACGATGAGTTGGTCCAGCACGGACACACATCACATATGCTCTACCCAGTGCAAAGTGCCATTGATGAGCTCGCTACATGGCAGCCTCTGCAAGACGGTGATTGGTTATTAACTGGCACTCCCAAAGGGGTTGGGAAGGTGCAGCAAGGTCAAGTGTTTGAAGGGCAGGTGCTATTGCGTGACGAGGTGATTATTAGCAAGCGCTGGCACGCGCAATAGTTTACTGTATAAATAAACAGTGTTAATCTCTTTGTCTGCTTTAGCTAGTCGTGTGTTTGCATGGATAAAAAGGTTCTACCGCCACGTTATTATTTGGCGCATTTCAAAGAGTTTCTCCAATATCATCAAGAACATGCTTGGCATCTATGTGCAGATGCCGAGCGTGAGTACATCACTGATTTTTTGGCTCTGCCAGAGCATGCGCAGTGTGTGTTGGTGCGCATGTACAACAGAAAGTCAGATTTTGTTGAGCAAACTAGTCTCAATTATGAAGAAATCGATAATGTGCCATTGGCGCTGGCGTTGCTCAAACGTAAACGCTGGGTGCGCCATGTGGGAGAGCATGAGTTCGCGCCCTGGCTTGAGTCTTTGACCAAAATAGAATTAGTGGCTCTGTGTAAAGAGTTGGGCTTAGCGGGTATTGCCTTGTCTGCAAAGAAGCAGCTCTGGCTTGAATACTGCCAACAAACGCTGAGCTTTGGTCACGTCCGTCATACGCAGTTATTCCTTGGTTTTATCGTACACAGCTATCACGCGCAATTGCACTATCTGTTGTTTTTATTTTTCGGTCGCATCAATAGCTCCATGACGCAATTTTCATTGCGTGATTTGGGAATTCGCCGTACCACAGACACAGAATTCGGGGTGCGGTTTATGACCCTAGCAGATGCCAAAAGTGCGTTTACATTTGCGCAGCTGCGCTATCAAAGCAAAAATATACAGTCGCGGGCGCATGCGCTCGCACTTGCGAGTGTACTCAGTGAAAGTGAACCTCCACATGGCGCCCAAGCAACACGTTATTATCATCAATGTTTGTCGATTATCGGTAAACAATTATTGGCTTTAGGGTGTGAAGAACATGCGATGCAGATGTTGGCGAAAAGTGATGACGCCAGTGCTATTGAACTGCTGATTCGACACCGCTATAAGCGTGGCGATAAAGACTGGGTCGAGGCGCAATTACAGTCTCTTATTGATGAGCCTCACTGTGAACAAACACTGTTATTCGCGCAAGACTTTTATGCCCTTAAGTTCCAAGGTAAGCGCACCAGTATTCTCACAGACTTGCTACAAAGTGCTAAGCCAATCGCGATAGATGAGGCTTATTCGCATCGGGTTGAGCAAGGGGTGATTGATCTTTACCAATGCCAAGGTAAGCGTGCACTGCACTGTGAAAATACGCTGTGGTTGCACTTGTTTGCACTGTGTTTTTGGGATGAGCTTTATAACAGTGAGCAAGGTGGGACATGCACTGAGTTTGACGTATTGCCAACGAGCTTGCGCGATGGACGTTTTTATCATCTTCATGAACATAAAATTGCCGCCTTGTTTAAGCAATGCGACTGTAAAGCTAAGCTGATTGCCCACATTAGTAAGCATGCAGCACGATATTATCAGCAGGCGAACGCCTTTATTCGGTGGCATGAAGGTGTGTTAGAGCCACTGACCTTGTTTATCGAACATGCACCACTTGGTGCTATTTACAGTCAATTAGAGGTCATGGCGAAAGATTTTTACAATGCCAAAGATGGCTACCCTGATTTGTTGGTGATTGATGAGCAAGGGCTGCGCTTTGAGGAAATAAAAGCCCCTGGCGATAGTTTACGTCGCAATCAGCTTATCGCTATTAGGCAATTACAAAGAGCGGGGTTTGATGTTGGCGTGCAAAGTGTGCAGTGGCAAGTGAATCCACAGCAAGCGTATGTGATTGTCGATATCGAAACCACAGGTGGGCGCAAAGAAAGCCACCGTATCACCGAAATAGCTGCAATAAAGGTGGTTAATGGTCAAGAGGTTGATCGCTGGCACTCACTTATTAACCCTATGCGTCATATCCCAAGGCACATTACTGAGTTAACAGGGATAGACAACGCGATGGTGGCACACTCTCCTAGTTTTGCGCAGGTGGCTCAGTCGCTATGGCAGTTTTTGCAGGGGACCATTTTTGTCGCGCACAACGTTAACTTCGATTATGGCTTTTTACGTAGCGAATTTGCACGCACTGAGCGGGTTTTGAGTTTGCCCAAATTGTGTACGGTACGTTTGGCACGCACCCACTTACCCGGTTATCAATCCTATTCTCTTGGCAAGTTATGCAACGAGTTAGAGATTAATTTGCAAGGTCATCACCGCGCTATGAATGATGCCCTGGCAACGGTACAATTATTTGAGTTAATTCAACAGCAAAGGCAATAATAATGGAGCTAACAACCTGGCTTGCTTTGGTCGGAATTTGTCTTATGGGGGCGATGTCGCCGGGGCCAAGCCTTGCCGTCGTCTTAAAGCACTGCTTACATGGAGGCCTTCGAGGTGGTGTGATCTGTGCCGTCAGTCATGGTTTGGGTGTGGGCTTATACGCTTTGTTGGCTGTTCTTGGCTTAGGCAGCTTACAACAGACCTTTCCCATTCTATTTGATGTAATCATCTTTGCAGGGGCGGCATATTTGCTGTATTTGGCTTATGGAAGTTGGCGCGCTCAAGCAACTAAGATGAATTTTAACAAGGCGAAGTCAGTGCACCGAAGTGCGGCTCAAGATGGCTTTGCGATTGCTTTTTTAAATCCCAAGCTGGCGGTTTTCTTTGTGGCTTTGTTTTCACAATTTATTCCTCAAGGCGAGATATCAGCGACGCAGCAAGTGGTGATGGTGGCGACGCCGACCTTAATTGATACGCTGTGGTACGTGCTTGTTGCTGTTATGTGCAGTCACCCACGATTTTATCCATGGTTGGAGCGTAATCAGTTGAGCATCAATAAGCTCTTAGCCGTCGCTTTTGTGTGTTTAGCGACCACCGTTATCATCAGAAATATACTGTAAAAACACACTGCAAAGCCTTTGATTTGAACAATAGTCATACCTCAAAGGTCAACACGCCCCATTATTAAGACAAATAGCTTAAGTTATTTGGCGTTCCTTATTGTGATACTTACAGGTTCAGCTATGCTCATAGCTGAGGCAAATTGTATGAATGCACGTATTGTTTTACGGTGACGGGATTGAGCAGAAAGTAGTCTGCTAATAAAAGGGTTGAGTGTGGGTTGGTTTGAACGTTTCGGATGGATAAGCATATTACTTTTACTGAGTGCAGTTTTCTTAGGAACGAGCTTTTATAGCTATAAATTAGTGCAAAAGAATCACGCGCTTGAGGTTCAAGAAGAGCTCACTCAGCAACTCGAAAGCCTAAGAGCTATCGTGCAAACGCGCTTGGAATATGGCCAAAGAGAAGTCAGGGTGTTGAGTAACACACCACCGAATCAGGGGATCATTCGGGCCATCGACAACGGCGGCTTTGACGCCCTAGACAACACCAGTTTAGAGCAATGGCGCGACCGCCTAGCAACGATATATTCTTCATACCTCGCTGAGCACAAAGAAATTGTGCAGTTAAGATACATACTCGTTAACGAACGCTTTGAAGAATTTGTGCGTGTAGACAACAGCCCAAAAAGCACAAACTTAACCAGCCAACAAAAGCTGCAATCCAAACGTGGGCGCGATTACATTGTTGATAGCATGGCGCTCACCAAGGATGAAACATACATATCCGATATCAATCTAAATCGTGAGTTTGGTCGCCTTCCAGAAGTGCCTGAGCCAACCTATCGTATTAGCCGTTTGGTATTTGATGAGAAAGGGCAGCCTCGGGCTATCGTGGTGATAAATTACGATGCCAATCAATTGCTTAGTAGTTTGATGGATGACTTACAGCCAGCAATGGGACTGTACGTGATAGGCGGCGCTGGTCATTTTGTTAGTCACCCAGACACCCGCTGGCAATATGCCAATGAGTACAACTCAACGTTTACCCCAGCCCTTCAACAAGTTGTTGATACCGGCCAGCGATTTTATAGCCTGCAACTGTATCGAGATAAATTGAGCTCTCAAGATGTGTTTTTGCAATCGCAAACAGTTGAGGTCAGTAATCGCGCTAAACCCATTACCTTAACCCTAATGAGTTATGTTACTAAAGAGCATCTTGAGCAGGCTATTGCAGCACAGTGGAGAGTGTGGTTTAGCGCCTTCATTGTCGCTTATTTGGTGATGTTAGTGGTATTGATTTGGTATAACCACTTTGTCTCTAAGCAGTTGCATATGTCTCGATCCATACGCGAATTCAAAGCCATCATTGAAAGCGTAAATACGCCATTATTGGGGCTAGATAAAAGTTTTAAAATAAGCAGTAGTAACCCCGCCGCACAAATGCTCTTTCAGCTTGATGAAAATGATATCAAAGGTCGCTCTTTTGCTAAGTTACTGCGTTTAGATAACAAGGCACAAAGTCAGATTATTCAAAGCGCCAAACAATGTGAATATTTTACGCTGGACATCGAATATCTCGATGCGCATGAGAATCTCAGAAATCTGCAATTGAACGTGGTGCCTTTTCACCATGAGCAGAGCACCAAAGCCAGTACCGCGTTGATCCTCTACGATTACTCAGAGCAATGGCAGCTGCGTAACGAGCTACAAACTATCAATTCCTCACTCGAGCGCCAAGTTGCTCAGCGAACGGAGCAGCTCGAGCAAGCGCGCATGGATGCAGAAGATGCAAATGAAGCGAAGAGCCTTTTTGTGGCAAACATGAGTCATGAACTGCGCACCCCCATGAACGGGGTATTTGGTATGTTGAATTTAATTAAAAAAGAGCCGCTAAGTGAGCAGCAACTCAACTACCTTAATTTGGCGCAAACCAGTGCGGTGAATTTAACCAACCTCATTAACAGCGTGCTTGATATCTCAAAGATTGAAGCTGGGAAAATGGAATTAGAGGCTCAATCTATTGATCTTGAAGGGCTACTAGGGGAGTTGATTCAATCCAATTCGATTCGAGCGTCAGAAAAAGGCTTGGTACTCTTACTCGATACCAGTGAGTTGAAACAACGTAATTTTATTGGCGATGCGACTCGGGTGCGCCAAATATTCACGAACTTGGTAGGTAATGCGATTAAGTTTACCGACTCGGGTTATGTGTGTGTGCGTGTTACCAACAGTGAAAGCGAAGGGAAGCAACGTATCGATTTTTCAATTGAAGATTCAGGCGTTGGCATTGAGCAAGACACAATTCCGACGTTGTTTAACTCTTTCACTCAAGCCGATAACAGTATTACCCGAAAATATGGCGGTACAGGCTTGGGGTTATCAATCACCAAGCAACTGGTTGAGCTAATGGGAGGTAAAATCGATGTGACGAGCCAAACGCAGCGTGGTTCGCGCTTTTTTGGCCATCTCCTGTTAGGTGTGAGTGATATGCACATGCGCGATGATAAACCATTGCAGCATCATGTTACGGTTGTTGTCGACAGTCTGCTTAAGCGCAAGGAAGTAATTAGTAAACAGTTACAAGCGTGGGGAGCCAAAGTAAAAGACCAAGGTTGGGATGGGCTTTTGTCGCTTTGCCAACACTATGAATCTCAGGGTAAACCACTCGTTGTTTTTGCATCATTGGACAAAGAAACTCAGCAAACGCATTTGCAATTGCGTGAGCTATTAGCAACCGTGTCACCTGAATTGTTAAAGGTGGTGCTGGTCAGTGGTTGTAACACTGACTGTGAGTTTTTAGTCAATGATTATGATAATGCAATATGCATTGGCTCACCGATAACCTCCGTGTTGTTAGCGCATAGCCTTGATATGGATGGCCCCAGCCACTTTGAGACAAGCGATAAAGTCAGTGCGCAAGGAAATTTTGATTTTGACTCCATAGCTGGCTCGACATTACTGATTGTTGACGACAATGCGATTAACCAAGCGGTGGTCAAAGGGATTTTTAAAGACTTACCGGTTGAATTAGTGGTCGCCATGGACGGTCAACAAGCGCTTGATGAGCTCAATAAACGTGATGATATTGATGTCATCCTAATGGATTGCCAGATGCCGGTACTTGATGGTTACAGCGCTACGACTGCGATTCGCAGTGGCGAGGCAATGGCCCATTACGTGGGGGTGCCAATTGTGGCAATGACGGCCAACGCCATGGCAGGAGATAGAGAGCGCTGCCTGCAAGCAGGGATGAGTGACTATGTGACTAAGCCTATTGATGCCGCGCACCTTATTGAAAAAACCTATTACTGGCTAAGTGTCGCCCGCGTTAAAAAAAGCAGTATTCTTAGCCAGAAATAGGCACTTAAGTATCATCTAGAAAGGCGCAGGGTATAGCCTCAATACTTCGTCAATTTGCGCTAATGCCGTATCGTCAAGATGCATGGAAAAAGCGGTAATGTTTTCAATCAACTGTGCTTGTGTTGTTGCACCAATGATGGTCGATGTAACGCCTTGAACTTGATTCACCCATGCTAATGCGAGTTGAGCGGTAGTCATGCCATGTTGCTGCGCGATGTCTTGGTATTTTGCTACCGCTTGTTGTGCTAGTTCGGTGTCGCGGAACAGACCATTGCGCTGGGAAATAGTCCAGCGAGAGCCGCTAGGGCGAGCGCCATCGAGGTATTTACCACTGAGCATGCCGCCAGCCAGGGGTGACCAAGGTAAATAGGCTACGTCTTCATGGTGGCAATGCTCAATCACATAAGGCCAGTCTTTGGCGTGAACCAAGCTAAATTCATTTTGTATCGATACCATGCTAGGCAGCGAGTAATGCTTTGCCAGCTCAAGGTACTGACTGATCCCCCATGGGGTCTCATTCGACAAACCGCAGTGGCGAATTTTGCCCGCGCGCACGCATACATCTAAGCCTTCAAGAATCTCATGCATCTGGGCTCTTTGCTGTGTTTTGTCAACGTTATTAATGTTCATGATCCCCGGCCAATGCTTGGCAAAGTGAGGGGAAGTGCGATTTGGCCAATGCAATTGAAATAAGTCGATGTAATCTGTTTGCAGGCGCGCCAAAGACTTATCTACGGCATTAATTACCGCTTCTTTGGTGATGTCTTGCCCATCTCTGATCCAACTCAGGCCATTTCCAGCAATTTTAGTGGCAATAATTATGTCATGGCGTTTGTTGGCATTACGCGATAGCCAATCGCCAATAATGGCTTCTGTTTTGCCGTAGGTGTCGGGGGTTGGCGGTACGGCATACATTTCAGCAGTATCAATGAAGTTAACGCCCTGTTCTAAGGCGTATGCAAGCTGTTCATCGGCGTCTGCTTGGGTGTTTTGGCGTCCCCAAGTCATAGTGCCTAAACAAACACGCGAAACTTTGAGGCCGCTGTTGCCTAGTTTTGCATATTCCATCTGTTACCTTTTTTCATTAGCGTGCAAAAAGTCCAAAAGAGTCGAATCTAACGGTGCTTTTTGCATGTTATTAAAGTCAAACATCACTACTTTGGCTTTGCCAACAGTCACCAAGCTTTGCTGTGCTTTTGAGAAAACACTGTAGTGGGTCATAAAGCCAGTTTCGCCGATATCACTCACACTTACACCTACGAGTAAAGTGTCGGGATAGGTCACGGGGCGCAAATACTTGGCGAAGTTGTCGGCCAATACAGGGCCTGTCTTTTCACTTTCTAAACGCTTAAAAATACCGGCTTGAGTAAAAAAATCGATGCGCGCTATCTCAAAATACTTAAAGTACATAGTGTTGTTAACATGCTGCAGTGCATCCATATCACCCCAAGCCACCTTGATTTCAGAGGCTCTTGGAAATACGTCTAAAAATTCTTTTTCTGTCACTTACGTGTCCTTGGTAGCAATTACTTGGTTCACATTAGCACTGTGGCGTTTGTAAATTCAATACACAGTCAGTGAAGCGTAAAAATCATATATTTCACAGTTAGATGCGATGAATTGTGGGATCCATGTCATCGTCTGTTGACAAAGTACCTTTTAAAGGTATTTTAAGGTGTGTTGTACCTTTTTTGGCATGGAGGCCTGAACCTTTAGGTCACATCAATGCTAAGAATAATTACAACAGGTGGTAAAAGATATGAAAGTAGGCCCTCACTCAGAGTCTGAGGTCACGTATTCAGAACAGGACACACTTCTTTCAACGACAGATTTAGATAGCCGAATTACGTACTCAAATGACAAGTTTTGTGACGTTGCTGGATTCTCATTGGACGAAATGCTGGGCCAGCCGCATAACTTAGTCAGGCATCCTGACATGCCAAAGAAGGCATTTGCAGACCTGTGGCGAACTATTAAAGCCGGTGATTCATGGATGGCTCCAGTTAAGAATCGTTGTAAAAACGGCGACTACTATTGGGTTAACGCTTTTGTGACACCTATTTGCGATGACAACGGCAAAGTATACGAATACCAATCGGTCAGGACTAAGCCAAAAGCTGATGTTGTGACCAGAGCAAAATTGGAATACAAGAAAATCAAGGAGGGCAAAAAAAGTAAATGCGATAACAGTGAATACGACATGACCACTTTGATAATGGTGGGGCTTATTGTCTTATCTTTGCTTGCTATTACTCACACTATTGCATCTAACTTTTTTTGGCTCAGCTCAGTGATGTCGATGGTTACACTGGTACTGAGTTGGGTCTTTTTTCAATGGCGCCAGCGTTATAAAACAATGGTTACTAAGGCCAAGCAAGTCTATCCAAACAGTATGATGCTCTATCTTTACAGCGGTCATAAGGACATTCTCGGGTATCTCGATTTGGCGATGGAGATGCAGCAAGCGAAATTACGTGCTGTTGTTGGTCGAGTAAATGATGTGACCAAGCAAGTATATTCTAATGTGCAGCTCACTTCGTTTAACGGTGAGAAAGTTGCACAATTACTGTCACAACAGTCAAATGAAGTGCATCAGATTTCAGATGCTATGGGCGAATTCTCAACAACTATTCGAGAACTAGCAGTATCCATTCATCAAGCTGCGCAAAGCGCCGATACGTTAGAGCAGCATACTTCGTCAGGTAAACAGTCGCTTGATTGTACGATAGAAGATATTGAGCGTTTAGATGAGCAGCTGCAATCTGCCGCGACTGAGCTGCAAAGTTTGGTTCAGGGCAATGTTTTAATCGGCAGTATTCTTAATGAAATCAATGCCATTGCAGAGCAAACCAACTTACTTGCTCTGAACGCAGCAATAGAGGCTGCGCGCGCAGGGGAGCAGGGGCGTGGTTTTGCTGTGGTCGCAGGGGAAGTGCGCTCGTTGGCACATAGAACGCAACAATCAACCAAAGAAATCAGCCAGCAGATGGAAGCTATAAACCGAGCTTCTGAGAATGCGCAATCAGCCATGGAGCGCGGCATAGAGTTATCGAAACAGACGGTTGAAAATGCCAGCTTTAGTGGCCAAAGCCTCAATGTTATTCAAGAGCAAGTGAGTGTTTTGGCCGATTTAAATCGCTGTGTTGCAACTGCCATAGAGCAACAGTCAGTTGTGGCAGAACAAGTTTCTAAGAACGTGGAGTCTGTTCGTGACCTCGCTTTTACCAGTGGCGAACACGGCAAAGAATCTGAATCATTGAACCACAGCTTACTGCATCAAGTTGACCAGCAATCATCGTTGGTCTCGCAATTTAGCTAAGAACAGTTTGACCTGACTAGTCCTGAAATAAGTTGACACTTATTTTGATTAAAACGCCTGATGTACTTCATCGGGCGTTTTGTATTTTAGGGCCATGTGTGGCCTCCTCTTATTATAGGTTGCTACTGACTCTGCA